>CAIKBU010000021.1 GCA_903825765.1 uncultured Actinomycetes bacterium | reverse complement strand
GGCTCGGATCCGATCAGGCTTCCGGGTGGCAAGGCGGCGAACCAGGCGGCCGCCCTGGCGGCACTCGGCGTCGACACGACGTTGATTGCCTGCGTCGGTGCTGATGAGGCCGGCGACTGGCTGCTCGGCAACCTCGAGCAGCGATGTGTTCGGACCTCACTGATGCAACGAAGTGAGGTTCCCACGGGCACCGCATACATCACTGTGGATGAGAGGGGAGAGAACATCATTGTGGTGGCTCGGGGGGCGAATGCCTGCCTGACCGTTGACGACATCACGTTTGATGATTTCGACGTCGTGCTCGCCCAGATGGAGGTTGATGCTTCAATCGTGGATGCGGTGGCGCTGCGTGCTCGGCGACTCATTCTGAACGTCGCGCCCGCCCGTGAAGTTGCGCCCGAGACCCTGGCCCGGTGCGCGGTGGTGATCGCCAATGAACACGAAGCCGAACGACTAACGATTGCCGATCTCGCTCACTGCGTGGTCACGCTCGGTGCAAAAGGTGCCGTTCACTACGCCCACGGTGTCGAAGTGGCGAGGGTCGCGCCGCCCACCGTGACGGTGGTCGACACGGTGGGGGCTGGCGACGTTTTTTGTGCCGCCTACGCTGCGCAGTTCGCCAGTGGGGCATCCCCGCTCGACGCCCTCGCCTTCGCCGTGACGGCGGGGGCTTTGGCGACCCAAGCTCTGGGGGCGCAGGGTGCGCTGCCCACTACGGAAGAGGTAGTCGCATGTCAGTCACGCGTCTAATTATTGACACTGATCCTGGGGTGGATGACGCCATCGCCATCCTGCTCGCGCTCAACAGCCCCGAGCTCAATGTCGTGGCCATCACGGCCGTGGCGGGAAACTCACCTTTGAGCGATACTGCCCGCAACGCGCGCCGCCTGGTGGACCTCGCTGGTCGCGCCGATGTTGTGGTCGCGGCCGGGTGCGCCGAGCCAATTGGTAAGACTGAGTACGCCAGCGGTGAAGTCCACGGCAACGATGGACTCGGTGACCTCGAATGGGATGAGCCGACCACCCAACTCGATCCGCGTCACGGGGTGGAAGTGTTGCGTGACCTGCTGCTCGAGGCACCCACCACAATCGTGGCGATTGGTCCGCTCACGAATCTCGCCGTGCTCGCTCAGCGCTACCCCGAAGTCATCGACCATGTCGAGCAACTCGTCGTCATGGGCGGGGCTTCCTTCGAGGGCAACGTAACGCCCGCCGCCGAGTTCAATATCTGGTTCGACCCCGAAGCCGCGGCAATTGTCTTCGCTCAGTCCTGGCCCATCACGCTGATGCCGCTTGACCTGACCCATCAGGCGTTTCTAACGGATGAGGACCTCGCCACCTTTCGCGCGCTGGGCACTGAGGTTGGTCGGCGCTGTGCCGACATGCTCGAACCCTACGCCACGTTCCACGAGCGTTGGTACAACAATCGCAACGTCATCATGCACGACGCCATGGCTGTCTACGAACTCCTCCGACCGGACGCAATCGTTAAGCAGGGGGTGGTTGTTCACGTTGAAACCGAGGGGCAGCACGGTCGTGGCGCAACATTCATCGATCGTGGCTTTCACTACGCTGACTCGACAGTGCAGGTTGGCGTTCGTGTGAACAATGACGAATTTCGCACGTTGCTTCATCAACGAATTGCGAACTATAACTAAAAGCTTTCATCTCTCCCAAAATCAAAGAACCGGGGGTGAGACAAACTCTAGATTTAACATTTCATCGCAGTGCAGTGGTACCAGATGGGCTAAAAATTATCCCAGCGCTATTCGGCGCTGGGAAGACTTTGGGGGAGAAAATGAAACACTCGTTCACATCGTGGGTACGCGCCGGCGCAGCCGCGGCTCTTATTAGTTCGGCGGGGTTGATTGGTAGTTCGGCGGCGTCGGCCGCCGGTGTCACCTACCAGCCCGCCCACGCTGGCGGTACGTTGCACTTGTTGGCGACCGGTGCTGGTGGCACGCTTGACCCACAGGTCAACTACACCTTGCAGTACTGGCAGCTCTACCAGGCCACTTACGACGGCCTGGTCACTTTCCAGAAGGTCGGTGGCACACCCTCCTTCACCGTCGTTCCCGACCTCGCGACGGCACTGCCCGTCGTGAGTAACGGTGGACTGACGTACACGTTCACCTTGCGCAAGGGCATCAAGTTCGCCAACGGCGCGCCCGTGACAGTCAATGACGTCAAGGCCACCTTCGAGCGCCTGTTCAAGGTCTCGAACCCGAACGCCGGCACCTGGTACAACGTGATCAAGGGCGGCGACGCCTGCGTGAAGACGCCGGCCACGTGCTCGTTGTCCGGCGTGAGTGTCAACGCAGCTACGAACACGGTGACGTTCACCTTGGTACACCAAGACGCCGAATTCCTCGACCAGATGGCCGTACCGTTCGGTGCGATCTTGCCCGCTTCGACGCCGGCCAAGGACCAAGGCTCAACCCCAGTTCCTGGAACGGGTGCCTACATGTTCAAGTCCTACGACCCGAACAAGTCACTGGTGATGGTTCGTAACCCTTACTTCAAGGTGTGGAGTTCCGCTGCGCAGCCGCAGGGGTACCCCAACGAAATCGATGAGACCTTTGGTCAGACCGTCGAGAACGAAGTAACGGCCGTTGAAAACGGTCAGGCCGACTGGGTCTTTGACCCACTGCCCGCAGACCGCCTGCAAGAAGTGTCCACCAAGTACGCCAAGCAGATCAACGTCCACACGCTGACCGCGAACTGGTACTTGCCTATGAACATGAACATTGCTCCGTTCAACAACTTGAAGGCTCGCCAGGCCGTTGAGTACGCGGTCGACAAGAACGCCGCCGTCACCCTTGACGGTGGTACGCAGTTGGCCACGCCGACCTGCACCATCTTGCCCGCGAACTTCCCCGGCCACGTGAACAACTGTGTCTACAACAAGGGCACTGGCGCCACGTACGCCGGACCAGACCTGGCGAAGGCCAAGGCGCTGGTCAAGGCATCGGGCACCTACGGCATGAAGGTCAGCTTGGTCGCGCAGAACGACACCGTTGACTACAACGAAGGCCAGTACGTCGTGAGTGTCTTGAACGCCATTGGCTACAAGGCCACGTTGAAGCCGCTGTCGCAGAACATTGAGTTCAACTACATCCAAGACACCAAGAACAAGGTCCAGATTTCGTTGACGCAGTGGTTCCAGGACTACCCCGCGGCATCTGACTTCATCAACGTCTTGCTCAGTTGCGCCAACTTCCACAAGGGTTCGCCCAACTCCATCAACATTTCTGGCATGTGCGTTCCGTCAATCGACGCGAAGATGCAGCAGGCCGAAAAATTGATGATTACGAACCCGGTGGCCGGTAACAAGCTCTGGGGACAGATTGACACCCAGATCATGCAGCAGTACGCCCCATGGGTCACGCTCTTCAACCCCCGTCTCATCGACTTCACCAGTAAGCGTGTTGGCAACTACAACTTCTCGTTGGAGTTCTACATGTACGTCGACCAGCTCTGGCTGAAGTAAGCGAACGAATCACTTGACGACCACGTCAGACAATGCAGTAGTGACCGCCAGGGGCTCGGAGAGCCCCTGGCGGTCATCATTGCGCCAACTCCGGCGCAACCGCGCCGCCATGATGGCCCTCGGCCTACTCTCATTGATCATCCTGGCCTGCCTGTTGGCCCCCTATTACGCCAGCTCGATTGCGCACGAGAACCCCTTCGTTTCGAACGTGCAGGGAAGTATCACACTCGGTGGCAAGACGGTCAGTGTCTTGCAGCCCTCGACGGTGGGCTTTGGTGTCACCCCCATCGGTCCGACGTGGCACTTCTCGACGTACTTCCTCGGTGCCGACCCACAGGGTCGTGACGTCTTCGCCCGACTTCTCTACGGAGGACGCGACTCGCTCTTCATTGGCTTCTCTTCCGCCGTCATCTGCTGCTTCTTCGCCACCGCCCTCGGCATGGTGGCCGGCTACTTCGGTGGGGTAGTGGACTGGATTGTCTCACGTCTCTTCGACATCATCTGGGCCTTCCCGGTCTATCTATTGGCGATCAGCTTGTCCGTTATCTTGCTGACGAGTGGTCTCAATGTTGGTTTCATTCACATTCAACCTGGCTCATTGGTGTTGCCAATTCTGATCATCGCCTCGGTGTACATTCCCTACGTTGGTCGACCAGTGCGGGGTCTCGTGATGACCCTGCGCGAGCGCGAGTTCATCCAGGCCGCCATTGGTTCGGGCGCGTCAGACTGGCGAATCCTGCGCCGTGATGTCTTTCCGAACGTTGCCCCAACGGTCATCGTCTTCTTCCCGATGATGGTGGCGTTCAATATGCTGACCGAGTCGGCACTTTCGTTCTTGTCGATTGGCGTGCAACCGCCCAACGCTTCGTGGGGCACGATTATCAATGATGGTCTCGACCTGCTCTACACCCGACCCTGGGTGTCCATTGCACCGGGCATCGGTATTGTGCTCACCTGCGCCGCACTCAACCTGCTCGGTGACGGCGTCCGTGACGCCTTCGACCCGAAGGCGAAGCTGCGAGGTGGCGCCTGATGCTCCTCTTCATAGTGCGGCGACTCATCTCGGCCTTCCTGGTCATGTTTTCCATAAGTGTCGTCGTGTTTCTCATCTTCTTCGCTACGCCGGGGGTAAATCCGGCGGCCCGTATTGCTGGTCGCAGCGCGTCACCGGAAGTACTGGCGCACGTTGCGGCGGAGTTCGGGCTTAACCGACCGCTCCCGATTCGTTACGGCTTAATGATGTGGCACTTGTTGTTTCAGCAGGACCTCACCTCCTACGTGAACATTGGCGTCAAGGTGATCCCCCAAATCACGGGTGCGGCGCCGATCACCCTGTCCTTGATTGTGGGCGCCGCGGTGCTGTGGCTTCTCGCCGGCGTGGCGGGTGGCCTGGTGGCCGCCGCGAACCGTGGGAAGTGGATTGATCCACTGATCATGTTTGGCGGTATTGCCGCCGTCTCGATTCCGGCCTACTGGCTAGGAGAAGTCGTCAACTTGGTGACCCAGAACAAGTTCCACTCACTCTTCTCGTGGCTACCCGCACCGGGGTACGTTTCCATAACCCAGAGCCCCTGGCAGTGGGCGCTGCACCTGATTTTTCCGTGGATTACGTTGGCGACGCTCTACGCCGGTGTCTACGCGCGCGTGCTGCGGGCCGAGTTGGTGAACGCACTCAACGAAGACTACGTACGAACGGCGCGGGCCAAGGGGCTCAGCGAACGACGCATATTGGTCAAGCACGCACTGCGCTGTTCACTCGTGGCCATTGTCTCGCTCTTCGGCCTCGACTTTGGCTCCCTCGTCGGCGGTGCTGCGTTGTTGACCGAAGTCGTCTTTGGCCTCAACGGTATCGGCATGCTGACGTATAACTCGCTGTTGAATCTTGACTTGCCCGTCATTATGGGGTGTGTGATGTACGGCGCCTTCTTCATCGTCCTGGCCAGTGCCGTCGTCGACGTGCTCTACGCCTTCTTGGATCCACGGGTGCGAAGTGTCCACTAACGAACACGCCGCCCCAGTTCTCGAGCTCACCGACCTCTCGGTATCCTTCTCGACTCGCCAGGGGCTCATTCGGGCCGTTGACGGACTTTCTCTTTCGGTCGGGCGCGGCGAAGTACACGGAATCGTGGGTGAATCAGGGTCGGGAAAGTCCGTCGCGATGTACTCGTTGCTGGGGCTCACTCGCGACGCCAACGCCTCGATTACCGGCAGCGTGAGATTTGAGGGACGTGAGATCCTTGGTAGTGGCGACAAGGCCATGCAGCCAATTCGCGGGGGCGAGATTGGCATGATTTTTCAAGATCCCATGACCGCACTTACCCCCGTGTATACGGTGGGGTGGCAAATTGTCGAACAGATTCGCCAGCACACGGACCTGACCAAGGCGCAGGCAAAGGCGCGCGCGATCGAACTCCTCGGTGAGGTCGGCATTCCCGATGCGAAGCGGCGCGTGGACTCCTATCCCCACGAGTTCTCGGGCGGTATGCGCCAGCGTGTCGTCATCGCTATGGCCATGTCGTGTAACCCCAAATTGCTCATCGCCGACGAACCCACCACCGCCCTCGACGTCACGACGCAGGCCCAGATTCTCGACCTCATGAGTCGCCTTCGCGATGTTCACAACTCGTCCATCGTGATCATTACCCACGACATGGGGGTGATTGCCGAAATGGCCGACCGCGTCACGGTGATGTACGCCGGTCGCCCCATCGAAGCCGGTCCTGAGCTCGACGTTGTGCGCCACCCACGCCACCCCTACACCTGGGGACTCTTGGGGGCAGTGCCGCGCATTGGTGAGCGCAGTGAGCGCCTCGCCACCATTGCGGGCAACGTGATGTCACCACTCGACGTACCCGTCGGATGCGCCTTCGCGCCCCGTTGCGCGTACGTGATGGACGAGTGTGCTGCTCGTCCGCCGTGGAGCGACGGTGACCACCGGAGTGCCTGTTGGCTGAGCGATACTCAACGCGTCGCCCTGCGTAGGAAGGAGTCGTAATGAGTGACGAAGTTCTGTTGCGGGCGACCGACGTCGTAAAGTCCTTCCCGATTCGTGGCGGCAAGCTCGGTACGAAGAAGGTCGCCACCGCCGTTAACGGCGTGTCGCTCGACATTTTCAAGGGAGAAACCCTCGGCATCGTTGGTGAATCGGGCTGTGGGAAGTCAACCCTGGCGCGCTGCCTGGTGCAGCTGATGCCGGTTACCTCCGGCACGGTGAGTTTCAAGGGTGAGGTGCTCACCGGACGCTCCCGTCGCCAACTCCGCGACACCCGTCGTGACATGCAGCTCGTGTTTCAAGACCCCTACGCGTCGCTCAACCCACGACGCACCGTGGGCGACATTGTGGCCGACCCGATGCGCATTAACAAGATGGGAACGGACGCTGTCATTAACGCCCGTGTAGCCGACCTCTTCAAGACCGTTGGCCTCGACCCCTCCTACGTACAGCGCTACCCCCACGAGTTTTCGGGTGGGCAGCGCCAGCGGGTCGGCATCGCTCGGGCCCTCAGCCTCAATCCATCGTTGGTCGTGGCCGACGAACCAGTCTCCGCCCTCGACGTGTCGGTGCAGGCCCAAGTTCTTAACCTGATGTCCGACCTTCAGGACGAGTTTGGACTGACGTACCTGTTTATTGCGCACGACCTCGGCGTCGTGCGGCACGTCTCGGACCGGGTTGGCGTGATGTACCTTGGCCAACTCGTGGAGCTCGCCGACGCTGACGCCCTCTACGACGAGCCGCTGCACCCGTACACCAATGCACTGCTCTCGGCCGTGCCCCAGCTCAATGACGGGACCGAAGTCCCTCGCGAGCGGATTGTCTTGAGCGGTGACGTCCCCGACCCCGCGGATCGCCCGAGCGGATGCCCGTTCAATCCTCGTTGCCCCAGCGCCACCGACCAGTGCCGCACGGAGGTGCCCGTCTTGCTGGAAATTCGGCCGAAGCGATTCGTGGCCTGTCACCATCCCTTGACCTTCTAACGACGAGGAGTAGCCGTGATTCCTGCCGCCAGTTCCGAGGGCGTTGCCCCATTCGGTGAGTACCAGACCTGGTACCGCATCACCGGTGACCTGTCATCGAGCCTCACCCCACTGGTCGTCGCCCACGGTGGTCCCGGCATGACCCACCACTACGTTCTCTCGATTGCCTCGGTGGCCGAGACCGGCCGTCCCGTCATTCACTACGACCAATTGGGTTCGGGTCAGTCGACCCACTTGACCACGCGTGACGAGAACTTCTGGACGGTTGATCTCTTTCTGGCGGAACTCGAGAACTTACTTCGCCACCTCGGTATTGAGGACAACTATTACTTTCTCGGTCAGTCGTGGGGTGGCATGCTGGGCGCCGAACACGGCATTCGCCAGCCCGCTGGACTCAAAGGCCTGATTCTGTCGAATTCACCGGCATCGATGGCGCTTTGGCTGTCGGAAGCGGCCCGATTGCGCGCCGCCCTGCCGGCCGAGATTGCCGATGCCCTCAATCGTCACGAAGCCGCGGGAACGATCGAGGACCCCGAGTACCTCGCGGCCACCGAGGCCTTCTACGCCGAACACGTTTGTCGAATCGTGCCGAATCCCCCGGAGGTGCAGTGGACGAATGAGGCCATGGCCAACGATTCGACGGTGTACAACGTGATGAATGGGCCCAACGAGTTCTTAACAATTGGCACTATAAAAACGTGGACTGTGGTGGACCGCGTGCACCTCATTACCGCGCCCACATTGCTGATGTCGGGCGGCCACGACGAGGCCACCCCTGCGACCATCCAGCCCTTTATGGACGCTATTGCTGACGTTCGATGGGAAATCTTCCCTCACTCGTCGCACATGCCCTTCGTCGAAGAGCCGGAGGCGTACTTCTCGGTGCTCACCGCCTTCTTGGCCGAGCTCGACGCCGCCCGCTAGTCAGCCAGCGACAGCCACTTCTCTTCTGCCGCCGCAAGGTCGGCGAGGACCTGGGTGAGTTCGGCGGAGAGTTTTCCCTGCTCGGCGTAGTCGCTCGACTCGGCAATCCTGGTGGTGAGGGTGACGCGCTTGCGTTCCAGTTTGGCGACCTCTTTTTCGACCTCGCGCAAGCGTTTGGAGCGTGAAACGCCTCCGGGGCCGGTGGTCTGGGAGCGCTCCGCGGCCGAGTCGACAACGCCCACACCCATCGAGCGGGCGATCCACGCGTCGATACCACCGGGGATGTCTTTGAGTGATCCGTCGGGGTGGACTTCTAAGAGTCGATCGGTAGTGCGACTCAGGAATGTGCGGTCGTGGCTGACCACGATGAGGGTACCGGTCCAGAAGCGCAAGAACTCCTCGACCAAGCGAATGGTCTCGAGGTCCAGGTCGTTGGTGGGTTCGTCGAGGAAGAGGACGTTGGGTCGGGTGTTGAGTGCGAGGAGCAACTGCAAGCGCCGTCGCTCGCCACCGCTCAAGTCCTTGGCCTTGGTTTTGGTGAGCGATCCGGTGAACCAGAAGCGTTTCATGATGGCGAGATTCTCGGGACTATCGGGAATACCCTGGGGTCCGGCAACGAGTTCCTGCACCGTCTTTTCTAAGTCGAAGTTGCCGCCTTCTTGGTCGAAGAAAGCGGTAACGACCGTCGGTCCGTGCTTGATGGTGCCCTTGGTTGGCTCGAGCTGCTGGGCGAGGAGTTCGAGGAACGTTGACTTACCGGCGCCATTCGGTCCGACGATACCGATACGGTCGCCGGGCCCGAGTTCGAGGCTCACGTCGTGGAGCATCGTCCCACCTTGCGGGTACGCGAAGGAGACCTGGTGCGCCTTGATGACGGTGGTGCCCAGTCGGGGAGCGTCGACCCTGAACTCGATTGAACCTTCGCGCGCGGCGGCGTCGGGCTTGGTGTTGAGAAGTCGCTCCGCGGCGTCGATACGGGCCTGGGGCTTCGTGGAACGAGCCTTCACACCACGGCGAAGCCAGGCCAGTTCGTGGCGGGCCAGATTGCGGCGCACCTGCTCAGCGCTGGCCGCCTGCTCCTCGCGTTCGGCTTGATTCTCGAGGAGCTGGGAGTAGCCGCCGACGTGAACGTACGTCTTACCGCGGTCCACCTCAATCATGCGAGTCGTCACCTGGTCGAGGAGGAAGCGGTCGTGGCTAACGAGCAAGACGGCACCCTTGAAGGAGCGAATCTGCTGTTCGAGCCACTGAATGGCCCCGAGGTCGAGGTGGTTGGTCGGTTCGTCCATAATGAGGACGTCGTAGTCGAGGGCGAAGAGCCGCGCGAGGGCGACGCGCTTGAGTTGTCCACCCGAAAGGTGCTTGACGTGCGTATCGACGGAGCCGAGCATGCCGAGGCGATCAAGGGCCGCGTCAACTTGCCAGTCGTAGCCGAGGGCTTCCCGTACGGTGCCGTCGGGGAGCACGGGAATCTGCTCCAGGTAGCCGACCTGCACCGTTTGGGGGCGTCGAATGGCGCCACCATCTGGCTCGAGGGCGCCGGCCACGATACGCAACAGCGTCGACTTTCCGGCCCCGTTGATGCCCACCACCCCGATGCGGTCACCCGAAGAAATCGTGAGCGAGAGGCTCTCGAGAATGGCTCGGTCGAAGCCCTGAAATGAAACGTTTTGAAGGTCAAGAAGAATGGCCATGTCCGAGCAAGGTTAGTAAGGATGATGGACCCGTCGGCCACCGCCACACCGCCCATGATTAATCAGCGCTATGGGAGAATGAAGCGGTGCGAGTAGCGGGTCTAGATGCGTGCCCCTCGGGGTGGATTGCGGTGGTGCTCGATGAGGGCATCGTCAGCGGGCATTTCCTTTCACACGTCAGCGACATAGACGGCCTGGGCGCACTCGACGCGATCGGGATTGATATTCCCATTGGCTTTGCGTCGTCGGGGTACCGCGCGTGCGACGCGTTGGGGAGAGCACTCCTTGGCTCTCGCGCCAGCACATTGTTCCCCGTGCCGGTGCGGGCCGCGCTGGCCGCCCCCACGCACGAAGCGGCCACGGCCATCGCCCGCGAGCTAAGTGGGGCGGGGCTGAGTCGGCAGTCGTACGGACTGCGAGCCAAGATATTTGAAGTCGAGGCGTGGATCGGGTCGTCGTCCGCGCCGGTGTACGAGGTGCACCCGGAGCTTTCATTTCGTCACCTGGCCGGGCGGGTACTCGATTCGAAGAAGTCGTGGTCGGGTCTGATGGATCGACACGATGCCCTCTGTGGGGCAGGCATCGACCTGCGCTCAGTCGACTCGCAGGTTGCACGGCGAGGACAGCCCGACGATGTGGTCGATGCGGGCGTCGTGGCTTGGAGTGCGCAGCGAATTGGCCATGGCGTGGGGGTATGTCTCGGGACGCCACCGGAGCCAACAATCTGGTGGTGACATACGTGGCCACTTCGGGGAGGGGTCATGGCGACACGCGGGAACTAACGTGGTGGTCGCTCGCTCGTGCGAGTCGAAACGATGGCCCCTGTAGCGAAATGGATAACGCGCGACCGTCCTAAGGTCTGAGGTGCAGGTTCGAATCCTGCCGGGGGCACCGAGGGCCATCCAGCAATGGTGCGGTGGTACTCGTTCGCCGTGGTGGCCTCCCCAGTGCCGGGCAGCAGGTCGAGCAGGTACGCAAAAAACCCGAACGCGACCGCGCCACAAAATGCCACCACCGCAACCCCGAATTTCGATCGGCGTGCGCCCGCCGCTCTGATGTCCGATGTCATCGGAAGGTGCAGTTTGAGCGAACGACAGAGGCCGCGAGCAAACAGTGTGTGGTGCTGGTGGACTTCGTTTGAGAATTCGAGCGTTCGCAATGGTAATGATCACCGAAGAGGTCTAGGGTGATCCTTAAGCGACAAAGGAGTCCTCATGAATGCAACGACCTATCCACTCTTCGATGTGTTTGTCTCAAGCGTGTATTTTGCGCTCCTCATCTTCTGGATCATCTTGGTGTTTCACGTTATTAGTGACATTTTCAAGAGTCACGACCTCGTGGGTGCGGCGAAAGCGGCGTGGGTGTTCTTTATCTTTCTTCTCCCGCTGGTGGGTTGCTTGGTCTACCTGCTCGCCCGTGGAACCAAGATGCACGAGCGCGACATCCAGGCGATGCAACTGCGTCAAAAGGCGTTCGAGGATTACATTCGCTCAATCGCACACGCCAACGCGGAGTAGAGTTCGCCGTTAATCGAACTCGTTTCGAGTGGTTCACTGTCAGTAACGTTGGGGGATGGAAAACACCCCACTGGCCGTGCTCCGTGGAGCAACGGTGGAGAAGCGACGGTCGCTAAGCCGGCGAACGTGGTGGTGGCTTCTCCAGGCGTCACTCGTGGCACTCGCCGTGGTCAACGTCGTGTCGGTGTCGAATGACGGCCAGCGCGAACAGCGGCTGCGCCTGCACGGTCTTTCGGTCACGGTGCGCGTGACGAACTGTGTGGGGAACTTGGGGGGCTCGGGCAGCACTGGGGCGGGATATCACTGCACCGGTCGCTACACCGTCGAAGGCGCCTCGTACGCCGAAACGGTGGTCGGGCAGTCGACATTCCTCGCTCCTGGTCGTGAAATTGCTGGCACCGTTGATCCGACAAATCAGCACTACGTCGTAGCCACCAGCGCACTGTCGTCACTGACCACATCGTCTATTGCCTACTGGCCCGCGGCGCTAAGCGTTCTTTCGCTCGTCGGGTGCGCTCTCCTAACTCGTCGTCGGCAGCGACACTCCTGATCCCGTGGGGTGCAGAGTGTCAGGTGTCGCCATCATGAGTTGGTAGGCGCTGAGGCAGAGAATCAGGAGCGTGAGAACACTGCTCAAGATTGACCAGGTGCCCGATCGCCAATGCTCCCCGTAGAGGATCACGCCAAAGAGGATGCTCGCGAGTGGGTCGAAAATGACGATGCATGGTTGGGATACTGCGAGGGGGCCTACGAAAAGTGCCGTCTGCTCGGCCGCGAGGCCGGCCAGACCAATAACGACGAAGGCGTAGAGCGGCCAATCGAGGAATGCACCACCAAGGCCGTGGACGGCGATTGAGTCGGTTGTTCCTTTGATGAGAGCGGCTTCGAGGGCCCACAAAACCGCGGTAATCGTGCCCCACGCACCAGCTCGATGTCGATCCGTACCTCGACGTCCGAGCACCGCCACCACACCCATCGCGAGCAGCGTCGTGCCCATCGTCCAGGCCCATGTACGGGCACTGGTGTGCGGCCGACCGGTTGATGGCGCGCTGAGAATCAAGAAAGCGGTAAGGGAAATAACGACCAAGGCTCCCGCGACCCAGGCGCGACGGACAATTCGCTGACGGCGCCAGAATCGACGCAGCACTAATGCCATGAGTAATTCAGAAATAAGGAAGGGCTGCACGAGTGAGAGTGGACCAAAGTGGAGAGCCAGTGCCTGAAACACCAGTGAGCCAAAGAGGGCGATGCCGCCGAGCCACCACAGCGGTTGGCGAAGAACGGCGAGTGCGAGCGACATGCCCCGGACTGCTCCCTTTGGTCGCTGACTCGCAACGTGTTGCGTCGTCACGGCAACGGCGTTGGCGAGGGCGGTACACGTGGCGAAGCTGATGGCCCCGAAAGTGACCATTGGCGAGAGTGGGGGCATCACCGAACTCTAGGGCCACGGTGTTGCAACCCTTCTGCGATTGACTTTTTGGCTAGTTTTGGGAGATGAACGAAGACCTGAACACATTGGCCAATGAAATGGTGGCACTGCGCTTCCGGCAAGAACCGCTTGAGGCCGCCCTTTTGGGCATCGAGGAGGGTTCTTCTGGGCTCGCTCCATTGTCGCGGACCGAAGAGGACGCGGCCATTGTGAGCTACCACGGTTTTGCTGCGCGGGCTCGCGCGCTGCAGAGTGACATCGGTGATGCGCTGGCGGAGCGCGACGTCGTGCTGCTCGACAATTTGGCGTATTCCGCGGACGCTATCGCTCGCCAACTCGGCGTCCGCCAGATGGACTTCACCATCACGGATTTCTTCAATTCACCCCTCTCGGGCGTGGTAACGGTTTTGCCGCAACTCCCGCTTGACACTGCCGCTCGGCGGGATCAGTACATCGAGCGACTGACGCTCCTGCCTCGCTACCTCGCTGAAGCAGGGGAGCGCCACCGCGAAGGTGTGGCCGCGGGACGCACGCCAACACGTCGAGGGGTGGACAACACCGTCACCCTCATTGATCGGGTCCTCGGTGATCCAGACCTCGTGGGGCTACGTCGCCGCGCCGAGGATGATGATGCTTTTGGTGCGGCCGTCGATGACCTCCTCGATGGCGTTGTTAGCGACGCATTGCGTCAGTATCGGCACGTATTGACGAGCGAAATTCTCGAACTCGGACGTGACGACGAGCACCCAGGTCTGTGCTGGTTGCCCGATGGTGAGGCGCTCTACGACACCATGGTGCAGGTTTCAACGTCGACGACACGCAGCCCACGTGACCTTCACGCCACGGGACTTGCCATCATCGAGCAACTCAATCAGGACTACGTCACACTGGGCGAACGCCTCTGGGGTCTGACCGACGTGGCATCAGTGCACGATCGATTGCGTAACGACCCCGCGCTTCGCTACGAAAGTGAAGAGGAGATGGTGGCCAAGGCTACCGAGATGGTTCGTCGCGCCGAAGCCGAAGCGCCGAAGTGGTTTGGCTTGCTTCCTTCTACCGCCTGTGCCATCGAGGAAGTGCCCCTCGCCCTGGCCGCCGGCTCGGCCCCGGCCTACTACCAAACTGGCGCCTTTGACGGCTCGCGCGTCGGTACCTACTTCATAAATACCTTGAAGCCAGAGGAGCGGTTCCGCCACTTAGCGGAGGCCATCGCCTTCCACGAAGCGGTGCCGGGGCACCACTTTCAACTCACCATCATTCAAGAAGTTGAGGGGAATCACCTCGCTCATTCCCTCTTTATGGACGTGGCGAATGCGGAAGGTTGGGGGCTCTACGCCGAACGCCTGGCCGACGAAATGGGCCTCTACAGCGATGACGTGGCCCGCCTGGGCATGCTGAGCACCGACGCCTGGCGCGCCGCTCGACTGGTGGTTGATACAGGTTTGCACGGAATGGGATGGTCGCGACAGCAGGCCATTGATTTCATGGTGGCTAACGTCCCAATGCCTCTCGTGGAAGTCGTTGCCGAAGTTGATCGATACATCGCGATGCCGGGGCAAGCCCTTTCGTACATGGTGGGACGACTCGAGATTGAGTCGTGTCGCCGATACGCGACAGACGTGCTGGGTGATCGTTTCGACGTTCGCGCCTTTCACGACGTCGTACTCACCACGGGTCCAGTGCCACTCCCAGCCCTTCGCGCCGCAATCGAGCGGTGGGTCGCTCGCGAGTTGTCGTAGTTCGGTTTGGGGGAACTACGTCGCGACTAACCTCCAGTGTCTCGTTCACTTAAGGAGAATCATGACCACTCGCGGTTACGTCGCCCACGAGGCCAGCGCCCCACTTGTCCCTTTTGAATTTTCACGACGCGCCGTTGGACCTCGCGATGTGGCGTTTGACGTCTTGTTCTCCGGTATCTGCCATTCCGACATCCACCAAGTACGCGAAGAATGGGGTCCGTCGATTTTCCCGATGGTGCCTGGTCACGAAATCATTGGTGTGGTCACGTCCGTTGGCGCTGATGTCACGAAATTTGCGCCGGGGCAACGGATCGGGGTCGGCGTCTTCGTCGACTCGTGCCGTACGTGCGACTTCTGTGTCCGCGGCCTGCAGCAGTATTGCCGCGCCGGCGTGACCCCCACCTACAACGGACGTGATGCGCAGGGCGAGCCACTCTTTGGCGGTTACGCCAATCAGTTCGTTATTGATCAGGACTACGCCGTGACCGTTAGCGAGGACTGCGACTTGGCTGGAGCAGCGCCACTGCTCTGCGCTGGTATCACGTTGTACTCTCCCCTCAAGCACTTTGGTGCCGGCCCCGGCAAGCGCGTCGGCATTATCGGTCTCGGCGGACTCGGTCACATGGGCGTCCAGTTTGCGCACGCACTGGGAGCCCACGTCACCGTTTTCACTCACTCGGCCTCCAAGGAGGCCGACGCCCGAGCACTCGGTGCCGATGACGTCGTTGTTACGCACGCGCCCGACGCGGTTGCCACGAGTGGGGGACACTTCGACCTCATCATCAACGCCTCGTCGGCGGACCTCGACATCAACCCGTACCTCAAGGCGCTTACCACCGATGGGGTCTTCTGCTTCGTCGGCATATCGGGCCACCCCTTTAGCTTCGACCCCTCGCTGCTCATCGGGGGGCGTCGTCACATCACTGGTTCAGCCATTGGCGGCATGGTGGAGTTGCAAGAGATGATGGACTTCGCTGCCACCCACGGCATCGCCAGTCAGGTAGAGGTCATTGAGGCGTCCGCCATTAACGAGGCGTACGAGCGAACCGTGGCGAGTGACGTGAAGTACCGCTTCGTTATCGACGCCACGACGTTTTAGGTCGCGACGGCGTTAATTGACGCCGTGAAAAGCGGCAATCTCGTCAGCAATCTCGCTACGGAATTCCGAGAAGATTGAGAGGTGACCCTCGGCTGGGTAGTGGTGCGACACGGCCGTCGGGACAATTGACACGAGTTGGTCGCCGTGCTGCACTGGCACCATGAGGTCGTTGTCGCCGTACCAGACACCGACGGGAACCGTAATTGCCGAGGGATCAAAGCCCCAGTCTCCGAAGGTACCAACGTTGTCGTCGTAGTAGCCCCAGTAGCCCTTGACGAAGGCGTGAGAGGTGCCGAGGGCGAAGGCGGCAATCTTCTCGGGCGTCGACAACGAAGCAGCGTCGACTTCCGACAGCCACGGACCCCAGACCTCGAGACAGTTCTCCGTTGTGGTGGGGGCGAGCTGTTCGTAGCCGTCGATGATGGACTTTTCGAATGCTTCGCCGCCAGCGACGAAGTCGGCGAATTCGCGCTTATTTTCTTCACTCATGCCGTCGGTCCAGTCAAAGCCGTCACCAACCGGAGCCACGCCAGCTACGGAGAGTGCTCCACGGCAACGTCCTGCGTCGAGCGCGGCGCAGGCGAGCGCGTGGGGCCCGCCACCCGACCAACCCACGGTGACGTAGTCCGCGCGCCCCAGCTGATCGAGGACCTCGTTGATGTCGCTCACGACGCTGGCGACCTGGCGGCCTTCATTACGACTCGAGAGCCCGTAACCAGCGCGTGAGGTGAGGATGAAGAAGAAGCCGCGTTCGAGCATGGCTTCGGCGTGACCGGCGAGCATGTAGATCGAACCGGGCGTCCCGTGCTGAAATACCACGGTTTGACCGGCGGGATCGCCCATGGTCAAGACTTCGAGTTCTCGTCCATCGCGCAGGGTAAGAAGTTGGGTGGTACCAGTCATTAGATTCCTTTCGGCTTCCGGACACAGTAGCGGAGTGACTATGGGGGCACCCCGGGTTACCATCCCCTGAGTGCTCGACACACACTGTAAAGATGAAGGAGTGGACGCCAAAATGCCTCTTTCTGCACCATTGACCGAGTGCCAAAATCACTTTGGCGTTTTCCACGAGTGTCCGCACTGTGGCGGAGCACTCCACGCCGAACACGCCCACTTCAAATGTGGTGGTTGTGGTTGGCGCGACAGTTGTTGTGACTAGGTGACGATGGCTCGTACTCGCGGACGACACGCCGCACCGTCGCGCTCACCATGGCCGCTCGTGGCGCTGGTTGGCGTACTGAGTGTGATGGCCGCATGGAGTCTCCTCTCGCACGCGCCCTCGTCGCGGGCCTCTAGTCGGGCCACCCCAAAGGTGACGGCCCCGACTCCGACCTTCGTCAAGCATCACCACACCGCGGCCCTGACGACACCTGATCGATCATGCATCCCGAAAAGTTGTTTGACGTGGACGCCCGTCGACACCTGGGACGGTGCGCACCCTGTTTACGTCACCACCTTTCACCCCACGGGGCAGGCTGCTTCAGTCGTCGCCTACGCCGCGTGGCTACGCTGGAGTTCAATAGATCTTGGCCTCTACCCGGGCTACAAAGGGCCCGGTCCGAGTTCGCTCGCGCGGGGTCCGGAGGCGGTGCCGCCAGCCGGACTGCCACGACTCTTGGCCACGTTCAACTCGGGTTTCTACGAAGCAGATAATCCGGCGGGTTTCTATACCAACGGCACGCTGTATTACCCAATGGTCAAAGGAGAGGCGACGCTCGTTCGAACTCGTGACGGACGTTTGTCGATTATCCGATGGACCGGCGGTGCGCATCCCGACTCGTCGATTGTGATGGCCCGCCAGAACTTGTCATTACTCGTGGCGGGTGGTAGGCCCACGGCCTTGAGTCAGGACAACGCTCGGTGGGGTATCACACTCGGTGGCGTGCCAGCGGTGTGGCGCTCGGCCATCGGTATTGACGCACGCGGCAATCTGCTCTACGTCGCGGCTCCGCTGCAGACGGCAGCGTCGCTGGCGTCGATCCTGGTGCGACTCCACGCAGTGTCGGCGATGCAGCTTGATATCAATCCCGAATGGCCAATCTTCGTGACCTATTCCGGACGTAACGCCGTCGGTCCAGTCCTTCGTGTGGCGAATCCGAACCAAATCCCGGGCCGCTTCCTTTATTCGAGCACGAAAGACTTCTTTGCGGTCTTCGCCACTCGGCGTGGCGGTGAAGCGACCCCGTGGTAGGCCGTCACGCCAAACGGCGTCGTCCACTCGGCGGGGCACTGATCGGGGTTACCGCAGTCGCGATGGTGGTAGTAGGAGCCACCATCCTCGCCTGGCACTCGCACCTTGGCCGGACGTCGGCGGCTCCGGCCCCGGCGACGACTGGCCCTCCCGCGCCGCCCACGACTCGGCCAACCACGACCACCACGGTGCCGACGACGATCACTTTTGCCGCGGTTGGCGACACCGACCTCGGATCGACGCCACTGCTCCCTCCGTCACCGGCCGCGGAATTCGCCCCCGTGCGCCCGTTACTCCAGGCGGATGTGTCGTTCGCGAACCTCGAAGGAACGATGACCACGGGCACGGCGTCGAAGTGTGGCTCGCATTCGAGTGCCTGCTACGCCTTCAAAGTTCCTCCGAGTTACGCTCACCTCTACCGCGCCGCTGGATTTACCGTCCTCAACAGCGCCAATAACCATTCGTACGACTTTGGCGCCACCGGCGTGGCCGAAACGTCAGCAGCGCTCACGTCGGCTGGCCTGGTGCAGGCGGGATTGCCCGGCCAGATTGGCTACGTCACCACCCACGGCGTGAAGGTCGCCTTCGTCGACGTCGCGCCCTACTACTTGACGAATAACCTCCTCGACGTCGGGCAATTCGCCGCGCTTATGAAGCGGGCGAAGGCGCACGCCCAGATCGTCGTGGTCTATATGCACTCGGGAGCCGAGGGAGCATCGGCCGATCACGTCACTCGACAAAGTGAGTTCTACTACGGGGAGAATCGTGGGAACCCCTACGAATTCGCCCATCGCGCCATTGACCTCGGGGCCTCACTCGTACTCGGGAGCGGGCCACACGTGTGGCGCGGGATGCAGTGGTATAAAGGTCATCTCATCGTCTATTCCATGGGTGACTTCACGAACTACGAGTCCTTCTCCACTTTCGGTGCGCTCGACCTCACGGGCGTGGTGCACATCACGCTGTCAACGTCGGGACGGTTCATTCGTGGTGACGTGGCGGCGGCACACTTTACGTCTACGGGGCTCGTGCTACCCGATGCGAGTCACGCACTGTGGCCATTTGTCAATGCCCTTTCACGCCAAGATTTCGGTGCTTCAGCAGCCGTGATTGGCGCATCTGGCGCCATTCTTCCCTGAATTAACACCCACCTGCCGGCCCTGGTATCCCCGGTCCACGCTGTGGTTGATCGACCGTGCCGACATTGCTCGGCCGAGGGTTGGGCCCGAGGTGAATGACGTAGTAGCGGTTCTGCCAGGAAATCAGCGAATCGATTGCGAATGACCTGGTACGGCCATTTTGGGAGTACACGAGTCGTACGGGTGGTTCGTGCCAGTAGCCGATTCGGTTCTCACACACACCTGGACTGATCCACGTTGCGAGGCTCGGATCGATGATGGTTCGCAGGTACCGGGCTGGGCCACCTGAAGTCACGAGTTGGTGATACGCCTCAAGATCGAGGACGTAAAAGGCGAGGAGTCGATGAGCGTAATCGCTTCCCGGGTCAGCAATCATTCCTGTCTTCATGGCACGATACGCGTCGCCGGGAAAGAACAGCGATCGCGCCAGGGAAACATTGTTCGTCTCGATAGCCCGAAAAAGGACCGGACCGAGGCGGGCACTCACCGCGGTGGACGAAGGGCTTGCCGAGACGGGGGCCGCGGCCAGCGGCGCTAGGCCGAGCATCAGTGTGACGGTGAGCGCAGCGCGTCGAGCACTAGACATGAGGATCCCTTCGGTGGGTGTCACGAACACCGCACGAATAAACCGTAGTCAACTCTTCAAACCCCGTGGACTCTACGCACCTCGCCGGCGTTGGCACTGCGATGCAACGTCCGAACGTTCACCAGAACCGAGTTCGACAAAGGGGAACTCTTTACTAGGGTGGCAGTGACTAAGGAGAGTCCCTTTTATGAAGACGAACTTCCGCCGGTGGATGCTGGCGCTGGCCACACTGGTTCCGCTCAGCCCCCTGATGTTCTCATCCTCAACTGCCGGAGCCGCCACCGCTGCGCCAGCCGTCGTGAAGACCATTGTTTCGGCCGGTGACACCTACGTCAATGAAATACGTAACGTGTTTTTCTGTTCGACGAAAACTTGTCTGGCGCAACGTACCCAGAACCTCAAACTCGCCCAAGATGGCTTGGCGGCGCTCGACGCCGAAGCACTGGACGCTTCGAAGGCGTCATTGCCCGCCGCGTACAAGGCGCCCGTGCAGCTCTTTATCAATGACGACAAGCTCCTCAGTCACGCCTTCACTTCATTCGGAAAAGACACGACCAAAATTTCGGTGTACGTTGACCTCGGCACGATTGAATTTTCGACAGCGGCTGTCGCATCGGACACGGCAGTGCTCACGGCTCAGGCGGCCGGGCATCCCGTAGCGTTTCGTCTATGGGGCGTAGGCGTTAGTGCCATCGTGTACGTCATTGAAACGGATCTCAACTCGTTCGCTTCACCGAAGAACACTGGCCCCGATGAGCTCGCAATTGCCGAACACCTGGTATCGGACGCCGCCGCTTTGGCGCAACACGCGAACGGGCCATCGAGTGCGTACAACGCACAGGTTTCGACGCTGGCCTCGGAGATTGGGCGGGTCGCTGGCACTGAGGTCCTGAAGATTCAGCACAAGAAGGCACCATTGTCCACCTCGCAAGTCCAAACGCTCAACTTGTTGATTTCGAAGCACATAACGGCGCTAGCCACCCTGCAAAACAAGCTGGCTAAGGGATAAAAGCGTGCGTCGCTGCTGGGTACGTGGTCCGTGGACATTGGCATGACCGGACAGCCGGGTCGCCTGCTGGTTCTTGACACTGTCATGGTCGACGTGGCCCTCCACGTCGACTCTCTGCCGGTCCGTGGTGGCGACGCCGTCGCCCATGATCGCTTGGTGAGCGCCGGTGGGGGATTCAACATTTTGAGTGCCGCGCTTCGTCAGGGTTGCGAGGCCGTCTACGTTGGCCAATTGGGCGAAGGGCCGTTTAGTCGGATGGCGCAGGCGTCACTGGCTACGGAGGGCGTTGAGTTGTTGATTGCGCCACGCGGACCTCGTGACCTGGGGGCCTGCGTGGTCCTCGTCGAGCGCTCCGGTGAGCGTACCTTCGTCACCTCACCTGGTGCCGAACTCACGTTGACGGCTGAGGAACTCGCCACCGTGATGCCGGGGCCGACCGACACGGTCTATTTATCCGGTTACAACTTCGTGTACCCCGAAATTGCTGACACGGTTGCCACGTGGCTCGCAGGTCTGCCCACCGAAACAGTGGTCGCTTTTGACCCAGGGCCTCGGGTGGCGGACATCGACGTCAAAATACTTCGGTCGGTCCTGCAGCGTACCGACTGGCTTCTGTGCAATTTTGCCGAGGCCGTGTACCTGACGAAAGCCAACTCGGCCTTTCTCGCCGCTCGAGCACTGCTGACCCAGTGGAGTCGTCGTGGCGTCGTTGTGCGCGATGGAGCGCGCGGCTGTGTTGGCGCCGACGAACACGGTACCTACATCAGTCCGGCCTTCGTAACCAACGTGGTCGATACCAACGGTGCCGGCGACGTACACAACGGCGTGGTGCTGGCAGAATTGATGGCGGGCTGTACGCTCGATGTCGCGCTGGAGCGGGCGAATGCGGCGGCCTCGATTGCCATTACGACGTTCGGTCCAGCCACTGGACCGAAGCGTGACGCGGTGCTAGCGCGAGTGGCGCAGGGTCACTAACTACTCGTCAGCGAGCTCGTCGCTCCAGCTTGCGGCACGGATGTCACCCTCGGGGACGCTCCATCGAAAGACCGGCTTGATGTCGAGCACCGGGGTGCCGTCGATGCCGTCAAGTCCGCGCACGCGAATGGAGCGTTCGCCCACTTCCTCAATGGCCACCGTCGTGAGCAGGAGGCGGTTGGGGCGGTCTTTGTTGCGCTGCGCAAAAATACCGACATCGGGCCAATCGGTGTTGCCGCGGGGGTGGCGGTGCCACGGACCCGGCGGGACGTCTTCGGCCCAGTCAGCGAAGAAGACGACTTCGATATGACTGAAGTCACTGAGACCGCGAAGGGATTCGTCGGGCACGTCACTGGCCAGCTCAATGACACTGACGACGTCATTCCAGTTGTCGTCGAGCGCTTCGGCTCGCTCGTTGCGGATGTAGGCGATGGCGCGGACGGAAAGATTCATAGGCAAAATCTAGCCACTCCTCGCACGTGAGTGGGGTCACATGGCGGCGAGTACTCTTAGCGACACACTTTCGCGGGAGCACCAATGGCAGAACTGTCTTTCACCTACGGCACTATGGCGGCGGGGAAATCCACCCTGGCCCTTCAGATGTGCTGGCAACTTCGCGAAGGTCGAAGTGACGTCGCACTGTGGACCTTCGGCGACCGCAGCGACAGCGGAATGGTGACGAGTCGCATTGGCATTGAGGCCGAAGCAGATGCGATTGCCCCCGGCGAGGACCTTGATCCCTACCTCAAGCGATTGCTGGACGACGGTGACAACATTTTGGTGATCGACGAAGTCCAGTTCGCGACGGCCGCCCAGATTGATCAATTGGCCCGCGTCGTGGACGACGACGGCATTGACGTGCACGCCTTTGGCTTATCGGCTGACTTTCTCCTGGACGTCTTTCCCGGTTCCGCGCGACTGTTCGCAATTGCCGATCGTTGCCAAGAACTGCCACTGACGTCGAACTGTTGGTGCGGTCAAAAGGGGCGATGCAATGCACGCATTGTGAATGGAAGCGTGGCGCGTGAAGGGACGCAAATTCTCACCGGTGACGTATCCCACGGGGTGGTGCACTACCAAGTCTTGTGTCGCAAGCACTACCGCACGGGTCAGTTGAGCCCGCTCGGTACGCCGCCAGTCTTCTAGAAGAAGGCCGTACAGAGTTCGTAGAGATCGCGGGGCACCGGACGTTGGCCGACGGCCACGTCACTGAGCGGTGCCGAGACCACTTCATTGCAACGAACCACGGGAATCGTGCCGAAGTTGCCATCGCGCACGGCCTCGTAGGCCGCCGCACCCACGCGGGTGGCCCAGATTCGGTCGTAGGCGGTCGGCGTACCACCACGCTGGAGGTGACCGAGGACCGTGGTGCGAACCTCGAAGCCCCCGTGCTCGTCGATGCGGTTGGCGACAAAGTTGCCGACGCCTCGCGTCGCGAGGCGAACGCCACCGATGCCTTCGGTCGACACACCGACTTCGACCCCACCGAGAGTTTCGAGGTTGATGCCTTCGGCCACCACGACAATGGAGAAACCGTAGCCCGAGGCGCGACGGCGAGTCACGTGCTCGATAACGTCATCCATCGTGATCGGGAATTCGGGAATGAGAATAAGGTCGGCGCCACCGGCGAGCCCTCCCATAGCGGCTACCCACCCGGTTGCTCGACCCATCGTCTCAACGACCATGACTCGGTGGTGTGACGCAGCCGTCGTGATGAGTCGGTCAATGGATTCAGTCACAATCGACACCGCGGTATCAAAGCCAATGCAGTAGTCGGTGCCGGCGAGGTCGTTATCGAGCGTTTTTGGCACGCCCACAATGGGGGCGCCGTGCTGTGAGAGCCAATTGGAGATTCGCTGCGTCCCGTCGCCACCGATGGCAACAACGGCGTCCAGGTGCTCGTCGATGACTTCGAGCATGCGTTCGCGACCACCCGGTGGGTTGTCGAGGTTGTGCCGCGCGGTACCAAGAATGGTGCCACCATTGCCAACGATGTAGTTGAGGTCAAGTTTGCTCAGCGGCCGGCCAGCGTATTCCGTGGCCAACCCGGCCCAGCCATTAGCGATGCCGATAAATTCGTGCCCGTCAGAAAGCGCCCCATTGCCCAATCCACGGATAGCAGCGTTGAGCCCCGGGGCGTCACCGCCAGCTGTGAGCACTCCAATTCGCATGTGTCTATCCCTTACAAGTCAGTGTCTTTCCCACTCCAACTCTAGAACAACTATGAAATATTTTTGGTGCAGCACATGGAATCGCGTCCATCAGTGATCGCGAAACGTGATGATTGCGCACAAAATGGTCATCGTCACTCACATTTCATTCTCCTGTTGCGAACTGTTGGTGAAGCGGTCTTACGGGGCTTACCCTGACGGAGAAGTCCTCGTTCGGTGACGACTACTGTTTTTATTGAGCATCTTCGTCAAAGGATTGAGCGATGGAACAGAGTCAAGTAGAAGTCAACACGACTACCAGTGTGATCAGCCGTGGCGACGTGGCGATGAGCCTGCGTGATGTGGCCGTCGCCTTCGACGGCCGCACGGCGGTCCGCGATGCCACGTTTGACGTCGTCAAGAACCGTGTGACGTCGCTTATCGGACCGTCGGGTTCCGGTAAGACCACGCTGCTTCGCGCCCTGAATCGCTTGCACGACTTGACGCCGAGCGCCAAGGTGACTGGCGAAATTCTCCTCGAGGGCACCGACATCTACCGCGGTGACATCACGGTTACCGAGCTTCGCTCGCGGATCGGCATGGTGTTCCAGCGGGCGAATCCGTTCCCAACGATGTCAATCTATGACAACGTCATCTCCGGCTTGCGCCTCAACGGCATCCGCAAGAAGTCGCTCCTCGACGAGGTCGTCGAGGAGTCGCTGCGCGGAGCCGCGCTCTGGGACGAAGTTAACACTCGCCTGAAGTCGGCCGCCACCGGGCTTTCCGGTGGGCAGCAGCAGCGCCTGTGCATCGCTCGAGCCTTGTCGATGAAGCCCGAAGTGCTGTTGATGGACGAGCCCACCTCGGCCCTTGACCCCATCGCGACATTGCGAATTGAAGAGCTCATGGCTGAACTTCGCCAGAAGGTCACCATCATTATCGTGACCCACAACATGCAGCAAGCGTCGCGCATTTCGGACGACTGCGCCTTCTTGCTGATGGGCGAGGACCGCGCGGGTGAACTCATTGAGTTCGATACGACCGAGAAGATCTTCCACGACCCCAAGGACCCTCGCACGGTGGACTACACCAAGGGCCGCTTCGGCTGAGTCGAGTGGTCGGCCCTAGAGGCCGACCTCAGTCAAAATCGCGTCGTCGACGTCGAAGACGAAGCCGCGAATATCGTTGCTGTTGATGAAGGGGCTTTGACGCAACGTTTCTACCGTGGCGACCACACTTTCGACCACGTCGTCGTAGGCGCCCAACGTGAAGGGCGGTCGAAGCCCGAAGGTTGCTGCAAGCTCAGCCTGGAGTTCTTCTTCGACGAACGTCTCGAGTCCACAGCGTGTGTGGTGGATCACCATGATGGACGTGGTGCCGAGCAGCCGCTGGCTGAGCAGGAGCGAGCGAATGGCGTCATCGCTGGCAAGGCCGCCCGCGTTTCGAATCAGGTGAGCCTCTCCTAAGTCGAGGCCCAGAGCGCCGAAGAGATCGAGTCGCGAGTCCATGCAGGTGAGCACCGCGAGATGCAACTGGGGCGCCGTGGGCAACTCTCGGTGCCCGTGGCCGGCGACGTACGCAACATTGTTAGCGAGGAGGGTGTTGATAACGGACATACTCGTAGTCTAAGAGGGACGACGAAGGAGAGCGATGGAGCACGCACACGAGGTACGAGACGAATTACGCGGGCCGGCCAAGGAGTTGCGCGCACTCATCCCCGACGTCATGCGCGGCTACGGTGAACTCTCGCGAGCGGCCATGGCACCCGGTGCACTACCGCTCTCGACGAAGGAACTGCTCGCCTTGGTGATTGCCGTGACTCGTGAATGCGATGGTTGTATCGTGGCGCACGCTCGTAGTTGTGCCCGCGAAGGTGTGTCGCGGCAGGCTCTCGCCGAGGCCCTTGGCGTGGCCATCATGATGAATGGTGGGCCGGGTACGGTGTGGGGACCACGCGCCTTACGAAGTTTTGACGAAGCCGCCGCTGAATTTCTCGCCTCAAAAGTTTAATGACACAGAAACAACGCGACACGGCAGACTAGAGGCATGGACATCACCGAAGCCGAACGCGCCGCCCGCCTCAAAGCGCTCCACAGTCTCTTAGACCTCATGCGACCCGCCGTCCAAGCAGATGGTGGTGACCTTGTTCTGGTCCGCGCTGATGTTGATACGGGCGTCGTAGAGGTCCAACTAGGCGGCGCCTGCTCGAGTTGCGCCATTTCGTCGGACACACTCCAAGGTGGCGTCACTCGAATCTTGACCGACCGTTTGTCGTGGGTCACCGAGGTTATCGGTGGTGTTGATGAGTCGATGGACGTTGAAGAGTCGGTCTCTCTCGGTGTTGGCGGTTACGTTCCGCGGTATCGTTCGATCTAGCGCCATCATGGGTATTGTCTGTTCTCGAACCTCGACCGAACGATGCGGTTTTCACTATGCGTAACAGTTCGCCCGACGGCGGCCTCGAAACGAGGCAGGGAATTGTCGCCGTTATGGTGACGATGCTCGAAGAGAGCGAACTCCACCGCATTCGAGTCAGCGACGTCGCGCGACGAGCGAATGTCGCAGTTCCGACCATCTACTACCACTTTAAGTCGCTGGCCAACGTCATCGTTGAGGCGGCGTATGTCTCCCTCGTCGCGTTTGTTGAAAGCTTCGAGCCATCCATGGTGGCCATGAAACAGGCACTGGATCACGAAGACGAAACCGGCTTTATGGCCGGCCTCGAGGCATTTTTGACCCATAGTTGGTCACTCCCGATCGCCGAAGAAGTGCACCGGCTCGCGCCGCTCATGACGCACTTTCGTGAATCGGCACCCGACGACGTGCGTATGCGGCAGCTCCAGGCCAAGGGCCTGGTCGAGCTGGCCACCTACCTCGAAGGGGCGAGTACGCGTGGCTGGATTGTGCTCGAAGACTCAGTAACTACCTTCGTGGTAGCCCACTGGACGTGCGTCTTTGGTCAATCAGTCTTTTGGAATCCGGCCTTCGGTCCCCTCACGGGACTGCGTCGATATGGTGATGGTGTTCACCTCAAAGTGCTCACGGCCATGAACGTCTCATTGACTGACATGCCAATTCGCTGAGTACCTCCTCGGAAATCTCCTATCTTGGTACCACGGGTCTGGGGCAGTGATGCTCAGACGAGAACGAACTAAAGGAAACATCCACGTGGTGCTGCGCACAAGGGGCTGGCTGGCTAAGCATCGGGCGTCAGTCGAACGAACTGAGGCGCTCATCGTTCCGCCGCGGCGAGCACCAGCACCGGCGCAACCGGGTGGGCGACGCATTGCGTTCTTGGTCTATCGAGGGAATCCTCGTGTGGGAGGACAGGGTGTCTACACTCGTCACCTCACTCGCGAACTCGTCGCACTCGGACACAGTGTTGAGGTCTTTTCTGGCGCCCCGTGGCCCGAACTCGATGACGGCGTGGGCTTCACTCCGGTGCCCGGCCTCGATCTCTATCGTGACCCCGACCCCTTCCGTACGCCGGCGTTCCGCGAGTTTCGTTCCTGGGCTGACGTGCTGGAATTTGCCAGTTTGCGAGCGGGAGGTTTCGCTGAGCCGTGGACGTTTGGTATGCGCGTCAAGAAACTTCTTCGCGCCCGACGTGATGATTTTGACATCATACACGACAACCAGTGCATGGCAACGGGTATTTTGGACCTTTCGTACGAGGGGTGGCCAGTGCTCGAGACGCTGCATCACCCCATCACGGTGGACCGCGCCATCGCCCTCGCGCACGCCACTTCGTGGCTGGAACGCTACGGGGTGCGACGTTGGTACGGCTTCTTGCGGATGCAGTGTCGTGTGGTGCAACAATTACCGGCCGTGCTCACGGTGTCGCACAACTCCCGGATTGATATTCATGAGCAAATGGGTGTGGCCCTGGAGCGACTCACCGTGGTGCCGGTGGGGGTTGATCACGACGTCTTTCGCCCCTACGAGGATGTGGTGCCACGACCACATCGATTAATGGTGACGACGAGTTCTGACGTGGCGATGAAGGGACTGGTTCCCCTCCTCGAAGCGGTCGCGTTAGTACTCGCGACGCGTTCGATTGACATCGTTATTATCGGCCGGCCGAAACCTGATGGGGCGGTCGCACGCACCATCGAGCGATTGGGATTAGGCGAGGTCGTGACCACGATTTCGGGGGTGAGTGACGAAGCGATGGCCCGTCTCTACGGTGAAGCGGCCGTGGCGGTGGTGCCGAGCCTCTACGAGGGGTTCTCCCTGCCGGCTATCGAAGCAATGTCCTGCGGTGTGGCCGTGATTGCCACGACCGGTGGCGCAATCCCGGAAGTCGTGGGACCCGACGCGGCGCTCCTCGTGGCCCCGGGCGACGCCGCCGCTCTCGCGAGCGCCATCACGACGTTATTGGATGACCCCGAGCGCTGCCGTCGCATGGGTCAAGCGGGGCGGGCTCGTGTGATGGAGCGTTTCACGTGGCAGGTGACGGCCCGTGGTACCGCGGCCTGTTACGAGGCAGTGCTGGCGGGAGCGCCACTGCCTGATGCGGTGGCCTTTCACTAATGTTGACGGTGAGATTCGACCGTCTCGGTGCACACGCCGGCGACCGAGTACTGGACCTGGGCTGCGGCTTTGGCCGTCACTCCTACGCCCTCGCTCGCAGCGGGGTCCACGTCGTTGCGCTCGACGCGGGGCGAGAGGAGGTGACCGGGACGCAGCAGATGCTGGGTGCCATGGCCCTCGAACACGAGTTCGATCCGGCAGTCACCCTGGCGACCGCCGTTCGAGGTGACGCACACCGGTTGCCATTTCCCGATGCGACCTTTGACCACATCATTTGCTCAGAGGTACTCGAGCACATTCCCGACGACGTCACCGTTTTGCGAGACATTGTTCGAGTACTGCGACCCGGCGGCACACTGGCGGTAACCGTCCCACGGTACGCCCCCGAACGAATCAACTGGTGGCTGTCGACGGCCTATCATTCCGTGCCCGGAGGGCACATCCGCATCTACCGACGCCGCGTGTTACGAATGCGACTCACTGAAGCCGGCGTCGTCGTGCGAGGGACGCATCACGCTCACGCGCTTCACACCCCCTACTGGTGGCTCAAGTGCCTTGTTGGGACAACGAACGATCAACACTGGCTCGTTCGCCAGTACCACCGGCTCTTGGTGTGGGACATCATGAAGGCGCCGCGCACCACGCGGTGGACTGAAGCGCTGCTGAATCCGGTCATGGGCAAGTCCCTCGTGATCTACTGCACCAAACCGGCGACGTCGTGACGCACCCGGGACTCACCGGCGTCGTGACGAGCGACGAGGTTGCCCAGAGCGCTCACCGGTTGTGTCGACTCCAACTCCCGAGCGGTCTTATTCCCTGGTTCCCTGGGGGGCATGGCGACCCCTGGAATCATGTGGAGGTCGCCATGGCGCTCACCGCCACGGGTCACCTGGACGAGGCGCGAGCGGCCTATCAGTGGTTGGCGAGACACCAGCGGCGCGACGGAAGTTGGTTCAATTACTACGTTGGTGACTGGGTTTCGTCGCGGCGGCTTGATACGAACGTGACGGCGTACGTCGCGACGGGCCTGTGGCACTACCACCAGGTCACCGGTGACGTTGACACGTTGGCCATGTACTGGCCAATGATTGAACGAGCAATCACCTTCGTCCTGCGCGCGCAACGTGAGGATGGTCCGGTCTCGTGGTCCTATGACGAACGAGGCAGCCGAGCCGATTTCGCCCTGCTGACCGGATCGTCGTCTATTTTTCTCTCGCTTGAATGCGCCTTACGCATTGCCGCGCAACTGGGGCACGACCGGCCAACCTGGCGTGGGGCCCTTGGACGTCTGGGCCACGCGATCGCCGCTCACGAGGAAGCCTTCGCTCCCAAGGTGGTGTTCGCGATGGACTGGTACTACCCCGTCTTGACCGGTGTCGTGCGGGGGGGTGAGGCAGACAATCGCTTGGCCCAGCGGGCTCGAGAGTTCGTTCTGGGTGAGCACGGCGTTCGCTGCGTGTCGACCAATGACTGGGTAACCGCCGCCGAAACATCCGAATACGCGATGGCCCTCGTCACTCTCGGCCGTCGTGACGAAGCGCGTACCGTGCTCGCGTCAACGCGGGCTCATCGCACGGCGGAGGGGGAGTACCTAACCGGTTGGGTCTATCCCCAGCGCGTGACCTTCCCCACGATGGAAACCTCGAGTTACAGCACCGCCGCGGTACTTCTCGCGGTTGACACGCTCGCCGAGACGTCAGCGGCATCGCATCTCTTTCGTGAGGCGGGGGAATGGTGGCGAGCTGTCGGCGGCGGAAAGTGTCCTCGTTGTTAGCGACGGCGCTCGAGCGCGTGGAGCGATCCAACGGCGCCGCGCGCCACGAAATCACCACTGTCGAGCGCGTGGCAGTAGATCTCGTAGGGCGGACGTCCACCATCCTCGGGATTGGCGAAGACGTCGTGCAATAAGACGAGTCCACCGACGACCACTTTGGGGGCCCAGTCACGAAAGTCACGCCAAGCCACGACGTCGCCGTGACCGCCGTCGAGGAAGAGCAGATTGAGTGGCGTGGCAAAGTGCGGGGCGATGACCTCGGAGCGGCCAACGAGGCCGATGACGGTCTCCTCGAGTCCGGCATCGGCGACAGTGCGCTGCCACGAGGGCAACGTGTTGAGGCGGCCATCGGCCGGGTCGACGAGCGTGGGGTCGAAGTGAGGCCAGCCTTCTTGCAATTCTTCAGAACCGTGGTGATGATCGAGGCTGAAGAGAGTGGCGCCGGCGCGAGTGGCCGCGGCGCCGAGATAGAGCGTGGACTTCCCGCACCACGCACCAACCTCCAGCCAGGTGGTTCCCCGCGCGTGCCGAGCAAATTCAAACAGGGCGAGACCCTCGACCATGGGCATAAATCCCTTGGTTCGTCGAGCGACGTCAAAGACGCTGGCGGGGTTCCTCACCAGTGGCGGAGTTGGACCAACGTCACGACGCCCAGCGCGAGGAAGATGAGCCCACCTACGAAACGAATTTTCTCGAGCGGCACAATGCGCTGCAGCGCCTTCCCACCGTAGGCGCCAACGACGGCGACAAACACCATGGCGACACTACAGGCGAGGAAAACAGAGAGCGGTTGGTGGTACTTGCCGGACAGCGTCGCGGCCTGAATTTGGGTCAAATCGCCAAACTCTCCCACGAAGATAACGGTAAAGGCGGTCAAAATTTCACGCCACGTCGTGGCAGGGTGCTCGGCGCTACCCTCTCGCTCACCCTCCGCGATTTCGTCCTTTTCGTTGACGAGGAGCAAGTACGCCGCTCCTCCCAAGAACAAAAGCCCAACGATGATGCCCTTCAACGTGTGGGGCAGCAGGGTGAGCAAGCTGCCAGCCGCCACTGCGATGCCCATCTGCACAATGAAGCCGGCACTGGCGCCGAGCGCCACGTTACGGGGCTTGGCGCGGGTCGACATCACGACGGTGGCGATCATTGTCTTGTCGGGGAGTTCGAGCGCAATCATGAGCGCAACGATGCCGAGAAAGGTTGTGACGCTCATGAGTGCTCCTTAGAAACTGCGCCGAATTGATTCGGCGAAGTTGAGACCGAAGTTCATCACTTCGAGGGATTGATCGACTGTCTTTTGCTGACCGGCAATGGGGTGCGCACGGTGAAATGCCTCAACCTCTGCGCTGAAGGCGCGGTCGGAAATGAACATTCGAACGCCGCGAGTGGAGTACGCCCGTGAATCGCGGGGGAACTTTTCGTCAGCATCAGTCCAGCGCTCAACCATGTAGCGCCAGACCGCAGGTCCGGAGTACATGTTGGAGCAGAGAAGTCCGAGCATGGAATTGGCATCCTGGGAGCGGAACTCGCTGAAGCACTTCTCCGCGGCGTCGAGGGCCAAGGTTTCGTCCCCGAAGGCGTTGAGCATGTGCATGTAGCGCTGCTTCTCTTGTGGCGTGGAGCCGTTGCGGTAGCGATCAATGAACGTCGCGTAGTCCTCGGGACGATTCTCAGTGGCAACTAAGCGCAAAATGACGGTGGCGAGGTTACCGGAGACTTCGTTGGCCTCAAAGCGACGACGAGCTTCGGCATTGACGCCCTCGTCGCCACCGATCCGACCCAGTAGTCCAAGAACCGTCGAGCGGGTCTGACCAACCCGCTCACTTTCACCGGGCGCTGGCTCCCATCCGAGTCGGTTGAAGTGCGGGGAGACGAGATCACGCGTGAGCGCCGCGAGGGCGGGGCGCTGCTCGGGCGTGAGGGCGCGGTTGACGTAGTCGAGGGCTTCATAGATGACGCCCCAGACCTGCGGCTCGTCCTGGTCGCCGACGGAGCGAATCAAGGTGTGGAAGTTGTCCCAGGTGCGGTACCCCGCCAGCACGGCATTCCATACGTCGGTAACGACGGTGAATCGCTCGAGCGGTGTGAGTTCGTTCAGGTGGGCACTCACCACGGCAATTTCGGCGTCACCGTAGAAACTTCGGAAGACACCGGCACCACCGGCGTTGAGCAAAACCGGACCATCCACCGCGATGGGCTCGGCGCCGAGCAGATGGCGGATGGGCTCGCCACCGTCAAGGTTGCGGGTGAAGAATGGTACGAGCCATTCATCGGCGATGGCGCTTGTGCCCTTACGCGGGCCGTACATGAAGGGTGCTTGGCTGATGACGCCATTTTCGAGCGTTACCGCGGGGTGACCACCCTGCAAGATGAAGGTGTCCATGATCTGGCCAACGGGTTCTCCGGAGGCCTCTTCGAGCGCAGCCCAGAGATCGGCGGTCACGGTGTTGCCGTAACTGTGCTTGATGAGGTAGTTGTGGATGCCTCGGCGGAAGGTTTCGGTGCCGAGCCACTGTTCGATCATTCGCAGTACTGATCCGCCCTTTTCGTACGTCAGAACGTCGAACATGCCACGAGTGTCGTCGGGGGAGATGACTTCGTACTCAATAGGTCGTGTCGAGTGGAGGCCATCGACGCATAGCGCGCGGTCACGGTCGGTGCCGAACTCGGTGAAGACATTCCATTCGGGCTTGTAAGCGTTGGTGCACAGTACTTGCATGAACGTGGCGAAGGCCTCGTTTAGCCAAATACCCTGCCACCATTCCATAGTGACGAGGTCGCCGAACCACATGTGGGCGAGTTCGTGGTGGATGACACCGGCGACCCGTTCCTTTTCGGCCAATGACGCAGTGGCTGGGTCAATGAGGAGGTCCGTCATTCGGTACGTGATGCAGCCCAGGTTCTCCATGGCGCCGGCGTTGAAGTCGGGTATGGCGACCATGTCGACCTTGTCACCGGGGTAGGGGATGCCGAAGTAGTTGGCGAACCAGCGGAGTCCAAAGGCCGACGCGTCCATGGCCAGTTCGGTCAAGTGTCCCTGACCCTGGGGGTAGACAATACGCAACGGGACACCGTCAACGTCAACTGTTTCGGTGGTCTCGAACGGGCCAACGATGAAGGCCACCAGGTAGGTCGACATCTTCATGGTGGGGGCGAAGTGAACACTGACGCGACCATCGTCACGAGTCGTGCGGCCAACTTCACGCGTATTCGAGAAAGCCGACAGAGTGGGGTCGATGGTCAACGTGGTTTCGTAGGTGGCCTTGAAAGCCGGTTCGTCCCAGCAGGGAAAGGCGCGCCGAGCACTGCAGTTCTCGAACTGCGTCGTCGCGATGGCGTGGGTGACGCCCTCGGGGTCGGTGTAGCTCGAGCGGTAGAACCCAGTGAGTTTGTCGTTCAGTTCACCAACGAAGTCAATGGACAACGTGGCGTCGCCGAGGGGGAGTTCTTCCGCGAAGGTGAAACTGGCAGTTTCGTATTGGGCGTCCAGGACCGCTGGAGCGGACACGTAGGTCACGTCGCCCGACTGCAGCAGGGCAGTGGTGAGTTGTAGATCGCGAGCGTTAACGACAATGGTGGTCGTGGGTTCTTCGACGCGCACGGCAATATCAACGTGCCCCTCAAAGGTGAAGTCGACCAGATTGGGAGCCAGGGAGATCTGGTACGCACTGGGGACCACACGGCGGTCGAGACGATAGGGATTGGACACGATAGTCATAGTTTCCTACGTTATCCGTTCGAGCAATTACGCTCGACAGGTGACAAATTCCCCGACACCAGTCTCCTTGCGCTCGAAGCCCACCCCACCGAGACTGGCGGTGACGGGTATCGGCAACGCCCTGCTTGACATCGTGACGCAGGACCGCAGCGACGCCCACGCCACGCTGGGGCTCGTAAAGGCGTCCATGACCCTTATCGAGGAGCACCAACTCGACCCTTTTTACGCCGCCATGGGCCCCACCATTGAAATGTCCGGGGGTTCGGTGGCGAACTCAATCGCCGGCGTGGCCGCACTCGGCGGGACCTGCGGGTACATCGGCAAAGTGGCGCGTGATGACTTTGGCGATCGTTTCGCACACGATTTGCGCTCCCTCGGCGCCGAACTCGATCTCGCTATTGCCGCGGCGGATGAGGGGGCGACTGGTCGCTGTCACGTCTTTGTGTCACCCGACGCGCAGCGCACCATGGCCACCTACCTCGGCGCATCGAATCAACTTCGTCCCGATGACATTCGCGAGGACCTGATTTCTCGCGCTGAGATCACCTACATCGAGGGCTATCTCTATGATCTCGCACCCGCCAAGGCCGCGATTGCGAAGACGGTCGCCTTCGCCCACGACCACCACTCCATGGTCGCTCTCTCACTCTCCGACATGTTTTGCGTTAACCGTCATCGTCGCGCCTTCCTCGAGCTGGTCGTCAGCGACGTTGACGTGCTCTTAGCGAACGAGACCGAGATCATGGCGCTCTTTCAATCGCCGACGCTTGAGCACGCGTATCGCTGCATCGGCGACCTCGGTATTTTGGCCGTGACCACGCTGGGCCCGAACGGGGCTGACGTTGTGACCAGCGACGCCGTGCGTCGCGTGCCGGCCGCGCCGGTCGAGCACGTTATCGACCAGAATGGGGCCGGCGACATGTTCGCGGCCGGTTTCCTCTACGGACTGGCCCTGGGCGCTGACCCCGTTGAAGCAGCCGAACTTGGTTCGCTCTGCGCCGGTGAAGTGGTGACGCACTTGGGTGCCCGTCCAGAATCGGACCTCGAAGAAATGGCGATTGACGCCGGCCTGCTTTAGAGACCGAGGGCGTCGAGTGCCGCGTCGGTGCGTTTGGTTTCCTTGGTCTCCCAGCGCACCCACTGCACGACGACGGGAATGCAGGCCAGCAACATCAGCGCATCGCCACCAATCCACATGATGGCGCCACCGAGGTGCACGTTCGCGAGAGCCGCACTGTACGAAGTCCCCGGTGGCATGGTCGCGAGGTAGCCCTCGAAGGGTAGATGATTGCTCATCATTAGCGCCAGGCCAGTGAACGTGTCGACGGGGACGGCCGCCATGACGAAGAGGAGTCGAAGCCCCGGGTGCAGTGTTCGTCCTTGCTCCGCTCCAAAGGCGACGCGAAAGAACAGGTAGCCAATCACGACGAAGGCGATTTGCTCGGCGTGGTGCACCGCGATGTGCTGCATCATCAGGGTGAAGAGCCCCGACAGGTGGGCGACGGGAATAAAGACGAAGTAGGCGGCAAAGCCGGTGATGGGGTGCATCAGCACGCGCATCCCTCGCGAAGTGAGGAAGCGTTGGGCCCCCGCGCCGCCCGACAGGCCGAGGAGGTCGAAAGGGCGACTCAGCGCGAGAAGCGGAGCGGCCACCATGATGAGCAGCAAGTGCTGGATCATGTGGAACGACAGATAGCTCATGTCGTAGACGCCAATGACTGACTCGGTAGCGAGGAATGACACGATCAGGCCAGAGGCGAACGCCACACTGCACCATGGCGACCACGTGATACCGCGTTGGTTGAGCCGGCGAACTCGCAGTGCGTAGCCCACCGCGAGCAGGGCGAAGGTAACGAGCGCCGGCCAATTGAGTTGCCACTCATTGAGATGATGCCAAGAAAAGGAATTCATCAACATACCTGACATGGAAGTAAGTCTAAAGCCCTCAAAAAAAACTAGACAGTAGGCTGGCGACCGTGAAAGAAACCTTTTTCTCGGCCCGGGCAGTTGGACTTCACTTCGCCCTGCTGGCGTGGCTCGCGATGTGCGGCGCCGCGTCCTACTGGCAGATTGGACGCGCGGCAGCGGGAAATCAACTGAGTTTCCTGTACGCGATTGAATGGCCCTGTTTCGCCATCATGGGATTTTTTGGTTGGTGGGCTCTGCTCCACATGGAGAAAGTCACCGAACATCAAGAGCAAGCCCGTCGTGACTACGAGGCGCTCATGCGATCAAAGGCCGCCGAAGCACGTCTGGCCGCCGAGCAGCAGCAGGCGGAAGCTGACGATCCGGCTCTCGCGGCCTACAACGACCATCTCGCGGCACTTAGTGAGCGCGACGCATCACGAAAAGGAGAAAACTAGATGGACAAGGCATTTCGCCGCTATCGCATCATGTCGTTCGTGACGGGCACCACACTCAGCCTGTTATTTCTGCACCTGGCGCTCAAGTACGTGGACCATACTCTGTGGCACGCGACCGCCCTGTTCGAACGGATTGACGGCATGGCCCACGGACTGGTGCTGTTCCCCATTTACATGGTGATGTCATTCCAATTTATTATCAAGGCCAAGCTCAACGTAACGTTGCTGGCCCTCATGTTCTTCGCCGGCTTCGTCCCAGGCCTTGCCTTCGTGTTGGAGCATCGCCTCGAAAAGCGGTTCTATCCGAATGGACTTCCCCGATAAGACGTGACGAGTCCCGCCTTAGGAATCAAGAAATTACACCAGCTCATTGCCCTGCGGGCGTGAGCAAAAAAGGCAGTCTGGCGTTAGCCGCGACCGCAGTTCGGCTTCTTGCCGTGGTTGGCCTTCTTCTTTGCACGTAGTTTGCGCTTTACGGTCCGCTTTGACATAGAGAACAATGATAGTAGGTCGACCACTGGTCGAGCCAACCGACCACGAGTAAGGATGCACGCATGACCGAATCACTGGGTGAACTCCTGGTCGTGGCCACACCAATTGGCAACCTGGGTGACTTATCGCCCCGAGCTCTCGCCGCACTGCGTGACGCCGACGTGGTCTATTGCGAAGACACGCGGCACTCGCGCACACTGTTTAGCGCCAATGGATTCGCTCCAAAGGGCCGACTCTTGGCACTGCATCAGCACAACGAGGCTTCCCAGTGCGAGGAGGTTTGTCAACGCGTCGCCCGAGGTGAAGTCGTCGTCCTTATTTCCGACGCCGGAACCCCCGGAATCTCTGACCCGGGGGAGCGAGTGGTGGCGGCGGTCGCCCAGGCGGGCTTGCGTGTTTCGACGGTGCCCGGACCAAGCGCCGTTATTGGGGCACTCTCTATCAGTGGGCTACCCACTGAGCGCTTCTGCATGGAGGGATTCCTGCCGCGTAAGGCCGGCGAGCGCTCCGTACTCTACGACCGGCTCGAACGTGAAGAGCGAACCGTGGTGTTGTACGAATCACCCCAGCGCCTCGCGGTCACCATGGGCGAAATGGCGGGGCGATTCTCGAACCGGCGTGTTGCCGTGGTCCGTGAACTCACAAAGATGCACGAAGAAGTCCTGCGAGGCACGCTCGCCGACGTGAGTGCGCTGGTCTCATCTCGTGAGATCCTGGGTGAGATTGTCATTGTGCTCGCCGGGGCGACCGTTACGCAGGAGGTAAGTCCCGACACGGTACGGGTCGCTCTCCTCGATCAATTTGCACACGGGGCGAGTGTTCGAGATGCGGTGACTGAAGTGGTGGCCGCCCTTGGGGTGGTGCATCGCGAGACCTACGACCTGGCGCTCGCCCTTCGGAAGGCGGCAAAGGGTGACTAACGGGCGTCCGCGCCAGTGCGCGCTATCTAGTTAGTAGCCTTGATTGATGGCTCGCTTCTATATCACCACCCCGATTTACTACGTGAATGACGCCCCGCACGTCGGTCACGCCTACTGCACGGTGAACGCGGACGCCATGGCCCGGTGGCACCGACTCCGCGGCGATGAGACCAAGTTCTTGACCGGCACTGACGAGCACGGACAGAAAGTGGCCGACGCCGCCGCCAAAAACGGCGTGTCGCCACAGGCGTGGACTGACCAGACGTCCGCACGATTCCGTGAGGCGTGGGACGCCCTCAACGTCAGCTACGACGACTTCATTCGCACAACCGAGCCCCGTCATCGCGAAACCGTGCAGAAGTTTCTGACCGCGGTCTACGAAAACGGCTACATCTACAAAGACACCTATAGC
>CAIKBU010000020.1 GCA_903825765.1 uncultured Actinomycetes bacterium | reverse complement strand
GTTCCCGTTTGATGGCTTTGGCGACTCCCTCGGCGATACCGGCATCGGGGTTAAATGCACCACGCAGGGTCGAAATACCCGCCCGCGATCCGTGCTCGGGCTCAATGTCATCGTGCGCTCCCGAGCCGTGGTCGAGCCACGGGTTGTAGAGCACGTGGTGCTTCGCGGCCGAACCAAAATCCCACACCACGGGCTGGCCCCCTCGGGGCAAGAGCGCGAAGCGAATCAACTTGTCGATCGCCCACGTTCCGATATGCGTTGACGTCATGTAGCGGATGTTGTTGAAGTCGAAAGTGAGGAGCGATCCGAGATGGCTGGTATCGAGCTTGGCATTAAGGCGCGCCAATCGCTCGGTGCGCAGGCGGTCGAAATCAACCCGCTGTTCCCAGTCGACGGTGTTGGTACCAAATGTCTTGACGGCCATGGATTATCTCTTTTCTTCCGGTTTGTTCGTTAGCGGCGACGTTGGCGGGCCCAGGCGTCGAGGCCGACTGCCACGAGCAGAATAATCCCGAGCACAATCTGCTGGTACAACGGGTCGATCTGTTCAAGGACGAAGCCGTTGCCCACGAGCGCGATGAACAACACGCCGATAAACGTGCGCCACACTGACCCCTCGCCACCGGCAATCGAAGTTCCACCCACCACAATTCCCGCGAGGACTGTAAATGCCAGCGTGTTTCCACCACCCGCCGCCTGCGCGCTCAGGAGACGCGAGGTGTCAATGGCACCCGCGAGGGCCGCGGCACCACCACTCAACACGAAGGTGATTATGCGAACTCGGTTGACACGAATACCGGCCAAACGGGCTGCCTCGGCGTTGCCACCCGAAGCAATCATGTGTCGCCCGAAGGTGGTACGGGTGAGCAACAAACTAAGGACAATAACCACGAGCAACATCATCAACACCGCCGAGGGGACTCGCCAGACCATCGTATTGGCGAACTTGTAAAAATTCGAGTTGAGATTCAACACGATGAGATTGCCGGCCGAAACCTTAAGGGCGATACCGCCAATGACAAACGACATTGCCAGCGTGGTGATGAGCGCGTTGATCTTAAAGACGGTCACGATGAGTCCGTTAATCAACCCAACGAAAAGTCCGACCGCCAACGTTACGGAAATAGCGACGAACGGTGACTGGTGCTGCGCCAAGTTGCCGACCACGACCGTGGAGAGTCCGTAGATTGCTCCAACGGAGAGGTCGAGGCCGCCAGTCACCAAGACCAGCGTGCCCGCGGCAGCGATGCAGAGCGTGGCGGCTTGCTGGTCGACAATGTTAATAAGGTTCTGCGCGTGCAAGAACGGCCCACTCGCGATGGACAGTGCCACGAACAAGACGAGAAAGGGAATCCCAATGCCCGCCGTGCGCCACGACCTCATAAACCGCAGCGCGTTACCTGGCCCCGACGATACGGGGGATGCGGGTACCGTCGGTTCGTTCGTTTGGTCAGTCGTTTGATTACTCATAGTGTTCTCCTCAGCCCAATCGGACTTCGCTAAAGGCGGCCGCCAGTACGTTCGATTCATTTATGTCGTCACCCGTTAATTCGGCCGTGAAGTGGCCATGACGCATTACCAAAATACGGTGGGCCAGACCGAGCACCTCGTCGAGTTCCGACGAGATAACGATGACACCCATTCCCTCACTGGCCATCTGGACCAGTAGGTCGTAGATGGCCCGCTTGGATCCGACGTCAACGCCACGGGTAGGTTCGTCGGCAATCAGAACCGAGGGTGAACACATCATCGACCTGGCGAACAAGAGTTTCTGCTGGTTGCCACCGGAGAGCATCGTGGCGGGTGTGGCGAGCGTGGCCCCCTTCACGGTTGTCTGTTCCATCAACGCGGCCACTGTGACCCGTTCGCGATGCTTTGAAAGCCACCCGAATCGCCCCACCAAGTCGAGTCGAGCCAGTGAAATATTCTCCATCACTGATCGCCCCATCAAGAGACCCATCTGTTTACGCGACTCAGGGATGAGAACGAGCCCTTGCGCGATGGATTCACTGGGGTGACGCCCCGAGAGCTGGCGTCCGTTCAAGTGCACCGAACCCTGGGTGACCTTCGCATCGCGAAAAACCGCACGGACGAGTTCAGAACGCCCGGCCCCAACCAGACCGGCAATGCCGAGGATCTCCCCTCGACGTACCTCGAACGAGCAATCGTCGACGCCAGCCGCCGAGAGGTGCGATACCGTGAGGACGACCGGAGCATCGGCGCTGGCCAGAATCTTTTCGGGATAGGCCGCTGACAAGGAGCGGCCGAGCATCCCTTCAATGAGTGACTCCGTCGTGGCACCGGTGGCCTCAACAGTTGAAATCAGGTGACCATCACGCAACGTCGAAATGGTGTCGGCGAGCGAGAGCACCTCATTGAGAAAGTGAGAAATGAGTACCACGGCGCTGCCGCGTTGTGCGAGCGAACGGATGATGTCGTGCAGCGCCACGCTCTCCTGGCTCGAGAGAGCGGCCGATGGCTCATCCATGACGACGATGGAGGCATTACGCGAAAGGGCCCGCATAATTTCCACCTTCTGCTGGTCAGCGATGGAGAGGCTGCCCGCGACGACGTCGGGCGAAAGGTCGAAGCCAATGCGAGTGGCGAGTGCGTCGAATCGCCGGTGTGCTTCTCGACGGTTCAGGAAGCCTCGAGATGCGATTTCGGAGCCCAAATAGACATTCTCAGCCACGGTGAGACCTGGAACGATTGCCAGCTCTTGGGCAATCGTGATGATCCCGTTGTCGAGCGCCTCACGAGGTGAGCGCAGCGTCAGTGGTCGTCCGCCCAGGGTGAGTGAGCCTTCATCTGGTGTGTACACGCCGGCAATAATCTTGGCCAGTGTTGATTTGCCAGCACCATTTTCGCCGATAAAGGCGTGGACTTTCCCCGGAGTGATGGTGAGCGAGATGTCGGTGAGTGCGGGCACGCCACCAAACCGCTTCGACACCCCGGTGACGACCAAGTCGCCACCGGGGATGCCTGCGGTACTGCGTACGTCATTTGTTTGAGCGTTGGTCATACCTAAATTCCGATACCAATTCCAACGATCTCTCGAGCGTTACCCGATCAACCTGGCCACTCGCCGAAGAATCCCTTGGCGTTGGCGTGAGTCAACACACCGGCGCCGGGCAGGCCGGCCACGGGGTTCTTCGAGCCCTGGCTCTTGCCAGTGGTGAGCGCCTTGGCCATGGCAATCATGCCCTGTGATCCTTCAGTCGCTGGCATCTGAAGTACGTCAGCGGTCCATGGGCCCGTACCCGACTGCAACTGCGCGACGCCGTACTGACTTCCGCCGTAGCAGACGAGCTTCACCGAGGTGTTGCTCGCCGTGGTCAGAGCCGACTGGGCACCTTCACAGTTTTGGTCAGCACCAACAATGACGTTGAGGTCAGAGTTGGCCGTCAGAATGTTCTGCACGAGTCCGAGCGACACTGATGGCTGGTACAGACCGTCTTGCTCCGCAACGAGTGAGTCATTCGGATACATTGCCATTTGCGCCTTGAAGGCGGCAGTAATGGCCGCGTCTGGCTCGTAGCCCGTGTAGTTGTGGATTAGCGCAACCTTGCAAGGGTTGGCCGAGGCGCACGCCGTGTTGGCCAACTTCGCGAGTTGCGTACCAATCTTCGATGGGAAGAAGACGATGTTGCCGGCCAGACCAGGAACCTGAATCTGGTCGGTGGTGTACTTCGAGCCAAGGATCTGGTCAATGTTGACGACCTTGATGCCCTTCTTGATGGCGGCCTTCACGCCCGGGATAAGGGCAGCCCCGTAAATGGGCTGAATGATAATGCCCTGGTACTGACCAGAACTCACCACAGTCTGCAACTGCGAGACCTGCGTGGTGTAGGAAGTCTGTGAGTCGAACACGACCAACTTGATGCCATCGGCTGAGGCCACTGCCTTGGCGGCGGCCAGCATCGGCGCGTCATAACTGTTGGCGACACCGTACGAGAGATAGGCCACCGTGTAGTGCTTCACCTTGGTCGCCGCTTGAGCAGAGCTCAAACTTACGAACGCAGTCGATGCGAAGGTTGCACTCACGGCAACAGCTGTGAGCCAACGCATTCCTCTTTTTTTCATCTTGTTCCCCCCTAAATGAAATCCGCAGCAGCACTTGTGCAGCAGACACGACCCTCGTCTACTCTTCCAAGTAAATGAGGCCCGCGACGTCACTGTAGTGACGTTCAAACGATGTGTCAAGTACCAACTAACACGTTCACTCACATTGAACGCACAGAGCCGGCCGCATTCGCGACCGGCTCTGTGCATCGACGCCGCGAACGGCGCCGGCGTTACTTGTTGTAGTGGTAGGGGTTGTCGATTGCCTTCTTTTCGGGCAAGTCAGGGTGCATGCCGGCATTCCAGGCTTCTTCACCCAAGCTGGACTCAAGGTAGGTGACAGTCTCTTCAATCGCGTTGCGGGCGTGATTGAGATCAATGCCAATGAGGCGATTCTCGTGCTTCACGATGTTGCCATCGATGAGCACCGTGTGAACGTCACCGCGCTGCGCCTGCATCGTGACGTGGCCATACGGGTTCACGATGGGGAACATGACTGGCGACTGGTCGTTCTTCAACAACACGATGTCGGCGCGCTTGCCGACTTCGATGCTGCCAATCTTGTCGTCCATTCCCAGCGCCCGACTACCGCCGCGGGTCGCCCATTCGACGACCTCTTCACTACGTAGGTCCAACTGGTTGACACTCTCACCCTTCGCGTGGGCTTCGAAGTGCTGGCGTGAACGGTCGGCACCCAACGTGGTGCGCATAGCCGAGAACAAGTCGGCGCTCCACCACACTGAGGTGTCATTGGAGAGCGACATGGGGATATTGAACTGGCGCAACTTCCACGACGAGGGATATCCCTGGCCAGCACTCTGCTCACTCTCCGTCGAAACTGAGACGGAACTGCCACCGGCCGCGATGCGGTGGTAGGAGTCGTCAGACAAGGTTGAGCAGTGAACCAAAATCGTGTCCGGTGTCATGTACCCGTTGTCATACATCAGCTGAATACTGAGATCACCATTGGCTCCGAGCACCCCAGCGTGGGTATTGACCGAAACACCAAGTTCACGAGCAACGTCGAACGCCGCCCGCTCTGGAAACTCTGGTCCCGCAACCACGTCAAAGGCCATCTGGAACTTCAGCATGTCGCCCTTGCCATCAAAGCGGCGCTTGACAAAGGACTTGAACTCGGGTTGCGCCGACCACTCCCATGGCGGGGCCTGAATATTGCCGTAGGCCAAGACGAATCGGGCCGGCACTGCCTCGAGTGCATCGACGGCAGCGTCGGCGTGTTCGATGGTCTGGAGTCCGTGCGACCAGTCGGTCGAGGTCGTGACACCGGCGTCAATGGCCTCGATAGCTGACAGCAAGTTCCCGGCGTAGACGTCCTGTGGACGGAACTTACGGCCGTGCTCCAAGTAGTACCAAACGAAGTACTGCGAGAGGGTCCAGTCAGCGCCGTAGGCGCGCATTGCGGTTTGCCACATGTGGCGGTGAGTATCGATCATGCCAGGCATGACAATGCCACCCGACGCATCGATGGACAGCGCGTCGGCTGGCGCTTCGAGGTTCGGGCCAATGGCGGTAATAACTCCGTTCACGACGAGAACGTCACAGTTCGACAGCAGTCGATGTGCGTTGTCCATCGTCATGACCGTGCCATTTCGAAACACGACGCTTCGTCCGTGTTCGAGCGACTCCCCTGTTGAACTTACTGGCTTGTTCATACCCCCCCTTATTAGATTGCACAATGTTCAAATCATTGTCACAGTACCACTGGGCGGTCAATTGTCAAGTTGTGCTGTACACGTTTTTCAACACCGTTCCTCGGGTTACTCTCGGCAATGGAGTCGACGTCTACGGAGTAAATCCCCTGTATTGATTGAGTTTCTGAGAATTCTTCGCGGCCACACTTATCAATCGCGAGAGGGCGTGACCTTCGTAACCGCGGGGAAAACCTCATCGATAACGCGCAAGCGTGCGGTATGTTTATCGTTACTAAACGATAGTGAGGAGTTTTTATGTCGGAGCAGTCACTCGAAACAACACCGAACACCATTGTTGTCCTCGGCGGTACTCGTGGTATTGGCTTAGAGATTGTGAAGTCATTTCTCCAGCGCGGTGACACCGTCTACTTCTCTGGTCGCTCCCTAGAGCAGGCCCAGGCACTCGCCGCCGACCTCGGGGGGTCAGCCCACGCGCTGGCCGTCGATCTCTCCGAACCTGCCACCATTCATGACGCTCTCGCATCAGTACCTCGCGTGGACGCCTTAATCATTCCCGCCATTGAGCGCGATACCAATACGCTCGCCGACTACAACATCGAGCGTGCGATTCGACTCGTCACCCTGAAGCTCGTTGGCTACACCGAGGCGATTCACGTCTTGCGGAGTCGATTCACGGCGAAGGCGTCAGTCGTGTTATTTGGCGGCCTCGCGCTCCAGCGCCCCTACCCGGGTTCGACCACGGTCTCAACGGTTAATGGTGGAGTCGTCGGTATGGTGCACTCGCTCGCCACCGAACTCGCGCCAGTGCGCATCAACGCCATTCACCCAGGCATTATTGGTGACAGCCCGTACTGGGAAGACAAGGACAATGGTCACATCATCGCCCGAACACCATTGGGGCGCCTCGTGACCATGGATGAGATCGTTGGCGCAGTTGAATTCCTCGTCAGTAATGGCGGCATCAATGGCGTCAATCTCGCCATGGACGGCGGCTGGCTCGTCAAGTAACGAGGCCACCGAGAAAGAAAGGGAGCTTCCATGCACCACGTCACCACCATCGACGACACCAAAGCCACGACGCCAACCCAGTACGCCGCCCACACGAAAGGATTTCGCCGTCAGGTTCTCGTCTCGCGTTCTGAGGGTGGATCGCCCCACATGAACTTGAGCGTCGACCACCTCGACGAGGATGGCGTCATTGCACCAGTGCTGCATTCTTTCGAGATCAGTCTCTACGTGTTTGAAGGAACCCTGCTCGTTACGACCCAGGGTGAGACCCACCAGCTGGGGCCTGACCACGTTATTGCCATCCCCATTGGCGTGGCATATTCGATTTGCACCTTGAACGGTCCCGCCAAGTGGCTGCAGATGCAGTCGCCCGCTGAACTTAATGACGGTCGACGCCAGGACACATTTTTCACGGGTGAGCCCCTGCAGGGTTCGATGCCGGTCGTGCCCGACATGCGTGATCCCCGTCGCCAGAGCACCGCTCGCTTTGATGGTGACTCGATGGACCTTCGCAAACTCGCCGGAGGCTCACCAGTCAACGCACCCACGGTCTCACCCAGCATGGCCACTGCGTTACTTGCCTACAGCGGAATCGGCGTCAAGATGCTCGTTGACGAACAACTCGGTGCCAAGGCGCACACCATGTTTATTGTCGACTACCAACCAACGGCCATCGCCCACCCTCACGACCACCCGTTCGAGGAAGCGTATGTCTTCGTCGCCGGTGAGGTCCACGCACTGGTGGATGGCGAATTGATGGTCTTTCACCCCGGTGATGTCCTCTGGGCTGGCGTCGGTGCTGACCATGGCTTCGAAAATCGTGGCACCGACTTGGTTCGCTGGATCGAGGTGCAGGCACCGCAACCACCGTCGCGCCACTCCTATCGATTTAGCCGTGAGTGGGAACACTTAGCAAACAAGCTTGGTCACACCCATTAGAGAGAAACAACGTATCGCTGCCGATGGAGCAGGGAGGCCACCTGTCCGTGGTAGAGATAGAGGGTCATGAAACCGACGAAAGAGATGGGTGCGCCGACCGAGGCACCAACCCTGCGAACCAAGAAGACCTCTGCTGACACGGCCAAGGGCTCGCCCAGTTTTGTTGGTGCGCGCATTCGTGAGCGTCGTCTGGCCAGTGGCATCTCTCTTCGCCAATTCGCCCGAGATCT
>CAIKBU010000019.1 GCA_903825765.1 uncultured Actinomycetes bacterium | reverse complement strand
TGCGCCGACCGAGGCACCAACCCTGCGAACCAAGAAGACCTCTGCTGACACGGCCAAGGGCTCGCCCAGTTTTGTTGGTGCGCGCATTCGTGAGCGTCGTCTGGCCAGTGGCATCTCTCTTCGCCAATTCGCCCGAGATCTCGAGGTATCGGCCTCATTCATTTCGCAACTCGAAACTGGAAAAGTCCAACCATCAGTCGCAACCCTCTTCGCAATTTGTGAAGAACTCTCCATCGCTCCGAACGAACTGTTTGCGAATGAGGAGGGACCTGGGGGACCCGTCTCGCGTGAGACCACGAACCTTCGAGACATTGCCTGGCGTGCGCAAGCCGTTGAAGCGAATGACGAACGAGTGGCTGGGGCTACCCCCGCAGTTGTTCGCCCCGCTGAGCGCAGAGAATTGGTGCTGGACTCCGGTGTCACGTGGCAGTCGCTCGCCCCCACCCGCGACGGAAAAACGGAGTTCATGTACGTGCGTTACGACGTTGGTGGGAGCTCCACAATGGAGGGGCGCCTCATTCGTCACATCGGTACCGAATACGGCTACGTCCTCGAGGGAACGCTCGAAATCACGGTGGGCTTTGAAAGTTATGTCGTGGGACCAGGCGACGCCATCTCGTTTGATTCAAGTCGACCACACCGACTAGTGAACATTGGCGACGTTGTCGTCGAGGCCGTGTGGTTCAATCTCGAAGTAGCGCTGTAGCGCTGCATCGCCGCAGGGGCCGTGACTGCACTTTGCCTCAGTTCACTTGCCGCCCCGCAGAAAAGGGGCTCGGTGCGAGCGCATGAACACGATGTCGAGAACTGCCACGACGAGCAGTCCTCCCGCAATACCCAGCGACGGACCTTTGCCAACCCGTTGCGGAAGGCCGAGGATTCCTTGTTGGCGGTCGACCTCGAGATCCTTAATGACGTTGAGAAAGTGAAATGAACACGCCACGGTGGCAAATGCCACGACCAGCCATAGGGGTGCACGTCGCGATACCGTCGAATACAAGGCGAGCGGGAGCAAGGAAAACGAGACAACGTACGGAACGAATGACAGTGGCGTTCGTTTGAGCCACACGTTATAGAGAGTTGCGCTCAGCAGCCCCGCCACGTGCAGCGCAGTGCCTTTCAGGTGGAGTGGGCTGAGCAGCGACACCCCAACAGTAAGCACCGCCATGATGGGGAGCAGTATTTGGAGGGTCCTCGCATCGAGATCACCGGACACCAGGGGTTTCTTGACTCGCTCGGCCAGTCGGTCATTGTTGACGTCAACGAGATCATTGGTCCATCCCACGACGCATTGACCACAAAACAGTGCCACGGTCACTTCAGCCGCGCCTGCGACACTCTCTAGGTGCAGCGCCGTCAAAAAACTCACCGCGCACACCAGTAGTGCTGGGCCGAAGTGGATGGCCCGCAGGAGCGGTGGAACCCTCATGATGGCAGAATAGCGAACCGCTCGGTGGACGATCGCCCCACAACCGCGAGAGGGCGTCAAAAGTGAAGACGTTCGCGTCGCATCGCCTAATCTAAGCAACGTGTCCGACGCCGATAAACAGATTGCAAGAAATACGACCGTCCTTACCTCGCACGCCAATGTGAGTGCGGTATACCCAGAAGGCATCGGCTACCGACTCAAGCGCATCTTTCTCGGCAAGCCCTACGTCACCGAGCAGTTGGCGGGCGAACGGCTCAATCAAGCAGTGGCCCTAGGTGTGCTCGCTCCCGACTGTATTTCAAGCTCAGCGTATGGAGCCGAAGAGATTCTGACGCAAATGACACCCTTTATTGGGCTGGCGGCCTTCGCCCTCGTTTTGCCCATCATGATGGTCATTTTGGGTGTTTTGTTCCTGGTCACGCTGTCGTACTGGGACGTCATCAAGTACTACACGCAGGCGGGTGGCTCCTACGTAGTGGCTCGCGAAAACTTCGGTCCCCGGGTGGCCCAGATCGCCGCCGTCGCACTGCTCATTGACTACACCGTTACCGTCGCTGTGCAGTGTTCGGCGGGAACAGCAGCCTTGACCAGCGCACTTCCGGCGCTTGCTCCCTTTACCCTGCAAATTACCGTAGGGGTTGTCCTGCTCCTCATTTTCGGCAATTTACGTGGACTGCGAGAGGCCGGCAGCTACTTCGCTGTGCCAACCTACGTCTACATCGTGGCGCTCTCGAGCACAATTATCGCTGGTTGTTATAAGGAGTTTGCGGGAACACTGCCGGTTCTCAAGATCCCTTCCCCCCACCTCTTGGTGAATGGCACCTTCGGCCACTCGGGTTCGGGCCTCTTGATGGGTCTCGCCTTTATCTCGTTGCTTCGCGCGTACGCCAACGGGGGATCCTCGTTGACGGGACTCGAAGCAATTTCGAATGGCGTTGCCAGTTTCAAGAAACCTGAATCAGTCCACGCTCGCAAGACGTTGCTTGCTATGGCGTCGATACTTGCCTTCTTATTACTCGGCACCACGTTGCTCGCGCACTGGACACACGCAGTTCCCTACGCCACCGGAACCCCAACCGTGGTGTCGCAAGAAGTTGGCGCGGTATTCGGTCACTCCGGGCTGGGGCACTACCTCTTCCTCTTCGTGCAGTTCGCCACGGTTGCCATTCTCTACGTCGGTGGCAACACCTCATTTAACGGGTTCCCGTTTCTCGCCAATTACGTCGCAACCGATTTCTACCTTCCTCGCCAATTGATGAAGCGGGGGCACCGCTTAGCTTTTTCGAATGGCATCATTTTGCTCGGCGTCTTGTCACTGACGCTCGTCGTGATGTTCAATGCCAACGTCAATGGACTCGTTGCGCTCTACGCGATTGGGGTCTTCACGGGCTTTACGATGGCCGGACTCGGCATGGTAAAAAAGCACTGGGTTGGTCGCGAAAGACACTGGCAACGGGGTGTCATCATCAATGGGTTCTCGGCATTCGTAACGGCTCTCGTCGTCGTGATTTTTCTGTTCGCCAAATTCTTCGAGGGCGCGTGGATCATTGCGGTCGTTGGCCCGCTTCTGTACTGGGCGCTCGTGCGATTCAATAAGCAGTACGTCCGCGAAGAGGAGGCCTTCACGGACTCGAAGAAGCAGTCAGCACCGACCCAATTTCGTTTACACCGTGTGGTGATTTTTGTCGACAGTCTCGACCAAGCGACTGAACGTGCGTTGCAGTATTGCAAAACGTTGAACGTGTACTCCATCCGAGCCGTGCACTTCGATATCGACCCCACAATTACGAAGAAACTCGAAGAAGCCTGGGGCGATCCGAATTCCGCATCTTTCGATATCGGCTTAGAGATTGCCGAATGTGATGACCGTCGATTGGACCGAGCTGCATTGGAGCTCGTGGCCGACGTTGTGCGTGACCCTGACGTCTTCTGCATGGTCATCCTGCCCCGCCGCGGCTTTTCGTCCCGCATTCAACGCCTTCTCCACGACCGTACTGGCGACGCGATGGCTACCGCGGTCATGCACGTTCCTCGCACCGCGGCCACCATTATTCCCTACCGCATGGGAATCACCACGCAAAGTGAACTGAGCGATCAACACCAACTTATGAGCGACGAAGTTACGCGTGGTGGCGTTCGAGAAAACGCGCACCTTGAAGCGGACCAGAAGTTAGCGGAGCGTTCCGCCGCCGCGGCACCGATTGGCGCACTCGTCGATCGTCAGTTCGCGGACATTGCCGGACGGGTTCGCTCAATGACAAAAATTGACTCCGCCGAAGGTAACGAGCTCCGGTGCGTTATCGCCGACGACTCGGGTTCGGTCACCCTGGTCTTTCAAGGTCGAGACCACGTGCCCGGCATTGAACGCGGCACGCGGCTCATGGTGAAGGGAACCGTCACGTCGCGCCAGCGAGAAGCAGTCATCCTGAACCCGCTCTACGAAATTGTCGCAAGTCCCTCCGAGGTCTAGCCTTCGGATCAGGACGCACCGACATTTCGTGCGTCCTAATCCACCGCACGTGTCCTACGAACCACAGTCGTG
>CAIKBU010000018.1 GCA_903825765.1 uncultured Actinomycetes bacterium | reverse complement strand
TGCCGAGCCAGCACCGCAAGGAAATCCTGGCGACGGCCGTTGGTACGGTGGCGGCAGTTGGTGCGGCCGCCGGTGCCATGGGCGGCGCTGGCGCATCGAGAAGTGGCGAGGGTGGCCACTCCGCTGAAAGTTCATCGAGTGATGAATCCGGGAAGGTGTCGCATTCCTCAATTCGCAGTTACCTGAACGCCAACGGCGCGAAGGCGGAGGCAGAAGCGATCTTGTTTAGGAGTGCGGTGGTGTACCCTTCGCGGTCAGCGCCGTCCAAACTGGCGACCTTGTCGCCTATGGTGGCGCGCGTCGCAATTGACGGTGAGTACCTCCGCGCCGTCACCGGCGCCGCGTGGTTTGCGCTCAATGGACTCGCCCTCGCCCTCGGTGTCGCCTGTGCGCTCAACACCCACTTTTACGTTCTGCCGCCGGCCCTTCCCCTCTTCGCCCTGGTCTTTGGACTCAGCATTCTTGATGCCTGGCTCGGACTTCTCGCCGGCATTGTCTTTGTCTCCGCCGCCGTCATCACGGGACACCTGCAATCCTTCGGTGAGTTGCGCCTCGCCGCGGGTCTCTTGCTGGTCTGGTTTGCGGTGCCCATGGCGGCGGCGACGGTTCGCCCGCTCCGACGTAAATTCGTTCGGTCCGTTGACGGACTCTGGAATCACGCGGCGGACATCGTCGTGTCAAGCCTGTTTGGCGCCTGGGTGGCGGAGAAATTGGTGACGAATCTTTCCGGAATCAGTGGTGTGGAGTTGCCAATTGTGCAACACAAGGCGTCGCTGGCGCTTCTGGCACTCGTACTCATTGCCCTGCGTATCGTCGTCGAGTCCCTCGTGCTTGAGCGACTGCCTCACCGATTGGCGGCCGTTCATTACCAGGGTCGACTACAAGCGCCACTCGCGCAGCAGATGCTGTCGCTGACCTTTCAGATTGGACTCCTGGTCTTCCTGGCGCAGGCCTTCCTCGGGGTATCGTGGGCCCTCGTGCTCGGTACGGTGCTGTACTTCTCGCCGTTGGTGCCCAAGCCGTTCGAGAAGAAACTGCCAAAAAGCAGGCGGCTGGCGGCGTTGGTTCCGACTCCACTGTTCAAGTACTCCACCGTGGTTCTCATAGGTGCCGCCATCTCGATTCTTCTGCAGCTCACGATCCACTCCACCTCAACGATGACCCGAGTGGCCTTTATTGTCCTGCCACTTCCCAACGTGTTCTTCTGGCACGTGCAGCTCTGGGCCGCACCCAAGGGGGAGAGCCCCACGCCAGCGTCAGTGCCGGTGTGGCGTCGATCGCCGTGGTTCTTGCGTCTCGCGGGGACCGTGTTGTTTGCCGGCGCCGTCTTTGTGGTCGTGAATCACATTGGTGCGTAGGCCTCGTCGGCCGTCGGGTGCTGAGGGGTCGAAAGCAGTTCCTTGGTGTGTGAGACGAATCTCTGCTAGCCTTGCGAGGCAGTTCACAGCAAGTGAGGTTGTCTAACAACTTCCACCTGGCCACAGATTGGTGCGCCGGGTCCACAGGTCTTTATCGCCTCATTTGCCGTGGCGACGTCAACGTGACGTCGCGGAGAGCAAGGAGTCGGTTATCGCAACAGTGCCTGGAGACCACCGCGTCAATGAACGCATTCGGGTTGAGACCGTTCGCCTGATTGACCACGAGGGCAATCAGCGCGGCGTGACGACGAGCAAAGAGGCCTTGGCCTTAGCGCGCAGCCTGGACCTCGACCTCGTGGAAATTGCGCCAACCGCGCAGCCACCGGTTTGTCGAATTATGGACTACGGAAAGTTCAAGTTCGACGAAGCCCAAAAGGCCAAGGAATCGCGTCGCAAGACCCAAAACGTTGGCGTCAAGGAAATGAAGTACCGCCCGAAAATCGGACCCGGCGACTTCGACACCAAGACCCGACTCGTGGAAAAGTTCTTGACCGAAGGTCACAAGGTAAAAGTCACCATCATGTTCCGCGGACGCGAGTCAGCGCACCCCGAGTTGGGCAAGAAGATCCTCGATCGTCTCGTCGAGCGCTTGGCCGACGTCGCCAAGGTGGAGTCCGCCGCGAAGCTTGATGGCCGAAACATGATCATGGTCTTAGGGCCGGACAAGAAGTCCAAGCCCAAGGCTGATGCAGTAAAAGAACAGACCGCAGTGCCCACAGAGACGGCGCCAACTGTGTTGGTGACCGAGACGCAAGAGGAGAGCAATAATGCCAAAGATGAAGACTGACAGCGGTGCGAAGAAGCGCATCAAAATCACGGGTTCGGGTCGCTTGCGGCGCCGTAAGGCCTTCCGTGGCCACTTGATGGAGACGAAGAGCTCGGTGCGCACCCGTCGTTTGGGACGCGAAGCCGACATTTCTCCCGGCATTGAAAAGAACATCAAGCGGATGCTTGGTCTCTAGGAACTATAGGAAAGAGGAACCACCATGGCTCGTGTCAAGCGCGGCGTAAACGCCAAAAAGCACCACAAGGCAGTACTCGAACAGGCCAAGGGCTACTACGGTGACCGTAGTCGTACCTTCCGTGCCGCTAACCAGGCCGTCCAGCACGCTGGCGTGTACGCATTCCGCGACCGTCGCGCACGCAAGGGCGACATGCGACGTCTCTGGATCCAGCGCATCAACGCCGGTACCCGTCTGCACGGTATGAGCTACAGCCGCTTCATCGCGGGTCTGAACGCGGCCGGCATTGAAGTCGACCGTCGCATGCTGAGCGACCTGGCCATCAACGACGCGGCAGCCTTCGGCGCCATTGTGGCCCAGGCCGCAGCGGCCCTGGCTGACAAGTAGGTCAGCATCACTATCGAATCGCTGGGGCCGACGCACGAACGAGTGCGGCGGCTCCGGCGCTTAACGATGAAGCGTTCGGAGCGCTGGGAAGAGGGCGCGTGCGTCCTCGAAGGTCCCGATCTGATTGATGCCGCCCTCGAGGCGGGCTTTGAGGTTGAGGCCGTCTATATGGAGGCACGAGCGCTCGGCAACGCCGACTGCAGTGCCTCAATTGAGCGAGCCCAACTCGCTGGCGTTCGAGTATTCCAACTCGACGAGGGCACGTTGTTCAAAGTGGCTGATACCAAGTCACCCCAGCCGGTGCTCGCGACCGCTCGCTTCCAGGTTTCGACGTTGGATGATGTTCCCACTGACAGCGCCATCTTGGTGCTCGACCAAATCCGCGACCCCGGCAATGCGGGCACCATGATCCGCAGTGCTGACGCCGCGGGCGTCGGCGCCGTCATCTTTACGGGTGACAGCGTGGATCCGTTCAACCCGAAGACGCTTCGCTCTTCGGCCGGCTCGGTCTTTCACCTTCCACTCGTCGTTGGTCGGTCCCTTGCCGAGGTCACGGTGGCCCTGCGCGAAAAGGGTATTTCCTCCTACGCCTCAGTGGTCCGTGGTGGCAGTGATTTTCGCACCCTGCCGCTCGGCGGTGGCTGTGCCATCGTCATTGGTAATGAGTCATCGGGACTCGACGAGGCGGCCATTGCCCTCTGCGACGCGAGCCTGTCAATTCCGATGGCGGGGCGAAGTGAGTCACTCAACGCCGGCGTGGCGGCGTCGCTGGTCCTCTTTGAGGCGCTGCATCAACGCGGCACCACTAGGGGCTAGCCAGCATCTAGCCTTAAGGCCATATGACTGCGTCTCCCCTCGACAATCTCAGCGCACAAACGGACGAGTTACTCGCTACCGTTGCCGCATTTGACAGCCTGGAACAGCTCGTTGAGGGTGAACCCTTCGTCACGGGGAAGCGATCTATCCTCTCGGCGCTGCAAAAGTCCCTTGGCCAACTCGCGCCCGAAGATCGCAAGGATGCGGGGGCGTTACTGCAAGAGGCTCGTCGCCGCGTGGAGGCCGCCTTTGACGAACGCCGCGCCACGTTGACGAGCGCGGCCCGCGCCCAAGCCCTCGAGGCCGACCGACTCGATCTCGGTGATGTTGTGGTCGCACAAGTGCGCGCTCCCTACACCGCTGGGCACCCGGGTATCGTCGCCGCCACGCAGCGTCAACTGGAAGACGTGTTTATTGGCATGGGCTTTACCGTGGCCGATGGGCCCGAAGTCGAGAGTGATTGGTACAACTTCGAAGCACTCAATATTCCGCCCGCGCACCCGTCGCGAGGCATGTGGGATACCTTCTATGTTGACCTGGGTGAACCCGAGACCGTGGTGCTTCGTACGCACACGTCGCCAACACAGATCCACCTCATGGAAGCTGCCGTGCAGAGCGGTACGTTGCCCATCCACTCGGTGATGCCAGGTCGTTGCTATCGCCGTGACACGCCCGACGCCCGACACTTGGCGGCCTTTCATCAGATTGAAGGACTCGTGGTCGACCGCGGCATCACCTTCGCTGATCTCGCGGGCGTCATTGACACCTTTACCCGCGCCTATTTCGGTGCCGACATCCAGTCACGGTTGCGACCCGCCTTCTTCCCCTTCACCGAACCTTCAGCCGAGTTCGAAATTACGTGCACCCTGTGCCGTGGCGAGGGGTGTCGTACTTGCTCGCAGACGGGCTGGATTGAGCTCGGTGGTTGCGGCATGCTCGACCCCGCGGTGCTTGAAGCTGTTGGCATTGACGGCGACGAGTGGAGTGGTTTCGCCTTCGGCTTCGGCATTGACCGCTGCGCCCAGATGCGCCATCAAATCGCTGACATGCGTGCTCTTATTGAAAATGATGTTCGATTCCTAAGGCAGTTCTCGTGAAAATTCCCCTTTCGTGGTTACGCGAATTCGTCGCACTCCCTGACTCGCTCAGTGACCTCATTGCCACCATGGACGATCTCGGTCTCGTGGTGGAGGGTGTTGAACACGTCGGCGAAGGTCTCGAAGATGTCATTGTGGCGCGTATCGATGCGATTGCCGCCATAGTAGGAGCCGACCGCGTCCGTCTCGTCACGGTCGACGCAGGCCAAGGGCCACTCGACATCGTTTGTGGGGCGACCAACTTCGCCCTCGGTAATCACGTACCACTCGCGCCCGTGGGGGCGGTGTTGCCCGGGGGCTTCGCCATCGCCGAACGCAAAATGCGTGGCGTCACCAGCAATGGCATGCTCTGCTCGTCACGCGAATTGCATTTGAGTGATGACCACGCCGGACTGATGCTCCTCGATGAGATGATTACCCCCGTCGTAGGGCAGAAATTGACCGACGCACTCGGTATTGTCGCTGACGTCGTGCTCGACATCTCGATTGAGGGGAACCGACCCGACGCGTGGTCCATCGTCGGCGTGGCGCGCGACCTGGCCGCTCGATTCGGTGTTGCGCTCCGTCTCCCCGAGGTCACGACGCCCGACGCGGGAGTGGCGACGAGCAGTACGGTGCGCGCGTCGCTCGATGCCCCCGAACTCTGCGGGCGACTCACCGTGTCACTCCTCGAGAACGTTATCGTTGGACCATCACCGGCTCACTTGGCGCAACGACTCACGATGGCGGGCATGCGTCCGATTTCCAACGTGGTGGACGCGTCGAACCTCGTCATGCTCGAACTGGGTCAGCCAACCCACCCCTACGACGCCGATCACGTCGACGGTCGTACCATTGGCGTCCGTGCCGCTCGGGTGGGTGAGACCCTCGAAACGCTCGATGGCACCGTGCGACCACTCGCCCAGCCCGGTCGTGGACTCGGTGATGCCGGCGACGACTGTGTGATCGTCGACGGTTCGGACAGAGTGATTGGTCTGGCCGGTGTGATGGGTGGCGCCAGTTCAGAAATCAGTGACGCAACTACCGCCGTACTGCTGGAAGCGGCCTACTTCGATCCAATGACGATCGCGCGGACCTCGAAGCGCCACGGACTGCGCTCCGAAGCGTCGAATCGATTCGAACGGGGTGTCGATCCGACATTGGCGCTCTACGCGGTCGGCCGCTTCGTCGCACTCCTGCGCGAAAGCTCGCCGTCGGTGGTGTGGTGCGCCGAGCCCCTCGATCTCCACGGCACAACCCCCACGCCGCCCACCGTTACCCTGCGAGAGGGAGATGTGGAGCGTACCCTCGGGGTGGCAATCGATGGCCCCGAGGTGAAGGCGATCCTCGAGGCACTGGACTTCACGGTCGACGGTGGGACGACACTGCAGGTGACGCCACCGGCGCGTCGCCTCGACGTCCGCGCGGGCGCGGCTGGTCGGGCCGACGTCATTGAGGAGATTGCTCGCCTCTACAGTTACAACCGCCTTCCTCGTCGTACGCCGACGTGGCCGCAACCGGGTGGACTGAGTGAACGGCAGAAAGTTCGTCGTCGCCTCCGTGATGCGCTCGTCGACCTCGGTATGAGCGAAGCGTGGACGCCGTCACTGGTCAGCGAGGCCGAATTCGACCTGCTGCACCCCGGTGTCGCTCGTGTTCGCATCACGAACCCATTGGCGTCGGAGGAATCAGTCCTGCGCACCACACTGGTGACGGGGCTCGTTCAAGCGTGGGCCCGCAACGCCGAGCGCGGACTGGGTGATGTCGTACTCGGCGAAATTGGCACCGTCTTCACTCACCCCGACGCCACGACCACCTCGCGCCAGACGCGCGGGGGAGCGAACGGCGCCGTGGCGTTGACGTTGCCACACGAAAACGAACGAGCCACCATTGTCTTCGGTCGTGCCGATGACAGTGCCCTCACGGCCGTTGCCTTCTGGCAGTCAGTAGCGACCCGCCTTGGCCTCGTTGAGGTGACGGTGCGATCAACCGCCGCGCCCGCCGGACTGCACCCAACACGTGCCGCGTGCCTTACCACGGCTGACGGCACGGTCATTGGCTACGTCGGAGAGGTCGACCCTCAGTTGGTTGAAGGGGTAGCGAACGTACCTACTCGCCGCCTCGGCGTACTCGACCTCGACCTCGACGTCGTCTTTCGTGTCGTGGCGAACGCGTCAAACGACCAACGCGTCAGCGTGCCGAGTCGGTACCCTTCGGCCTCGTTGGACTTGGCCTTCGTCGTGCCCGATCACCTGCACGCGGGTGACCTGGCGGCCACCTTGCGTGGTTCGAGCGAGTTGGTGGAAAGCATCGAGCTCTTCGACGTCTACCGCGGTGAACACTTACCAAGTGGCACGAGGTCGTTGGCCTACGCGCTTCGCCTCGGTGCCGCCGACCGCACACTGAGCGAAGCAGAACTGGCGCAACTTCGCTCTGGACTTATTGCGACCGCCGCCGCCCTCGGCGCGGCGATACGGAGTTAGTACAGGGTGCTTGAGTTCGTGCCGCTGCCGCAGCATGGACGCCGCTATTCGGTAGCGAGTCGCGTGCGACTAAGCGACGTGACGCCTCAGGGGCTCCTTCGCCTCGACGGCGTGGCCCGTACGCTGCAAGACGCGGCCACGGATGACTGGAGCGACTGCGGCATTGTGACGGAATACGTCTGGGTAGCGAGACGGACGCTCTTTCGCCGCGTGGGCGACTACTGGCCTCGCTACGAAGACGACATGGTGGCAACCACCTGGTGTTCGGGGACTGGCGCGGCGTGGGCCGAGCGACGGACGAACGTCGAAGTGAATGGAGCGCTGGTCTTCGAAGGGGCGTCGCTCTGGGTGCCGATTGACCACAAGGGTTTCCCGCAACGAATGCCTGCGCAGTTTCACGAAACTTTCGGCGCCGCAATGGGCGGTCGCACCGTGTCGGGTCGGGTGGCTTCTTCGACGCCCCCCGCGGACGCCACGCTCTCGCCCTACGTGGTTCGCTACGCCGACCTTGATATCAACGGCCACGTCAACAACGCCGCGGTGTGGCAGGCCTTTGCAAATGTGATCGCCGTACCGACTTCCTACGCCGAAGTGGTACACCGCGGCCCGGTGGAAATTGATCACGAGGTAACGCTCGCCAGTAGTGGTCTCGAGGCCTGGTTGCTCGTCGATGGCGACGTGCGGGTCAGTGCCCGTTTTGAGGTTTTGTAGTCGTCGCTAAGTAGGAGCCGGCGACGATCAGGGGGAATCCCATGATGATGCCGAGCGTGAGTGGCTCGCGCAAGAAGACTATGCCCAGCGCCACGGCGATGCCGGTATTGGCGTAGACCACGACGAGCGAACGACTCGAACCAATGTCCTTAATGAGGGCGAAAAAGACGAGGAATGCGGCCACGGTGCAAAAGACCGACAGTGTTGCCACGCTCAGCCACGTCTCGGTGGCGAGGTGATGCGGCGCGTGCCTGAGTGCGTAGGGTAGCCAGCCGAGGGCGACCATGCCGGTAGCGCCACAGACCACGGCGGGACCGGGCACGTGGCTGAGTTTCGTCGAGAGCACGATGGGGCCAATGGCGTAGCCCAGGCAGACGATACCCATGACCAAGACCCACGGACCCGAGCCGTGGCGCACGTCCAGACCAACGAGCGACGCCACACCGAGGGCGCCGACCGCGAGGCCGAGCGCCCGCTTTATGTGGAGGGGCTCGTGGGCACTGGTGTAGCGAGCAAAGACAATGGAGACGAGGGGAACGCCGCAAATGATGAGACTGGTCAATGACGAGGTCAGGTGACGCTCAGCGGTGCCCATAAAAAACCACGGCACACCAAACTCAATGACGCCAAACACCAGGATCCACCACGCGTTCGTCAGAATCAGCCGAAACTGCCGACGGTGGAGAACGAGGGGCAAGAGGAGCAGCGCCGCCGGTGCGGTGCGGCCAAAAACCAAGAGGCCGGGGCTAATTTCTCGCACCGCCACGCGAATGAGGAGGTAGGGGATACCCCACAGCACGGCCATCGCGGCGAACAGAATCCAGCTTCGTTTGGTCACCCATCTAGCCTAGTCAGCCGGTATTGCACTTTTCTTTCTTCGTGTGCATAAAATAGCACTATGCGAATTGCGATTGTTGGTGCATCCGGTTACGCCGGACTAGAACTCGTCCGACTCCTCAGTGCTCATCCCGAGGCGTCAATCGTCTTGGTGACGGGTGACTCGAGCGCGGGCAAGCGGGTGGCCACCCACGCGCCGGCCCTCGCCGGTGTGGTGGGCGACATGACGTTCGCGCCGACCGCGGCGGTGCACGAGATCGATGCTGACACTGTGTTTCTGGCCTTGCCGCACGGGCAGAGTCAATCATTGGTGCCCGCTCTGCGGGGTCGTGGCCTGGCGGTTGTCGACCTCGGGGCTGATTTTCGACTCCGCAACGCCGAGGACTACGGCACGTGGTACGGCGAGGAACACCACGCACCGGCCCTTCTCGCCGAAGCGGTCTACGGTCTGGTTGAGCGACACCGTGACGAGCTCCCGCACGCGGGCCTCGTCGCGGTGCCGGGGTGTTATCCCACCGCGACGAATCTGGTGATGGGGCCCTTCGTTGACGCGGGGCTCGTTGATCGACACTCGCTGGTGGTCAACGCGCTCAGTGGCGTTTCCGGAGCGGGACGTAGCCCCAGCGAGCGTCTCCATTTCCCTCGTATGGCCGCGAACGCCGAGGCGTACGGTATGACGAACCATCGTCATACCGTGGAAATGCAGCGTGAGCTTGACGCCACCGTGCTCTTTACCCCACATCTGATTCCGGTCAGTCGTGGCATGTTGGTAACGGCCTACGCTCGCGCTACCGGCAACGTCACCACCGAATCGGCGCTGGCCCACTTGCGGGCGACGTACCGCAACGATCGCTTCGTGGTCGTGGTCGATGAGCCGCCCGCGCTCAAGGACGCGGTGGGCTCGAACCTTTGTTTCGTCAGCGCGCGAGTCGATGAACGCACCGGTTGGCTGATTGGTCTCAGCGCCATTGACAATCTGATCAAGGGGGCGGCGGGGCAGGCAATTCAGGCGTGGAATGTCGTCAATGGCTTCGACGAAACCACTGGTTTACCCCTCATCGGCGTCACACCATGACAACCTACGTCATCAAAATCGGCGGCCACGCCCTCATTGACCTGTCCACTGAGAGTGCCGCACTGGCCACGTTTGCCCAGGACATTGTGGCGCTTACGAGTGAAGGAGCTCATGTTGTCGTGATCCACGGCGGCGGACCCACTATTGCGTCCCTTCTTGAACTCGTGGGTGAGCCGAGCACCTTCGTCGATGGGTTGCGCGTGACGACGCCATCGGTCATGCAGTACGTCGACATGGCGCTGGCGCACGTGAACCGCGAATTGGTGTCGCGCCTTCGCCAGCACGGCGTACCAGCCGTTGGCGTCTCGGGCGTTGACGGCGCTACCTTGACCGCCCAGGCGGTTGGTGGGCCACTGCAGCGGGTGGCCACGCAGCCACGAGTTGACGTCACCCTGATTAAGCATCTGTGGAGTGGAGGGTTTATTCCCGTCGTCTCGCCGGTCGCCAATGACGATACGTGGCAACGAGTCAATTGCAACGCCGATACGGCGGCTGGGGCCATCGCTGGTGCGCTCAACGCTGACGCTCTCCTACTCTTGAGTGATATTGATCAAGTCCGCACTGACGTCGCTGATTCGTCCTCTGGCCTGCGGTCGGTTACCGTCGCGGAGATTGCGGCATTGATGGCGTCCGGTGCGGCCCAAGGCGGCATGCGACCAAAATTGCAGGCGGCGGTTGACGCTATCGAGGCGGGAGCACAGCGCGTGTGGCTCGCCAACGGAACCCGCGAACACTGCGTGCGAGATCTTCTGGCCCATCAATTACCTACGACGGAGATACTGCCCTAATGCGACACCTACTCACAATCAGCGGCGTGACCGATGACGACCTCGCCACGATCTACGACCTGGCACTGGCCCCCCTCGACGACTCGCTACTCGCGGGGCAAGGTGTCGCACTGGTCTTTGAGCTCGCGAGCCTGCGCACCCGAGCGTCGAGTGCCACCGCGGTGCACGAACTCGGCGGCTACGCCACGTTTTTTAGCGACGCCGAAATCGGCCTCGGTACGCGTGAATCGGTGGCCGACGTGGCGCGAACACTCAGCGAACTGTTCGCTCTTTGTGCGCTGCGCGTGCGAAAGTATGAGGTCTTCGAGGCCATGCGCGTCGCGACTGATGACCGAATGGCGCTGATCAACCTCCTGAGCCCGGGCGCCCATCCCACGCAGGCGATTGCTGACGTGTTGACGTTGGCCGAACACTTCGGCAACGGCGACGTGTCCTCGCTCCGAGGCCGGACGGTGGCCTACGTCGGTGACGCCACCAACGTGACCCGATCACTGGCCGTGGCGTTGGCGCGAGTGGGCGCGAACGTCCACGTCGGCGCCCCTACTGCGTACCAATTGACGCCCGACGGCGACGAAAACGCCTTGGCTGATTTCGGTCCCGGATCGGGCGCGGTCCGCCTCTTTGACAATGCGGTCGACGCCGTTCGCGGTGCTGACGCGGTGTACACCGATACGTGGATTTCAATGGGTGACGAGGCTGAAGCGGAACAGCGTCGGCGCGACCTCGCGTCATTCCAGGTGAACGACGAACTTCTCGGGCACGCGGCCCCGAACGCCGTTGTGCTGCACTGCCTCCCCGCCCACCGAGGCGAAGAAGTGACCGACGATGTACTCGACAGTGAACGCTCACTGATTTGGCGACAGGTGCAACACCGCCGATCAGCCATGGTGGGCGTCCTGCGATGGATAAAGGAAGAAGCATGACCAAAACGCAACGACAACACCGCATCAGCGACCTGCTCGAGCGCGAAGTGATTTCGACGGCCGCACAGCTAGTGGCCCGTCTCGCCTCCGATGGCATCGCGGCGACGCAAGCGACGGTCACCCGTGACCTTCAAGAATTGGGCACCGTCAAAGTGCGAGATCTTCACGGGTCGCGCCGTATCGTGATTGCCTCGGCCCCTTCGGTAGCGGCCGCACCAATCGATCACCTTCGTCGCATGATGGGGGAGTGGGTTGGCTCCATTGATGTTTCGCTGAACCTGGTGGTCATTCGCACCCCGCCAGGGTGCGCGCACGTCGTTGCCTCGGCCCTTGACCGCAGCGCCCTCACCGGCGTGCTCGGATCAATCGCCGGAGACGACACTATTTTGGTGATCGCCGACGAAAAGCGGGGTGGACCCGCGCTCGCAAAAGAACTCCGGACGCTGGCCGGACTTGATGACATCACAACAACATCCCGGAAGGGGAAGAAATAATGAAGAAGCGTGTAGTGCTGGCCTACAGTGGCGGCCTTGACACCTCCGTTGCGGTGCGATGGATGATCGAAGAGTGGGACGTGGAAGTCGTCTGTGTACTCGTCAACGTGGGACAAGACGGCGACGGCGGCGAGAGCTTCGACGACATTCGTGCCCGGGCCTTGGGCGCCGGCGCGATGGAATTCGTGGTGATTGACGCCCGCGACGAAATGGCGGAAGAATTCTGCGCCGCTGCGATTGCCGCCAATGCACGCTACGAAGGAAAGTACCCACTCGTCTCGGCGCTCTCACGACCCGTTATTGTTCGTCACCTCGTCGACCAAGCTCGGCACTTCGAGGCCCACGCCGTGGCCCACGGTTGCACCGGCAAGGGCAACGACCAAGTGCGCTTCGAAGTCGGCGTTCACGCCCTGGCCCCCGACCTCGAGGTGTTGGCTCCCGCACGTAACTGGGGCATGAACCGCGGCGATTCAGTGGACTACGCCATGAAGTGGGA
>CAIKBU010000017.1 GCA_903825765.1 uncultured Actinomycetes bacterium | reverse complement strand
TTAGGGCGTGACCGCCCGATACGCACGCCACTGTTCGACCAGCTCTGAACTGACCATACCCGCGTTGACTGCCTCAACAACGGCGCAGCCCAAATCGCGCCCGTGTCCGCAATTGGCGAATCGACACTCGGTCGCGAGCGTCTCGAGTTCGCTGAAGTCGGGCTGCTTCGCTCCGGCATCAACGACGGCGCGCGAGAATCGAATGCCGGGAATGTCGAGCAACACGCCACCGCTCGAGAGTCGGTAGAGCTTGCGCGTGCTCGTCGCGTGGCGCCCCTCCCCCGTCCGGCTCAAACTTCGCGTGAGTTCGTGGTGACCCTCGAGAACATTGAGTAAGGATGTCTTTCCCGCGCCCGAGGCACCCAAAAAGACGGCGGTAACTCCCTCGCCGAGCCGTTCGCGCAAGGCCGCCACGCCGGCGCCCGACTGGGCACTGGTAACAATCTGGTCGACGTCTCCCACGAGCTCGTGAATACGTGCCTGCAGCGCGGTCACTTCGGCCTCGTCGTCCGCTTCATCGCGTTTCGACAGCACGATTACCGGCTGGGCGCCACTGGACCGCGCCATCGCCGTCAGGCCCTCGATCATCCGGTGGTGCAACTCCGAGCGCAGTGGCACAACAATCAATACGAGGTCAATGTTCGCCGCCAGCACCTGAGCCGGTCGCCCGTGCGTCTGCGTGCGTCGCAGTTCATTGCGACGAGCAAAGACTTTGGTCACCCGTTCACCCTTCACCACCACCCAGTCTCCGGCGACCGGTGTCACGTGCAGCGTGCGCGCGAGTCGACAGCGACCTTCGACCTCGTGGCCCTCGTCGTCAATCCAGATGACGTCGGCTTCACCGCTGTGCATGATGGTGAGCCGTCCGAAGTGGCCATGTATCGACGACGTATCAATCTCGCCGTCGTGAAGCCCCAACGAGCGAAGGACCGTGGAGGCGGCTACCAACGGGCCCTCATAGAGAAACAGAAACCAAACGCTCGGCCAGTACAGATGTCATGACGCCACGCTACCGGCGTGACGACCAGCAAGGCAATCGTCGCGGTTAACGCCGTGCTGTCGCGCCCGCGTCCCGCCCAGCGACTACGACCACTGCTAACTTGGAGCAGTGAGCGGCGCAACTTTACTGATTCTGGCGGCCGGGCGAGCCCGTCGCTACGGCGGTCTCAAGCAGCTGGCACCTATTGGTTGGCACCGTGAAGGCGTGATTGATCTTCTGGCGTCAGATGCCATGACGGCCGGCTTCGACACCATCGTTTTGGTCGTGAACCGCGAAACCGGACCCAGCATCATGGCCCACGTCGCCGAACGCTGGCCGAGCCACATTCATGTCGAGTTTGCGTACCAGGAGTCCTTGCGGGGCACCGTCGACGCCGTCTTATCCGCGCGCCACCTCGTTGATCCCGCGAAGCCCTTCGCGATCTCCAATGCCGACGATCTCTATGGTCCCGACGCCTTCGCGAAGATGGCGGCGCACTTGTCGCAGACCTCTCGTTCATGCCTTATCGCCTACGAGCTCGAAAACTCACTCGTCGGCGACCTGCCCGTCTCCCGGGGTGTCTGCGAGGTGCACGACGGAAGGCTCGTCAACGTCACCGAGCGGCGCAACGTGACCATGACACCGTCGGGTTGCGTCGCTGACGATGGCCTCGAACCGGCCCAACTCGATCAGCGCTCACTGGTCTCGATGAATCTCTGGGGCTTCCAAAGCGACCTGTGGCCCGCCCTGCAGCAAGCGGTCGACGACCACGACTTCGAAGAGAGCGCCGAAGTTTTGCTCCCCACCTTCGTCGCGACGGTCATGCATCGCGACGGCGTCATCTTTGACGTCGTCCCCACGTCGTCGCGATGCATTGGCGTGACACACGCTGACGATCTCCCGCTCGCACAGTTTCTGGTGCGAGAAGAAATCAAGCAGGGCTTGCGGCCCGAGCGGGCGTTCACGAGCCCCTTCTAGGCCCCGAAACTTTTTCAACGGTCCACACTGATTCGGTGGTTCTAATCTCTTGCCAAGGGGGATGTATGGAACACGATGTTGATGTGATTGTGGTTGGCGGCGGTCATAACGGTCTCACTTGTGCCGCCTACCTGGCCGAGGCCGGCCAGCGCGTTTTGGTACTCGAGGGTCGCGACATCGTTGGTGGTAATACCGTCACCGAGGAGCTAACGCTGCCCGGGTGGCGTCACGACTCTTGTTCGAGCGCCCACGTCGTCATTCAGTCGAATCCGATGCTGTTGCACGATGAGCTCGGCCTCAAGTCCCGTTACGGACTCACCTACCTCGTCACCGATCCGGCCGTCGTGCTTCCCGTGGAGGGTGGTGACGCCCTCATCATTCACCCCGATGTCGAGGCCACTGCCGCGAACATTGCTCGCTACAGCGAAGCCGACGCCGTCGCGCTGCGCCAGATGATGGCTGACTGGCACGGCGGTCTCAAGGTCGCCCACGCCTACGTGCAGGCCGGACTGGAACCACCCGACACGCCATCGACTGCCGCGTATATGGCCCTGCGCCAGCGCAGCGCCTGGGATGTTGTCATGACGACCTTCGAACATCCGCTTACTCAGCGCGCCCTTATGTGGATGAGTTTCGCCACCATCCAGCCGCCCACCCGACCCGGCACCGGCGCGCTCCCGGCCGCCATCGTGGCCGGTCGCCTGGGCTTTGGCTGGACCACACCGGTGGGGGGATCTGACGCGCTGCCGAAGGCCCTCGTCGCCCACCTCGAGGATCACGGTGGCTCCGTGGTCACGGGCGCGTGGGTCTCGCAGTACCTCGTCGAAGACGGTCGCTGTGTCGGCGTGCGCTGTGCCGATGGGCGCACCTTTCGGGCCGCCAAGGCCGTGGTGGCCGGGAGTCATCTGGCCACTATTCCTTCGGCACTGGACGTCGAGACGTCGCTCACCGAGGCCGCCCAGAGATGGCGGCCGGGCCTCTCCGTCTTCGCGGTGCACTTCGCCCTGCGCGACCACCCCACCTACCGCAGCGCCGATGGACCAATGGTGGCCGTCGCGGGAGGGCTTGGATCGCCCGAGGGACTGATCCTTCAGGTCAACGCCGCGCTCGAAGGCGAGTGCGATCTGACGAGCCCGTGGCTCTTAATGGTCGACTCCACCGTCGTCGACCCCGATCGCGCGCCTGGCGCGGTCTTCAAATTCTTGACCATTGCGCCCGAGCTCTACCAGGGAGCACCGTGGACCAGCGAACAGGCCGAAGCCTACGCCGACGAGTTGGTGCGGTTCGCCCGACGTCACATCACCGGTCTCGAAGAAGAGAACGTGCTCGCTCGACGAGTTGAATCGCCCACGACTATCGCCGCCCACAACGGGGCCAACATCGGGGGCTCCTGCCACGGTGGTGAGTTCCACCTCGATGACGGCACCATCATTCCGGGCTGGCTCGACGTGCGTACCGACGTGGCCGGCCTCTACCTCACCGGGTCAACCTCCCATCCCGGCGGCTCAGTGTCGGGTCGACCAGGTCGTAACGCCGCCCGCGAGTTACTCAAGGATCTCCTGGGTGACGCGTCGAGCGTCATGACGACCCCCTAGGGCTATCACTCGCACCTGCATTTATGAAGGGCGCGAGCGAAGCGTCCACCAGGCGAATCCTACGACGAGATGTGGCGCTCGCCGAGGTGAGCGGGAGTGGCGACTAACAGACTGAGAGGCGCGCCACGAAGGTCAAAGCTGGCTCCCAGAGCAGGACTCGAACCTGCAACCTAGCGATTAACAGTCGCTTGCTCTGCCAATGCCGAGTTTGTGCCGTAGTTCAGCCTCGCTCTCGTTGCGGCACCTTGTGGTCATCTCTGCTTGGGAACTCATTGGGG
>CAIKBU010000016.1 GCA_903825765.1 uncultured Actinomycetes bacterium | reverse complement strand
CAACCTTGGAAGGTCGTGCCATCGGGGGCGACCAAGGTAAAGGCATCCGGCATATTCAGACTGGTGCCTTGGTTGACCGTAATCGGATCAAGTGATCCACTCGCTCCACCACTGTCGAAGGTCAACGTGGCGGAATTCGCACTCCACTGGGTGGCGGGATTCGCACTCCACTGGGCGGTGCAGGTGGTGTCTCCCGGGATGAAGAAGGTGTCGCCGGCGCTGTAGCTCACCGTCGCGCACACCCAGCCGTTGAACGTCTCGTTTGCGGGAGCAGTCAACGTGCTCGCATCAGGGAGCGTCACGCTGTTGCCCTCGTTATACGAAACAGAATCGATTGTGCCCGATCCGGTGCCCGCGCTGTAACTGAGGGTGACAGGGATTGGGGCCCATTGGGCGGTGCACGTGGTGTCACCAGTAATCGTGAAGGAAGAACCAGCACTGTACGAGTCAAATCCGCACACCCAACCATTGAAGGCGGTGTACGGCGGCGCGCTGAGACTGCTCTGGTCCGACGGGAGCGTTGCCGTGTCGCCCTGGTTGTACGACTGACTGGCGATGGTGCCCGTGCCGGTTCCGGCGTCGAAGGACAACGTGGCCGGTATGGCTGACCACTGAGCAGTGCAGGTGAGGTCGCTGAGAATGGTGAAGGTGTCGCCGGCTCGGTAGCTCGTTGTGCCGCAGACCCAACCACTGAAGGCCTGGTAGTTGGGAGAAATCAAGGCGCCCTGATCGCTCGGGAGCGTCACGCTGTCGCCCTCGTTATACGAAACAGAATCGATTGTGCCCGATCCGGTGCCCGCGCTGTAACTGAGGGTGACAGGGATGGTGACAGGGATTGGGGCCCATTGGGCGGTGCACGTGGTGTCATTGGTAATCGAGAACGTGTCACCAGCGTTATAGGAGGTGCCGTCACAGATCCAGCCGTTGAAGGTTTGGTAGGTCGGCGCAGTGAGCGACCCCGACGTGCTGGGCAACGTGACCGTGTCGCCCTGTGCGTAGGAAATTGCGGGGCTCGTACCCGAGCCACCACCGTTATCGAACGACAGTGTGAATGGAGGAGCGAAGCTGCTATCGATGATTAGCCAGTGAGTGGGCAGCAACGACGTGGTGCCGACGAGACCGATACTCGAGACGGTCGAGAGGTCGGTTGACGTGAAGTCGGCATCGGTGATGTCCGCGGCGTCAAAGACGGCGTTTGTTAAGGTGGCCCCCCGGAACGAGGCCCCGTGCACGATGGCACCGGTGAAGTCAGTGTTCGTCAAGTTGAGCGAGCTGAAGTCGACACCCGAAAGGTTGAGTCCAGTCAGGTCGGCGCCAGCGCCAACCAAGGCACCGTTGACGTTGCGCCACGAACTGGGGATGGTTGGTGAGCCCACGACCGCGCCTGACGAGACGCCGCTCAGTGAGGTTGCCGTGGCAATATCAGCGCCGGTGAGATTTGCCTTGTAGAGATCGGCATTCGTGAGGTCGACACCAGAAAAGTTGACATTAGTGAGGTTCGCTCCGGGCCCAACGAGGTACCCACCTCGAAGCACGAAGTTCAGTGGTAACGCGCTCGGGGTGCCACTGATCGTGCCAGAAACGACGCCAGTGAGTCGGCTGGTGCTCAAGTTCACGCCAGAAACGTCGGCACCCGTGACGATGGCGTTGGGGCCAAAGAGATACCCCTTGGCCAGAACCCAACTCGTTGGAAGTGCGGCGGGAGTGCCGGTAATGCCCCCGGACTGAGTGGCTGACATGATGGCGCTGGACAGGTTCACGCCGGTGAGGTTGGCCCCCGTCAGATTCGCGTGACTGAGGTAGGCGTGTGGCCCCACGATGTACCCGACGGTCAGCGAATAGCCCGTGGGAAGTGCCGATGGCGTCCCCACCAGCCCACCAGTTGGACTTTGCAACCATGTGACACCGGCGAAATTCGTGTGACTAACCGTGGCCCCCGTCAGATTTGCGTGGGCGAGGTTGGCCTGCGAAAAGTTGGCACTCGTAAGGTTGGCGTTTGAAAAATTGCAGTGAATGAAATTGGCTTTGGTGAGATTGAAACCGCTGAAGTCACCGTTAGCGAAGTTGTCACCAACGAATTTGCCGCGGGGGTACACCTTGATGTTGTTGATCAGGCCATAAGGAGTGGAGGCCACCGAGGCGACAGAGGTGGTTGAACCCGACACGTTCGTGGCGGTCACCTTGAAGGTGTAGGAGGTGCCGACGTTGAGACCGGTGAAGGAACACGAGAGCGCTGTCGTGTTCGAGCAGCTACTTGGTGGTGTCACGCTCGGCGTCGATGCGACGCTGTAGCCCGTAACAGCGCCCCCACCTCTCGTCGAAGCGGCGAGCCAGGTGACGGTGACCGCGTGATTACCAGCCACCAGTGTGCGTACTTTGGTCGCGAGAGGGGCGTGGGAAAAAGTGAAATTAACGGGGGAGGAGTACGTAGAAATTCCGCTGGCAAATCGCTCAGCGGCCTCCACGGTGCAGACACCTGCGGTCGTCGTCCGCACGGCACGGTTATTAACGATGCAGCCAGTGCCGTGGACAACGAAATACAACGTCGTGCCCGAGGCCTGGCCGGACACATTAAAGGGAATGTACGTTGTCGTAGCGCCGGAAGTCGTGGAAGCGGAAATTGATAGTCCGGTGGCGAAGGCGCCACTTGGTCGGAGCATCGCGCCAAGTGCGATGGCCAACACCACGAGGAGACCCCCCGTCGCGTAGCGATGTAGACGTTCAGTCATGACAGTTCCCCCACTGGGCTTTGTACTCCTCACACCATACCTGCCCAAAAAAACCACTCCGTGGGCGAAAGGTAGCCCGCAGGTGAACTTTCGAACGACTAGAGCGAGTGAATCGCATCCTCTGAGGCTTCGCGATCGAGTGGGTGGCGCTCCACCCGGTGCCGATTCGCGAGACGCCGCCGCCCCAACTCGACGTCGGGCCAGTGGTGTTCATTGTCCCCGTGGTGAAGAAAGAAGAAGCGTCGCACCCAACAAAGGTATCGAGAGTAGGCAAATGCACCGGAACGATAGCGTGACGGTGAGGGTAATTTCTTGTACCATTCAGTGTTAAAAACGGGCGCGGAAATTGGCCAGATTTCGACGCCAGATGTACGTGAGTACGGGCATCGCAGCGTAGGCCGTGAGCGGCCCGCCGAGGTACCAGGGGAAACGGAGTTCCTCTTGCCAGACCAGTGTCGTCTGCCCTTCATTGCCGTGCAAGAAAAAGGCCCCCTCACCCTTGATGAGTCCCTTGTGCTCCACGCCCATCACTGTTTCGTTTTCCCAGCGGGTTATCGTCATCACGTCGTTGGTGACAAACGGACCAATTCGGGTTTTGCAGTGAAAACTGGTCCCTTCGCCTTCGCGCTGGTCGGTAACGAACGATTGGGCCACCGCGTCATTCATCCATTCAACGTGCCGATCGATATGGCGCAATTCGTCCCAGACCACCGCTACGGGAAGTGGAACGGTGACGGAGACAGTGATGGTGGGCATCACTGTGGTCTAGCGGGACGGTGTCCTTAGGCAAGCAGGGCGAGGCCGAGTAATGCTCCGGCGAGCGCGACACCGGTAAGCGAATACAGCGCTTTGTCATTAACGCGGCGGTGCAAGGCGAGGGCGACCAAAAAATAGCCAACGAGAAAGGAAGCCACCACCGTTGTCAAAGCACCGTGACCAATTCCCAGCAACACGATGAGGACGAGCGACATGACGCCGAGCTGGGTCTCGGTGCCCTTCTTGAGTCCGAGGCGGCGAATCATTGCTGCCCGAGGTGCAAAGGCGAGGAAGTCGGCGAT
>CAIKBU010000015.1 GCA_903825765.1 uncultured Actinomycetes bacterium | reverse complement strand
GCTGATATTTCCATGGGTGCGCGTACGAACCATCCTGCGCCATGATGCCAACCTCCCCGATAACGTCATTCGACAAGGGCAGCGGCAGATGGTACGCGCCCAACGCTTGATTCCACCCAGCAACGAGTTGTGAAGTAGAAGGGTGCGGGGTGAACACGTCTGGATAGGTATCAATCCACACTCGCAGTGTGGCGAGCGGTGGTGGTTGAATACGAACGTTCGCGGAACTTTCCCAAATCAGATTTCCCTTGAAGAGAGACGACGCCCATATCGCCAAGGGTCGCCACCACGAGGTCCGAAAGAGGTGCGGCGGCGGCACGGGCGTCGTACGACCAGTGACTTCATCGGCGAAGCACGTTTGCCTCCACACGGAGGGTTGCGGAGCAGGTCAATTCTGATCACCTACGTGAGTTGCGTGAGGGTGTCGTGTGTGGTGAGATAGTCAAGTGCACATAATTGTTGTCGGCTGTGGCCGTGTTGGTTCGGGGCTCGCGATGCAGTTGTCTGAAGAGGGCCACTCCGTTGTCGTCATTGACAAAAATCGAGATGCGTTTCGACGCCTCGCGCGTTTCGATGGTCGCGTGCTTCACGGATCGGGCTTCGATCGCGACATTCTTTCGAAGGCTGAGGCCAGTGGCGCCGACGCGCTCGCTGCGGTCACGCGCGGTGATAACACGAACATTCTGTGCGCGCGCATTGCTCGTGACAACTACAACGTTACGAATGTTGTGGCCCGTATTTACGACCCGCAGCGCGCCTCGATCTACATGAAACTCGGCATTCCCACGGTGGCATCAGCCTTGTGGACTGCCCAGCAGGTCAAGCGCTACATTCTCCCCACCGACGACGGCGTGAACTGGACGGACGGCTCCTCCACCCTTCACCTTGTCGAACGCGTCGTGCCGGATCACCTCGCCGGGAAACCGCTGAGTACCTTCATGCTGGGAACTGATGTTCGTCCCGTGGGGCTCCTTCGGGGTGGGCTGGGGCGAGTCGATATCGATGGCCTCTTCGCTCAAGAAGACGATGTGTTGCAGTTCATGGTTACCACCAGTGGCCTCGCCAGCCTCGAAACATTCTTGCGGGGAGGTCACTCATGAGAGTCATGATTGCTGGTGGTGGTTCGGTGGGCACCGCAATAGCCCTCGACCTCATTGAACGCCATCACGAGGTTCTGCTTCTCGAACACGACGCCGACGTTGCCGAGAAACTGCGTGGCATTCTTCACGGCGTTTCCGTCGTCAATGCCGACGCGTGTGAATACGTCAGTCTGGCCCAGCACGACCTGCGAAGTGTTGACGTGGTCGTGGCCGCCACTGGTGATGACGAAGACAATCTCGTCGTTTCCTGGCTGGCCAAGCAGGAGTTCGGCGTACCGCGCGTTATTGCTCGCATCAACAACTCTCGTAACGAGTGGCTCTTCAATCACTCGTGGGGGGTTGACGTCGCCGTATCGACGCCCGCCCTCATCACGTCACTGGTTGACGAAGCGGTCGAAGTGGGAGCCATTATCAACTTGATGGACCTCGCCCACGGCAAAATGCGCCTCATCGAAGTCACGCTGTCGGCCAGCGCGCCGGCCGTGGCCGATGGTGTGACTCTTGACGAGTTGCACCTCTCCGATGCGGTGCGAGTGGTCGCCGTGGTCCGAGCCGATCAGCCAATGGTGCCCCAGGGCTCGATGCGCTTTGTTGAGCACGACCACGTCATCTTGGTGACGCGAGCCAACGCCACCGAAGACTGCGCCGCGGCATTCATTGGCTAGCCCCAACGGGCGTAGCATTGTCCCTGTGCGAGCCGCCTTCTTCGATCTGGATAAAACAGTTATTGCCAAATCGTCGCTCGTTGCGCTGGGACCAGAGTTTCACGCGCGCGGGCTGCTGAATCGCCGCACACTGCTCCGAGGCGCGTTTACCCACATCTTCTTCCTGCGTTTTGGCGCCAGCGACGAGCGACTCGACAAGATTCGTCGCAAGGTACTCCAGATCACGAAGGGCTGGGACCACGATGAGGTGCGCGCCCTCGTCGCCGAAACACTAAATGACGTCATTGAGCCGTTGATTTATCAAGAGGCGCTCGACCTCATTCACCATCACTTCGCCCAGGGCGACGAGGTGTGGCTGGTCTCTATGTCACCCGTTGAAATTGTCGAACCATTCGCCGAAATGCTGCACATGACCGGAGCCATTGGCTCACGACCCGCGATTGACGCCAACGGGAAGCTGACCGGCGAAATGGACTTCGTCGCGCACGGCGAAAACAAGGCCACCGCCATGCGTGACGTGGCCCTCGCCCGGGGCATTGATCTCGCCCAGTCCTACGCCTACTCGGACTCCACGACCGATGTCCCCATGCTCGAGGCCGTTGGGCATCCCTACGCCGTCAATCCCGATCGAAGCCTGATGCGGCTCGCGCACGACCGGTCCTGGCCCATCATGAGCTTTACCCACCCCGTGCGTGCGCACGACGGGAAGCAGTCACGCACACCCTTCGTTGTCAGTGCCGTCGTGCTCGGCGTCGTCGCCCTCCTGGGTCGACTTCGTCGCGACTAGAGCGTCAAGAGGTCGCGCGCACCCGTGTCAGACGACGGGTGCCGAAGCTTCGACATGGCACGAGCCTCAATCTGACGAATGCGCTCACGCGTCAAGTTCATCTCGGCGCCCACGTCTTCGAGGGTGCGGACCTCACCGGCGCCGTCAAGGCCGAAGCGCATGCGCAAGATCTTGCGTTCGCGCTCGTCGAGCATCTGCAAAAACTTCTCGATAGCGTCGGGCATCATCTTCACGGCGGCCACGTCGAACGGTGACTCGGCTGAGCGGTCTTCGACCACGTCACCCAGTTCGGCGTCACCGTCTTCGCGCAGTGGCTCCGACAGCGAAATTGGCTCTGAGCGGAAGCGCAGGGCTTCAATCAGCTTGTCTTCCGGCATTTCGCACTCGTCACAGAGTTCTTTAATGGTCGGCGGACGGCCGAACTTGAGCTCGAGGCGCGACTGCGCCTTCTGCACGCGAGCCAGCGTGTCACCGGCGTGCACGGGAAGGCGGATGGTGCGACCCGTGTTCGCGATACCGCGGGTGATCGCCTGACGAATCCACCACGTGGCGTAGGTCGAGAACTTAAAGCCCTTCCGCCAGTCGAACTTCTCGACCGCGTGCATCAAGCCGAGGTTGCCCTCTTGAATAAGGTCAAGCAGGGGCAGGCCTGAGGCCTGGTACTTCTTCGCAATGGAAACAACGAGACGGAGGTTGGACTGGACGAAGTCCTGCTCGGCCTTTTCACCGCGGTGCACGGTGCGCTTCAAGGCCTGCTTCTTCGTGGGCGTCAGTTTGACCGCCTTGTCGGTTTCCGCGGCCTCGAGTTCGGCACGAGCCTCACGGCCCTCCTCAATGGTCTGCGCGAGGTGTACTTCATCGTCCTTGGTCAAAAGGGTGTACTGACCAATGTCCGACAGATAGAGGCGAACGAGGTCTTCATCATCACGATCAACGCGGTCTTTGGCCATGGGAAACATCCTTCTACGCAGACACCGGAGGAACCGGCTACAGGTAGTTATACGAGGGTGCGCAACCTACTCACGCGGACCAGGGTGTTCATCCCAGCCAGCGTCAACGAATTGCTGGAGAATTTCGGCCACGACGCCCTCCAGAATGGGGCTGTCGAGGGCCGGTTGTCGCGCCAAAATAGCACCCGTTTCGTTCATTGACGACACGAGGAGGGCTTGGCCACGACGAATTATCTCGCTCGAGTCGGCCTCGCTCGACACGAGTGACAAGTCGCGCAACCAGACCAGCAGACGTGGGCTCACGAGCATCGTGACCACAAATAAGGTCAGCGCACCCGTCGGGTCCTCCAGCGACGCGTGCTCGATCATCGACAAAATGAGGGCGGAGGGCGGCGTCACACATCCCACGTCACGCAGGGCGAGTGCCTCGGCCCCAAAAAGTCGGCCTAGTTCGTAGGTGCGAATCGTGAGCGCATCATTCGTGCACGTGGGTGCGACGCGACCGAGTCCGCGGTAGAGCGCGTCATAGAGGCCAAAGAGATGGTCGCCCTCGCGCCAGTTCATCGGGCACTCGGTCGGAAGTTGTTCGTGATGGGCATACGGCGGTCACGGCCGAAGGCCTTCTTCGAGATACGCACGCCCGGTGGCATCTGGCGTCGCTTGTATTCGGAGCGATCAACTAATCCAGTAATGCGATGCACGAGCGCGGCGTCGAAGCCGGCGGCTACCAGCTCATCCGCCGTTTCATCGTGTTCGACGTAGCGCTCAAGCAGGGCGTCAAGCACGTCGTAGGGAGGGAGCGACTGATCGTCACGTTGATCGGGGCGAAGCTCAGCTGACGGTGCCTTCGTCAAGACTGACGCGGGGATGGGTGCGAGATCACCGGCCAAATCGGCGACGTCATTTCGGTAATGGCAGAGCTCGTACACCAACGTTTTCGCGACGTCTTTGATAACGGCGAAGCCGCCCGCCGAGTCACCGTAGAGAGTGGAATACCCAGTCGCCATTTCCGACTTGTTCCCGGTCGTCAAGACAATGGCCCCGGTGGCGTTGGACAGTGCCATAAGGAGAACGCCGCGGATACGCGACTGGAGATTTTCGTCAGTGAGGCCAACCACCTCACCCAGCTCCGGTGCGAGCATCGTCGCGAGGGCCTCGTGCGCGGGCTCGATAGCAATGGTGTCTATCGCAATGTCGAGTCGTTCAGCGAGCGCGTACGCGTCGAGAAGGGAGTGATCACTGGAGTAGCGACTGGGCATCGCCACGCCCCGCACGGCCTGCGCGCCCAGTGCGTCAACGGCAATCGTGGCCACAATCGACGAGTCAATTCCTCCCGAGAGGCCAATCACTGCCGAGCGAAAACCGTTCTTGCGGAGATAATCCCGCGTCCCCGTCACCAGCGCTTCGTAGACCTCGGCGACGTCACTACGGGGCTCCGCCACGTAATTAATGTGCATGCCGTACTCTCCGCGGCTTTCGCCATCGTTGAGAAGCACCCCGACCGACGAGGGGGTGGCCTCCACATCGACGATGAGGAGTTCTTCTTGAAATGCGTCAGCTCGAGCAATCACGACGCCGGCGGCATCGACAACGACACTTTGACCATCAAACACGAGTTCGTCTTGTCCGCCCACCATGTTTACGTAGGCAATGGGGCAGCCGGTCTCTTTGGCACGTTGCGCCAGCATGGCCTCGCGGTCACTGCGACGTCCGCGAGCAAACGGCGACGCGTTCGCCACGACGAGGAGCGTCGCCCCGGCATCGACGAGCTTTTGCGCGGGTCCCGGCGTCCAGATATCTTCGCAGATCAACATGCCGATTGCCACGCCGCGCACATTCACGATGCCGCTCGGATTGAGACCCGGGTGGAAGTACCGCTGCTCATCGAAGACGTCGTAATTTGGCAATAGTTGCTTGGTCGCCAAGGCACGTTGACCGGTACGGTCCAGGGCCACCAAGGCGTTCGCAATACGGGGTCGAGTGCTCGCGTGGGCCGTGGCTCGGCCGTCGAGCGAGGGCGACAGTGGCACTTCGTCCGATTCGGCCACCACCGTGCCAACGAGCATTGGGGGGCCTTCGCCCCCCGCGAGGGCGAGAGTTGCCTGCTCTGCCGCCGTTATGAAGCCATCCTTGAGCAGGAGATCCTCGGGTGGGTACCCGGTCATGGCCAATTCCGGCGTGATCACCAGGTCCGCCAGCAGGGCACCCGCTTGATGGCGTAAGCGCTGCATCGTGGCAACATTCTCCCCGAGGCCACCCACAACAGCATTCATTTGGGCGAGGGCGAGTCGGACGAAAGCCACCACGACAGCCTACCGGCGACGCTCCCTGCCAACTCGAGGCAGGTTTCACACGCATTTAACACAAGTCGCTTCTTTCGACCGCGTCGGACGTGAAAATTGACTGTTGGCACAGTTGTGCCGTATCCATGAGGAGAGAACATGCCATACCAGGCCGAATACATCTGGATTGACGGAGCCGAGCCCACGCACGGCCTGCGCTCCAAAACCCGCATCATTGCCGACGGCAAGAAGCCCGAGATCTGGGGCTTCGACGGTTCGAGTACGAACCAGGCCACCGGTTCATTCTCCGACTGCGTGTTGGTTCCCGTGTTTACCTGCCCGGACCCGCTGCGCTCAACTGGCGACATCTTGGTTCTGTGCGAAGTCCTGAATGCTGACATGACCCCGCACGCGACCAACACCCGTCACGCGGCGGCGATTGCGGCCAAGACCTACGCCTCGTTCGAGCCCAAGTTCGGCATCGAGCAGGAGTACACCTTCTTCCAGGACGGCCGTCCCTACGGCTGGCCCGAAGTTGGCTACCCCGCCCCCCAGGGCCCGTACTACTGCGGTGTCGGTGGCTCGAAGATGCCCGGCCGTGACATTGTTGAGGCTCACACCGAGGCCTGCCTCGCCGCCGGCCTTGGCATTGAAGGTACCAACGCCGAAGTCATGATGGGCCAGTGGGAGTTCCAGATTGGCGTGCTCGACACGCTGGCGGTCGGCGACCAGATGTGGGTTGCTCGTTGGTTGCTCGAGCGTATTGCCGAAGACTTCGAAGTTGAGGTCTCCTGGGCCGCGAAGCCGATCAAGGGTGACTGGAACGGTGCCGGTGCACACACGAACTTCTCGACCAAGCAGATGCGCGCCGCTGGTGGCTGGGATGCCATCATTGCTGGTTGCGAGGCACTGGGCACTCGCGTGCTCGAACACATCGAGAACTACGGTGACGGCATCAAGGACCGCCTGACCGGCGCCCACGAGACCGCCCCCTGGCACACCTACTCGTACGGCGTCTCGGACCGCGGCTGCTCCGTGCGTATCCCCGGTGGCGTCGCCCGCGAGAAGAAGGGCTACCTCGAGGACCGCCGCCCCAACGCCAACGTTGACCCGTACACGGTGACTCGCTTGATGGTGGAGACCATCTGTGGCGCCGCAGCCGCATCGGCCAAGAAGGCACCCGTTGCAAAGAAGGCCCCGGCTGCCACCACGGCCAAGGCCACACGTGCTAAGAAGTAATGTAACGAACTCGTAATACTCCTAGAAAGTTTCGTACACTCCCGCCACCAACTTGGTGGCGGGAGTGTGATTTAACGGTCTTTTTTGTGTAACGCCCTAAAAGTGAAAGACTTATGTCTATGCAGAACCAAGCCCAGTACGTCTTGCGGACCGTTGAAGAGCGCGGCATCCGGTTTGTGCAACTGTGGTTCACCGATATCCTCGGCCGCCACAAGGCCTTCCACGTCACGCCGGCCGAACTCGAAGACGCCCTCGACCAAGGTCTGACCTTCGACGGCTCCTCGATTGACGGCTTCTCACGAACCACTGAATCGGACGTCCTCGCTCGTCCGGATCTCACGACCTTTGAGCTCCTCCCCTGGTACGACGAAGGACACGGGATCGCGCGCGTCTTTTGCGATATCTACAACATTGACGGCACGCCCTTTTCCGGCTGTCCGCGTCAGCAACTTCGCCGCGTCCTCAACGGCGCCCTCGAGCAGGGATTTACGTTCTTCGTGGCGCCCGAAATTGAGTACTTTTACTTCGCCTCGCTCGATCCCGCGGGCACGTTGGCCCCACTCGACCAAGGCAGTTACTTCGACCTCCTCCCCGATGACGTCTCGAGTCAATTGCGCCGTCGCACGGTGCTCACGCTCGAAGAAATGGGCATTGGCGTCGAGCACGCGCAGCACGAGGACGCGCCCAGCCAGCACGAAATTGACCTTCGCTACACCGACGCATTGACAATGGCTGACACGGTGATGTCGGTGCGACACGTCGTCAAGGAACTCGCCCGCCAAGCCGGTATCGCCGCGAGTTTCATGCCCAAGCCCTTGGCGAATGTGCAGGGATCGGGCATGCACACACACCTCTCCCTCTGGCGAAACGGCGAGAACGCCTTCGTCGGTGATGGGCCCTACGGACTCTCATCTGTCGCAACACAGTTCATGGCGGGGCTCTTGCGCCACGCCCCCGAAATCACGGCGATTACGAACCAGTGGGTGAACTCCTACAAGCGGCTCGTACCCTCCACCGAAGCACCGGTGGGCGTGGAGTGGGCCCGGTCGAACGACGCCGCACTTATTCGCGTCCCCTCGGTCAAGGCTGGCAAGACCGAGTCCACCCGCATTGAATATCGTGCGCCGGACCCCGCCGCAAACCCCTATCTCGCATTTGCGGTTATTTTGGCCGCGGGCATGCGTGGCATCACCGAGGGCTACACGCTGCCCGATGAGGGAGAGCGTGTTGCCCGCCTACCCCAGTCCCTCGACCAAGCGATCGAACTCATGGCCTCGTCGTCGTTGCTCCACGACACGCTGGGCGATCACCAGGTGGAGTGGTTCTTGCGCAACAAGCGTGCGGAGTGGGATGCCTACCGCGGGCAAGTAACCCCCTTTGAACTCGAACGGTATCTCCCGCTCCTGTGATCGACACCGTTCTCTGCGTTCCGTCATGCGATGGCCCCATACGAAAGGCCTTCGACGTCACCGGGGTGACCCCCGCCGTCTGTGAGTCTGGACGTCTTGACGACATCGTGGCGCTCGAGCCCGCCGACGGATTCTCCGGAGCAGTTATCAACGCCTCAGCGCTCTCACTGACTGAGGCCATGACGCTCTGTCGCCAGCTTCGACACCGAGAGCGCTCTAGTGGTCCAATAATTTTGCTCGTCGAGCACTACCAACTCGATGAGCTGACCTTTCGAGAGGATCTCTTCGAGGACTTCGTGGTGGGCCCGTTCAACGTCTCTGAACTGGCTACGCGGTTGCGGCACCGAATGCGACGTGCGGGCAACGAGAGCGTCGCCCCCCGAGTCGCCCACGGCGAATTGATCATGAACCTCGAAACGTACCAGGCCACCATCGCCGGACGCATTCTCGACCTCACCTACATGGAGTACGAGTTATTGCGATTCCTCGCGACCAACCCCAACCGTGTCTTCAGTCGTGAAACCCTCCTGAGCCGCGTTTGGGGGTACGAGTACTACGGTGGCGCGCGCACGGTGGACGTGCACGTTCGTCGTCTCCGAGCCAAGCTCGGTGAAGAGTACGCTCACCTCATCGCCACCGTTCGTTCGGTTGGCTACAAGTTTGGGGTATCGACGACCTTCGAGGTCTAGTGCTCAGGGGCGAACGCCCAGAGTTCCGCTTCGGCACGGGCACCCATTGGCAACTTCGCCACCTGAATGGTCGAACGAGTCGGACGAGGAGCGTCAAAGAACGTGACCCACACCTCGTTGCACGCAGCAAAGTCAGCGTCGAGGTCCATCAAGAAGAGTGTTCCCTTGACGACATCATTCATCGTGGCGCCATGCTCAGCGAGCAGCGCCTTGGCGTTCTCGAGACCCTGACGAAGCTCGGCGGCCGCACCGCCCTCCACCAGCGTGGGCGTGGCAGCTCCGGGCACCATGCCGAGCTGACCGGAAAGAATTACGAAGTCACCAGCGCGACGGCCGGGGGAGTACGGACCAATTGGCGTTGACATGGCTCAGCTAAACGAGTTTCCGCAACCGCAGGTACGGGTCGCATTGGGATTAGTGATGTGAAAACCGGCGCCCTGGAGACCATCGGTGAAGTCAAGTGAGGCACCCATCAACAACTCAGCGCTCGAAGGGTCGACAACGACCTTGATGCCGGCGAAGTCCTTAACAATGTCGTCACTCGCGAATTCAGAGTCGAAGAACATGTCGTAGTTGAAACCGGAGCAACCACCAGGCTTGACGGCGACACGCAAGGCGAGGACTTCGTCCACGCCCTCTGCGGCGATCAGCTCAGTGACCTTCGCGATGGCGGCGTCGGTGAGGGTGATGGGATCGGCATTCTTCTTCGTCAACGTGACGGTCGTGCTCGAGGCGTTCGACATGGTGCTCCTTTGGTGTTGCTCTCGTTCCATCGTAGCGAAAACCGGTGAATTCCTGCCGAGCATCGGGAAATACCGGTAGGTTGCCAACGTGGAAATCGTTGACAACCTCCGGGCGCGCCTGCGTGACGTCCGTGACCCCGAACTCCAAGCCTCGATCGTCGACCTCGGCATGGTCGGTGAAATCACGGTTGACGCTGAAGGTGTGGCGTCTATCGCCGTGGCCCTCACCATGGCCGCTTGCCCCCTACGGAGCACCATCGAGCGCGATGTTCGGGCCGCCGCCCTCAGCGTGCACGGCATTACCGATGTTTCTCTGGCCATTGGCGTCCTGTCCCCTACCGCTAAGGCCGAGCTGTTGCGAACTGCTCGACGAGTAGCTCAGGCCGATGCCCCGCTCACCACCGTTCCCCGTAGCGCTCCGGTCTTCATGATTGCGTCGGGGAAGGGGGGAGTTGGTAAATCCTCCATAACCGCCAACGCAGCCGTCGCTCTCGCTCGAACGGGGCTTCGCGTCGGCGTTCTCGACGCCGATATCTGGGGCTTCTCACTCGCCCGGTTGCTGAACATCCACGGCGACGTGCACGTTCGAAACGGCAAGATGGTGCCACTCGAACGGCCCGAAGGCCGTGGTTCCATTGCCCTCTTATCGATGGGCCACCTCGCCGATGATGACAGCGCGCTGCTCTGGCGAGGGCTCATGGTCCAAAAAGCGGTGGCGCAGTTCATTGAGGACGCTGATTGGACCGGCATCGATGCACTCCTCATTGACACCCCGCCCGGTACCGGCGACATCGTGATGACGCTGGCCCGGCTGCTCCCCCATCTCGGTCAAATCGTGGTGACAACACCGGCCATGGCCGCCCAGCAAGTTGCCGCCCGAGCGGCGGATTTCGCGGCAAAATCGAACCTTCGCCTGCTCGGCATCATTGAAAATATGAGTGGCTATGACTGTCGTTGCGGCGAGCGTCACACTCCCTTCGGCGAGGGCGGCGGGCTCGATCTCGCTCGTCGACTTTCCGTACCACTCTTGGTGTCATTTCCGCTCCTTCCTTCGCTCGCGCAAGGCGGCGACGACGGCACGCCCATCGCCCAGAATGAGAACGAAAACGGTCCGTTTGCGCAACTGGCGCAACAGCTCATCACCCTTGGCGGTGAGCTCGTCCCGGTTGGCTGCACGGCCCGCTTGCTCGACGCGTTGGACCACAGCGTCGCCGCGAGCTCCTAGTGTCGCAACTCTGGCGACGGGGGTATCTCAGCCACCAACCGACCGGCTCGTTCGACCTCGACGGGTTGCACGAGGGCAGGTCGAGGTTGGCGGCGAAAGAAGTCCAGTGCGTCGCCGACACTCTCGAAGGGCGTGAGCTGCCCTAGCAATGTCCGCGTTGGTAGGAGTAGTTGCCAGGCTCCCTCTTCGCCCCGCGCCAACGCATCACTCGGACGACACCACTCGTGGGCAATGGTCTCGTGCCCGTCGCTCGTCAGGGTGTCGTCGGTTGCCGCTACGAGAAAAAAACGAGTATCGAAGCGACGGGCTCGGCCCTCGGGAGTGCGCCAATGGGCGATGTAGAGCAGGGCGTCCAGGTCAAGGGTCAGCTTCTCCCTCGTGAGCAGGCCGGGAAAATCAATGTCGTGGGCGAGTAGCGCAGCGCGCCACTGCTCGCGCGCCGTGCTGGTCGTCACCGACGAAGTGAGGAGCACGCCCGCCTCTTCAAAGAGTTCGCGAACGGCCGCCACGTAATACGCTGTCGCGTCCGGCGCTGCCAGTCGATCACGACGCGTGCGCTCAGCGAATTGATCGTCGGCGACGTGGTGGGCATGGTCGGATGCGTCGACCCCGCCGCCGGGGAACACCCACGCGCCCGCAGCCGACGCAGTCCCGCTGTGGCGCTGCAACATGGCGACTTCGAGCCCAGCGTGACCGTCACGAAGCACCAACGTTGACGAGGCGGGACGAGGCTCAACCGGGGTGGGCATAGGAGCATCGTAGGGCCAATACAACCCCACTTCCTTAGGCGTGATGCGAACAATTCTTATGTTTAGCGAGTAAGTTTGTCCTGTTGTCTACTACCAAGGAGCATTGTGTCAACCTCCCCTTCACAGCAAGCGACCTCGGGTCGTCCCGCCGGCCTCTTTACGTGGATTGCCGTCAGCATTGTTCTCGTTGTCGTTGCGGCACTCGTCGTCGTGAAGGTCACCAGTGGGAGCGCCTCGTCGAAGAGTGGCACTGATTCGCCGACCTCGTCAGCCACGCTCTCGCAATTGACCACAATTCCCGCTTCGGTGTTCAACACCGTCGGCGTCACCTCCGGCGCGGCGCCAGTTGCCAAGCCAATTGCCATCAAGAATCAGCCGGTCGAGACCGGTCTCTCGTCGACCGGCAAGAAAGTACCAAACGTGCTCTACATCGGTGCGGAGTACTGCCCCTTCTGCGCAGCCCAGCGGTGGGCCACGATTGTCGCGTTGAGTCGTTTCGGCACCTGGTCGGGACTGCAAAACACGGCATCATCGTCAATTGACTCCTACCCCAACACACCGAGTTTCTCCTTCCTCACCGCCAAGTTCAGTTCGCCCTACCTCTCCTTCCAGGGCATTGAGCAGTACGGCAACAAGCCCGACCCCGCGACGCAGGGCTACTACCCCCTCATGAAGACGCCCAAGGCCGCCAACCACGACTTCTTGAAGTACGACACCCCCGCTTTTGTTCCTGGCATGTCGGTGCAGAACGAGTACTCCTACCCCTTTATGTCGCTGGCGAACCAGACCCTGATCTCAGGTTCGCAGTTCACTCCCGGACTCTTGGCGAACTTGAGCCGCGACAGTATCGCGGCGCAGCTCTCCACTCCCTCGAGCCCGGTCACCCAGGCAATAATCGCCTCAGCGAACTACCTCACGGCCTCGTTGTGCAAGTTGACGAAGCAGCAGCCCGCCGCAGTGTGCACGTCACCTGGCGTCCGGCTCGCGGCCAAGGGCCTGTAGTCAGTGGCGCGGCCAGTGGCCCCCGTCGCCACGTGGGCGCGGATTACCACGCTGCTCCTCAGTCTCGCTGGGTTAGGTCTCTCGACATATCTCACCATTGAACACTTCGGGCACTCGAACCTTCTTGTCTGCCCTCACAACACGCTCTTCAACTGCCTCAGCGTGACGACATCGGCGCAGTCATACTTCTTTGGTATTCCCGTCGCGGTGCTCGGCCTCGTGAGCTTTCTGGTTATGACGGCACTCAACACTCCCTGGGCGTGGAACGCCAAACAGTACTGGCTGCACGTCGCTCGTTTCGTGCTGGCGATTGGCTCGATGGGTTTTGTTCTGTGGCTCATCGCTGCTGAACTCGTCATCATCGACCACATCTGCCTGTACTGCACGGCGGTTCACTTCATCACCTTCGTACTCCTGATCGTGTTGACGCAGGTGTCGCCCAAGCAGCTTGGCTGGGTGTCGCGCTCAGCGAACTAGCTGACCGAGGTCACCCTCGGGCCCAGCGCCGCTGCACGGAAAGTGGCGCTTGCTACGCTAGAGGTGTGGCAACCATCGTTATAGCGAGTGACCTCGCCAGTCTGCGTCGCGACGTCCGCGCGATGCTTGAATCACCCGAGTTCGCCATCGTGGAAGCCATTAGTGGCCCGGAGGTTCTAGCGCTCACCCGAGCGGGTGGGGTTGACCTGCTGCTGTGCGATATGCAAATGGGGGCGATGGGGGCGATGGCCGTGACCATGGAACTCCGCCACGACGAGTCCTACGGGTTCGCCGAACCGGTCCCGGTGTTGATGTTGCTCGACCGTCGCGCAGACGTCTTTCTCGCTCGACGTTGTGGGGCGGAAGGTTTTGTCCTCAAGCCGCTGGAGCCGTTGACCGTTCGTTCCGCCGTGCGCGCCCTGTTGCGCGGCGAGGCCTTCGAGGACACGGCGCTCACGCCCGCCACGGTCCGCGCTGGCCAGCCTGCATGAAGGATCCCGTTCCGGCCTCGGGCCTCGCTCGCTTTCGTGCCCGCATCAATGCCAAGGGGGAGCACGTCGTCGCGAGCCCCGAAGCACAGGCTATTCATGACCGAGTTGATCAGCTCAGTGAGCTCGAACTACGTGACGTGATGACGCCGCGAGTGGATGTCGCCTACCTCACGATGCCGGTGACCCCCGAAGCGATCGCCGAAGCCGTGCGCGATACTGGTCACTCCTGTTTCCCCGTCGTCCACGATGACGACCTCGACCAAGTGCAGGGTGTGCTGTTCGTCAATGATTTGTTCCGCTCCACCACCGCGAAGCGAGCCATTGGTGTTTCGCTACCGGACGAGCGAGAAATCGGTCGAAAGATCCGCACCCCGCTCATGTTGCCCGAGACACTTGATCTTCTTGAAAGCCTCAAGGAAATGCGCCTGCAACGACGCACCTTCGCCATCGTGCTCGACGAGCACGGGGGCGTGGCGGGGGTCATCTCCATCCGAGACATTCTCGAACAACTCGTTGGTGACCTGAGCGATGAATTTGACGAGGAAGAAGACGTCACGATTGTCCCCATCCGTCCGGGTCGATGGCTTATTGATGGTCAGACGCACGTCGACAAGGTTGAAGAGACCCTCGGCCTTCAGATACCCGAGGGTGAGTACGTCACCTTCGCTGGGTACATTTTGGCTCTCGCCGATGACATCCCCGCCGCCGGCACCGTCTTTGCGGTCGATGAGTGGAGTTTTCGTGTCCAGTCAGTGGTGAAACAGCGCATCAGTGAGATTGTGGTCGAACGACACGACCCATCCGACGAGTTCATTACCCACTAAGACTTTGTGCCAGACGATGTCTGGCGGCTAGGATTGTCTCTGCTCGCTGCGGGCTGTAGCGCAGCTTGGTAGCGCGCTTCGTTCGGGACGAAGAGGTCCCGGGTTCAAATCCCGGCAGCCCGACCATGTAGTTGTTTTTGTTGTAAGCGAAATACCAGTTGTGCAAATTAGGCTCCCATCGTCTAGCGGCCTAGGACACCGCCCTTTCAAGGCGGCAGCACGGGTTCGAATCCCGTTGGGAGTGCCAAACAGTCATTCGCCGCCGTGAGGTCCATGATTCCCTTGATGGCACTTGGGGTTTCGGTGGTTCCAACAACCCCATTTTCATAGTGCAGACCTTCGGGCACGAAAAAGCGCAGAAACTGTTGGCGCTCCTGGGGATTGAGGTGGTTCCAACTCGCAGGAAGGTCGCTCAACAAGGACTGTGTTTTGGCGATGACCTCGTCCACGTCGAAGTCGTTGATGAGCAGTGGGGCCAACTCCTCGCGCTGAGCAATGCGCTCGACTTCGATCTTGGCGAGATGTCTCTTGAAGATCTCCTCGCTCAAGGTCCGTCCCTCGAGGTAGGTCTCGACCAGTTTCTCCTCCTTGGCGTCAAGGTCTTTGAGAGCCCTCTCGATCCGGGCTCGCGTGCTCTCCTGTTGGGTCCTGGAATCAGCCACGACGTCGCGGACCACCTCGCCCAGAAGGGTGAACACCGGGGCGGGAACCGTCATCTCGCCCAGCCAGGCCTCGAAGGCCTCCTCCAGGGCCTCCTTTCGGACGTTGACGTGGTAGCAGAGACGATTTCGACAGTGGTAGTAGGGATACTTCTTGCCGCTGCGACTGGTCGACCAACTGGCCGTTAGGGGCGTCTGACAGGGCCCACAACGCACCACGCGGCGCAAAGGAAAGTCGTCATTATTGATCGCTCGGCAATGAGCGTGGGAGCCGTTCTTGGCGATGGAGTGTTGAGCCATAGCGAAGGTCTCTCGGTCGATCAATGCCTCGAAATCGCCCGAACGCGTCACGCCCCACTTCTTCACGACGATCTCACCGATGTAGAGCCGGTTCTCGAGGAGGCGCTGAAAGGCCCCGGGGCTGAAGGGAAGACCGTTTCTCGTCGTGATGCCCCTCATGGCGACGGAACGTCGCACGAGGTCCTTGGGTTCTCCGGCCGCGACTCGCTGGAACACCTCGCGCACCACTGGTGCCAACACCGGGTCGAGCACCATGCTGGGCTCGCTCTTAGAACCGGCGCGATATCCGACGGGCGCTCGCCAGACCCACCTGCCGTGAGCGATGGCCGCCTTCATGCCGTCGGTGGTGCGCTGACTGCGTAGGTCGTTGTCGAACTGCGCCAACACCGCCATGAGGTTCTCGGTCAACTTGCCCGTCGGACTCGCGTCGAAGCGTTCCATCACCGACTCGAGAGAGATCTGAAGCGTCCCTAGGGCCGCCTTGATGGTGTGATGTCCTCCGACTTCTCTGGCCAAGCGGTCCACGCGGTAGACGACGACGGAGGTGATCTCGCGCTTCTTCGCGTTCGATTTCAGGTAGCGCAGCATCTCTTGGAGCTGCGTGCGGTTCACCGTCTTGGCGGACTCTCCCTCTTCGCGGAAGATCCGGTCGACGACGAGTCCTTGTCGTTCGCAGTATCGCCGACACTCCTTCTCCTGGGTCTCGAGGGAGTAGTTGTCGACTTGGTCGGCGGTGCTGACACGGACGTAGAGAACGGCTCGGGACATGTTGCCTCCTGGTCTTTAGACACAACGGTCCGGTTCATCGCGCATTTTGCCACTGACATCCGAGCAATGCCGGCTAAGTGGATCAGCAAGAAGTTCAGCTCCTCGTCCGACACTTCGACATGACTGCCCAGTACTTCCCTGGCGCGATCGAGGGTGACCACGCGGGACTACCGCTGGACCTGAG
>CAIKBU010000014.1 GCA_903825765.1 uncultured Actinomycetes bacterium | reverse complement strand
GGTCCTCAATCCAGAGAGGGTCTATCTCGATTCCGTCGACGACACCGCGAACCACCTGAGCGAGCAAATCGTCGGGTCGGATGTGCCGCAGGGACCCCTTGAATGCCCGACCAATGGCACTTCGACCGGTGGCGACAATGACGGCCTCGGTCACGGGCTAGATCAGCTCGAGGGGGCCGGCGTGCCCGAACCCTTGTCGAATGCCTTGACCGGCCCGTTGACGCAACTGCTCAGGCTCAAACAGCATCCAGTAGGCGTTGCGAGCGTGATCACGCGATCGATTGTCGAAGACACTCGCGAGTACCTGGGGGTCATCGGATTCGTCTTCGTGGACGAAGACTTCGAGGATTGGGGTGGAGGTGAGCAACTGCGCCATCATGATGCCCTGCGCCGCTTCGTGAGCACACTGCTTGTCGACGGGGGCCGATCCCGGCATGCCGAGGGCCACCACGATTGAGCAACCATCCTTCTCGATCAAGTTCTTCGCGGCGACGGCGAGATCCTTGAAACCAGGGACCGTCGTTGCGAGGACCGTGAACTTCGTACCAAAGCCATCAATGGAGGCCAACTCATCGCAGGCGGCCTGGCCCATGTTGAAGCGGGCAAACATCGTATCGACGACGCCAATGCGAACTGGCTCGAGGGTGGTTTCAGTGGTCATTCATTCTCCTTAGACACACCAAAGTCTAGGGATGGTTGCGCCACGATGGTTGAGCCGAAGAGTTGGAGCACTTCGGGGAAATACGGGTCACAGAATGAACCGAAAATATCCCATCGACGTACGAATCTATTTCGGTCACTGAGCGGGTCGAGTCGGCCACGCGAGCTGCTGGTGAAGTGGATGATGTGCACACTGGGGACAATCATCACGGTCCAGCCTTCGTTCTGCAGTCGAAGACAGAGGTCAATGTCATTCATCACGACCGCCAGCGTTTCGTCCATTCCCGCCACCGCATCCCACGCCTCGCGGCGAATCATGCAGACGGCGCCCGTTACGGCGGTGATGTCGCGAGTGAGGTCCGTGAAGTGGGAGTGAAGTTGCCAGTTGACACCGCCGCGTAGGTGTTGGGGGTAGGGCGCGATGATGACGCCGTCGTGATCGTGCCCACCGTCGGGGTCCGTGTTGCGACAACCCACGAGACCAACCTGGTCGAGCAACGTGACCTCAACGAGTTGTTCGAGCCAGTCGGGGGTGTTGATAACGGTGTCGTTGTTGAGCGTGACGATGAGGGGCGCAGTCGTGGCCGCGACGCCGCGGTTCATGATGGCGGCGTAATTAAACGGGCCGGGGCACGCAACCACCGAATGGTCGCTGTACGCAAAATAGTCCAGCGTCGACTGGTCGGTTGAATCGTTGTCGAGGATTGTGATGCGGTACGACGGGTACGTCGTGGTGGCCTCGATACTGTCGATACAGCGTCGAACCAAGTCCACGCGGTCGCGGGTGGGAATAATGATGTCGACGACGGGCCACGCCGGAGGCGCAATGCGCCAGTGCACACTTCCAGTGAAGGGGCCAGGCCAGACTGTGGCGTCATGACCCGACCTGCACCAGGCATCACGCACGACACGACAACTCGACTCGCCGTAGTCGTGGTGCGTCGCGAGCGCGTCACCGCCGAGATCGGGCAGCAGCATGGGCACGTGAAAAAAAGTGGCCCCTCGTTCGCGCAGTCGTAGCAGTAGATCCCATTCAAAAGCGACACCAGCCTCGGGCCGAACGCCACCACTGTCGCGAATCACGCTGGTTCGAATCATGGTGGGTCGTCCAACGACGTTGGCGCTGTAGAGCGTGTGGGGGCCGACCGCAGCAGTTTTGAACACGGGTCCCGACGCAGCGTCTTCGTCAGCGAACACGACATCGCCGCGGGGAGTTGAGGGCCACAACGCCGCGAGGACCCTCGCGCCATCTGCCGCGTGAGTGGGTCCGACGAGGAGGAGCCACTCGGCCGAACCAGCTAACGCCACCTCAATCGCGTGAAAGGTCGCGTCGAGCGCATCCGGCGTGACCGTGATTATGGCGGTGGCCGATACGGCTGCGGTTGCGGGCCGATGAACCGTTGGACGCAACGAGTCCAGGTCACGCACGGTGACGTTCGTGGTAGTCACGTTGAGACTGGTGGTTGAGACTGCGGTTCGTTGGAGAAGTGACTGCGCCAGTCGGCGGCGAGCCGTGTCCTCACCGAGCAGCGGCGCAAGCAGTTGAGCGACGCGTCCGGACGTGGTGGCGCGCACGGCACGGTGAAACGCATTCCAGCGACGGGTGAGTTCTGCTTCGGAGGCTCCATCGATGTCGTAACGCTGGTACCGCGGCACTCGCGCTCCTCTCTCGGCCCCACAGGGGCGACCAAAATCTACCGTGAATGGGGCAGTAGGTAACGGTTCGGAGTGCAACGATGGTCTATGGTATTTTTCGTAATTCAATTAACCATCCATTGAAGGTGATACCCACAAAGAAAGAGGTTGTCGTGTCTGACGTCCTGAAGCATTCTGAGAACTCATCAGAACACAAGTTACGTTCGGGAGTCTTGGGTCTTTTCGACTCGGTCATTATGGGTTGCGCCGGTTCTGCTCCGGCCTATTCCATTGCGGCAACCACAGCACTTCTCTTTGGCGCGGTCGCCTACGGCGGTCCCGCCGCCCTGCTCTACTGTGGCTTCTTCATGTTTGGCATTGTCTTTGCCTTCAAGTATCTGTCGGCCGACGAGTCAACGGCGGGTGCTTCGTACTCGTGGGTGCGTCGTGCACTCCATCCCATCATTGGCTACCTGTCGGGCTGGTCACTGATTGTGGCCTCACTTATCTTTTCGGTGGTAGCAACGTTGCCCGCCGGCTCGAGTGTCTTGAGCCTGTTCTCCTCATCGTGGGCCAACAATAAGACCCTGGTCACCATTTTTGGTGTCGTCTTCTTCTTATTGATGGTCGGAACCGTCGCGGCCGGCGTGACGGTAACCGTCAAGGTGCAGATCATCATGACCTGCGTTGAGGTTGGCTTCCTCATTCTCTTCGCCGTGCTGGCGATTTTCCACACCCACCACGTCACTAACTTCTCGTGGAATTGGTTCTCGCCGTCAATCTTCCGCCACACGGGGGGCTTTTCCGGGTTCGTTTCCGGAGCATTGCTGGCCGCTTTCTACTTCTGGGGCTGGGACGTCACCGCCAACCTGAACGAAGAGACGAAGTCCGCGAAGTCGAATTCGGGTATCGGTGGATTGGTGGGGACGGCAGTGGTCTTCTCCCTGTACGAGCTCTTTACGGTCGCCTCCAACCTCGTGTTGACCCCCGACCAGTTGAACAACTCCGACAACGCCGCTGACATCCTCGCGGTGCTCGGACAGGTCGTTTGGCACGGCACTGGTGGAAAGCTCATCGTCGTGGCCGTTCTACTCTCGACGGTGGCCACGCTCGAGACGCAGTTGATCCAGTTGACACGCACGTTGTTCGTGATGGGCCGTGACCACACCATGCCGAAGGTCTTCGGTACCGTGCACAAGGACCGTAAGACCCCTATGGCGGCCACGATCTTCGTGACCGTGTTCACCCTCGCCTTCTTCGTCGGCAGTCAGTACATCGGCTCGATTAGCAACATCTTGACCGATGGCTACAACGCGATTGGTCTCCAGATCTGCTTCTACTACTGCGCCGCTGGCCTCGCCGTCGTGGTGTTGTACCGTCGCCGGTTGTTCGCCTCGGTTACCAATTTCCTCTTCATGGGACTGTGGCCACTCCTCGGTTCGCTCTTTATGGGATTTATTTTCCTCAAGGTGATTCCGGGCCTGAACACGACGACTAAGTGGATTGGTCTCGGTTCTATTGGCTTTGGTCTCGTGCCGATGGCCTACTTCTGGTTCGTGAAGAAGTCCACGTACTTCAACATGCCCTCGAAGGAAGACCGTCACGCGGTCCTTCAGGAGCTCGAGCTGAACCTCTAAAGCGCCGACTGGGCTACCCTGCCACGGTGACAATCATGAGTGCCATACAGCTGGGGGCCGTCGACGTTGGGGCGAGCGCAATCAAGTGCGCGCGCCTTAACGAGGCGGGCGATCTCGTCGGGGACGTCGAGCGTATAGCTACTCCCTACCCGTGCACCCCCGACCGCCTACTCGGGGTCGTGGCGGCGTGGATTCAGGGGAGTGGCTGTGCCTTCGTGGCCGTCGGTTTCCCTGGCGACATGACCAATGGTGTTGTCGATGAACCAGGGAATCTCTCACGCATCAGCGGCATCACCTCACCGGTGGACCCGGCTATCCACGACTCGTGGGAGTCGTTTGCAATTGAACAGCACTTAGCGCACTTGGTGTCAGTACCGGTGCGCGTCGTCAACGACGCCACCTTGGCGGCCTACGGCTACGCCCTAGGTAGCGGGGTAGAGCTCGTATTCACCCTCGGTACGGGACTCGGTATCGCACTTGTCGTCGATGGCCATGTGCAGAAGATTCGTGATATTGGTGCTCTCGATTTTGCGGGCTTCGGCACCTACGACGAGGTCTGTGGTGAACCGGCTCGTGCGGCGGATGAGCCACTCTGGCGGCATCGCTTCATCTCCGCAGTGAAGTCCTTCGTCGACGAGTTCGACGCCACCACGGTGCACGTTGGTGGCGGCAATGCTCGACACTGGCGAGTGGAGGATCTGGACTCCCTCGGCGTGCGGGTCATCTTGAACTCGAATGAGGGAACCCTGCGAGGAGCGGCCGCGTTGTACCAGCACACCAAGTCCTGAGGCGGTACGCTTCGTTCGCTCACGAAAGGACGGCCAATGACAACGCATTTCGAAGCCGAGATACGATCCCAAGGCGACAAACTCGCCGCCCGCGCAGCCCGCGGGGCTACGCAGGCATTTGAGGCAGTACGCGACCTAGGGGCTTTTACTCACTTTGTCGTCGCTGCCCGGGGTTCGTCGGATAACGCCGCATTGTTTTTTCAGTACCTGGCAGGCACGGAGCTCGGCAAGGTCGTCGCCCTCGCTACACCCTCGCTCTATGAAACCGGTACGCCAATCGATCTCAGCGGCGCCCTCATCGTCGCCATCTCTCAATCGGGCCGTTCGCCCGGCATCGCCGCGGTGGCGGAACTGGCTCGAGCCCAGGGTCGCCCGACAATTGCCGTGACGAACGACGAGCAGTCGCCGCTCGCCACCGTGAGCGGCCACGTACTGTCACTCGGTACCGGACCGGAGAAGGCTATCGCCTCGACCAAGACCTTTTCTGCCACCTGGCATGCACTGGCGCAACTTATCGGTGCGTTCCGAGGAGCCCCCCTCGAAGGCATTGTGGATCTCCCCATCATTGTCGAGCGCACGGTGACGTGGGCGCTCAGCAATGAACTCGCGATCGCGTCGCTTGATGCGCCGGGAGGCATGACGGTAGTGGGGCGAGGAATCGGCTTCGCTGTGGCCGATGAGATTGCCCTCAAGATTCGAGAAGTTGCGGGGATTCGTGCTGAGTCCTACGCGGTCGCGGACTTCCTCCACGGCCCTATTGGGGCCGACGGGGAGGACTGCGCACTGCTCCTCGTGTTGACCGACGAACTGAGCGACGATGTAGCCCAGTCAACGTTGCGGGGCTGCCACGAGGCCGGCATGGTGACGGTGGTGCTCCGGTCGGTCAACCGACCCAGCGTGGGCGGTGACGTCGAGATCGTCGTGCCCGAAGCCACTCCCAACTGGCTCACTGGGCTGTGCCATGTGGTAATCGGACAGGTCCTCGCACTTCGATTAGGGGAGCGCCGTCAGCGTCCAATCGATACGTCACCTCGACTGAAGAAAGTCACACTTTCCGCTTAGCACCGAGTTCAGTGTGAATAATTATCACTATCGGTTTGTTTTTTGTGAAAATTTCACATAACATCTGCTCGTAGTGAACGAAATGCTCGCGGCAGTCTTGCTACGGTGGGTTTCACAGAAGTATTAATCAAACACGAAACTTGGGGTCTCGGCCCCTTCGGGAGGAGTTGTTGTGAATCGAACTTTTAGGGCTGGCCTCTTGGCCACTGCCATGACCTTGGCAACGAGCAGTTTCGTGGCCATCTCCGCTGGAGTGGTCACGGCTACGGCGGCGAGTGCCGCAGCACCATCGTTGAACTTGGCAAATGAACAGGGCATGCTCTGGGCGTGCAACTTCAACCCCTTCAACCCGTCGGACTACCCGTACTCGGTTGGCTTGACCTACGAAACTTTGGATTTCGTCAACACGTTGCAAAACGCCAAGGTTACGCCGTGGCTCGCCTCCTCCTACGTGTGGAGCAATGCCAATAAGACAATTACCTTCACCATTCGCAACGGGGTGAAGTGGACCGACGGTCAGCCCCTTACCGCAGCTGACGTGGCCTATACCTTCAATTTGTTGAAGTCAAACTCGGCGCTGGACCTCAATGCGCTGTGGTCAGTGCTCTCGAGCGTGAGCGCGTCGGGTGACAAGGTGACCGTCAACTTCAAGACGTCGGCAGTCCCATACTTCTACTACATCGCTGACCAGACGCCCATTGTGCCTCAGCACATTTGGTCGTCGATCAAGAACCCCGTCACATTCACCGACACCAATCCCGTCGGTTCCGGTGGCTACATCATGAACAAGTGCACGCCAAACAACATCCAGTGGAAGGCCAACCCTTCGTACTGGCAGCCCACCATGGCCAAGGTTGCAGTGGTGAATGAGCCAGCGTTCTTGTCGAACAACACGTGCAACGAGTACCTGGCCACCGGTCAGTCGCAGTGGGGTTCGCAGTTCATTCCCAACATTGTCTCGTCCTACGTGAACAAAAAAGCTGGCAACTCCTACTGGTTCGCACCAGTAGCGAACGTGTCACTGTTCCCCAACAACACGGTGCCAGGACTGAATGATCCCAAGGTTCGTCAGGCTATTTCCTACGGCATCAATCGTTCATTGGTCTCGAAGATTGGTGAGTACGGTTACGAGCCACCGGCGAGTCAGACCGGCATCGTGTCACCGACCTTCGCGGCGTGGAAGTCGTCTGCCGCGACCGCTGCCGCCGGCACAAGCTACGACACCGCCAAGGTCGCCTCGATTTTGAAGGCTGACGGCTACGCCAAGGACAGCCACGGCGTGTGGGCCAAGGGTGGGAAGGAACTTGCCTTCACTCTCACCACGAATGGTGGCTACTCCGACTGGATCGCCGCGATGCAGGTCGTGTCTCAGCAGCTCAATGCTGAGGGCTTCAAGATCACCTTGACGCCATTGGCCGCCACGACGTTCTACGCCAACCTCTACGCGGGGAAGTACCAGCTCGCCTACAACGCCGAGTCTGGTGGTCCTACGCCGTTCTATGAACTGCGCCAGGCCCTTTATTCGAAGAACTCCGCACCAATTGGTACAGCGGCGGCTTCGAACTGGGAACGCTTCAACAGCGCCACGGTTGACGCCTTGATCAACTCCTACGGGTCGACCACGAGCACTGCGACGCAACACTCAATCTTGAACAAGTTGCAGTCGGCCATGGTGGCGCAGGCCCCAATTATTCCGGTGCTGGAAGAGGTCGACTGGTACCAGTACAACCCCACCCAGTTCTCGAACTTCCCCACGGCGAAGAACCCCTACGCTCAGGCCGGTCTGTACAACGAGCCCGACTGGGGCTACGTGTTGGACCAGTTGAAGCCCAAGGCTTAGTACCACTAGTCGCTACGCAAGAGTCGGGAGATGAAGTTTTTAGTTCGCCGTGTCGGCTTTCTGCTCGCCGCATTATGGGCCGCCGTCACCGTCAACTTCTTCATCCCCCGACTCATGCCGGGCAATCCGGCTGAGGCCATGATGGCCACTTTTCGTGGTCACGTAAACCCCGCGGCTCTTCACGCGCTCGAGGTGGCCTTCGGCATCAATACCAAGGAATCGCTGCTGTCGGCCTACGTGCAGTACCTCGGCAATCTCCTGCATGGGAATTTTGGTATTTCAACGAGTAGCTTCCCTGACCCGGTGACCACGGTTATTGCCCGAGGGCTCCCGTGGTCACTGGGTCTGGTGGGGCTCTCCACTGTGCTGGGTTTCGTTATTGGCACGAGTCTCGGTGCTCTTGCGGCGTGGCGCCGTGGGGGTTGGCTCGACAATGTGTTGCCTCCCGTTTTTGTGATTATTTCGGCTTTCCCGTATTTCTGGGTGGGGCTGCTCTCCATCTGGCTCTTCGCTCTCACGCTCAACTGGCTGCCAATAATTGGTGCATTTAATGCCACCGCGGTGCCCAACTGGAGTTGGTCCTTCGTACACGACGTGCTGATGCACGCCATACTCCCGTCCTTCACGATTTTGGTGACGTCCATCGGAGGCTGGATCTTGACGATGCGAAATAACATGATTACCGTCGTGGCCGAGGACTACGTCAAGATGGCGCGAGCCAAGGGTCTGCGACCCCGTCGGATTCTGTGGCAGTACGCCGGTCGCAATGCCCTGTTGCCGAATCTCACCGGTTTCGCCATGTCGCTGGGGTTTGTCATCTCCGGAGCGATTCTGGTGGAGTACGTCTTCAACTATCCCGGGGTGGGCTTCATGCTGCTCCAGGCTGTTCAGAGCCAGGACTACCCGCTCATGCAAGCCTTGTTCTTGCTCATCACGGTCGCGGTCTTGCTCGCAATCTTCATCTCCGATATCGCCACCGCATTACTCGACCCGCGTACCCGAGGTGGGAAGTGACCGTGCTGCGCCAGTTGGGATCAGTACTGGCCAACTCGTGGCCTTTCATTCGTCGCGACAAGAAGGCCATGGTGGGCGCCTTCATCTTGTTCGCACTCCTCGTTATTTCCGCGTTCCCGTCATTCTTTACTCCTGACGACCCCGCCGCCGAGATTTACAACCCCGGCATGGGCCTTTCGTGGGCGCATCCTCTCGGCACAACATCGTTTGGGCAAGATGTGTTTAGTCAACTCATGGCGGGTACGCGTCAATCAATGATGATTGCCATGGTGGTGGGTTTCTTCTGCACCATTTTGTCGGTGGTCATCGGTATCTCCGCGGCCTACCTCGGGGGGCTGGTCGACGACGCGCTCTCACTCTTTACCGATGTCGTGCTGGTAATTCCCACGTTCCCACTCATTATCGTCATCACGGCGTATCTTAAGTCCGCCAGTTTCTGGCTCATGGTATTCGTCCTCGTGATTACGGGCTGGTCCTATGGCGCACGACAATTGCGTGTTCAGGCGTTATCGTTGCGCAATCGTGACTACTTGCTGGCCGCGCGAGCTCGGGGTGAATCCGCCTGGTACGTCATCGCAGTTGAGTTGATACCTCCGATGACGTCGCTCATCGTGGCGAATTTTCTCGGGGCCGCCCTCTACGCGGTACTCGCCGAGTCTGGTCTGCAGTTTGTTGGACTGGGCAATATCAACGCCGAGTCCTGGGGCACCATGTTGTATTGGGCCCAAAACAACGAGGCCCTCACCACCGGTTTGCCACTGTGGGCCCTGGCCCCGGGAATTGCCATCGCCTTGCTGGGTAGTGCACTCGCATTGCTCAACTACGCGTTCGACGAAATTGCCAATCCCGCACTCCGACCCGTCGGTCGCCGCCGTCGCGCCACGGTGGCCTCGTGAACGCACCCCTCCTTCAGGTGCGCGATCTTTGCGTCGAGTACGACACGCCGGCGGGCCCGGCCAAGGCAGTTGATCACGTTTCCTTCGACCTGCACGCTGGAGAGTTTCTCGCGGTGGTGGGCGAGTCGGGTTGCGGTAAGTCGACCATGCTCTTCTCTATTGCCCAGCTCTTGACTGCTCCGGCCAAGACTGTCGGTGGCGAGGTGCTCTTTGACGGCGCCAACTTGGCCGAACTTTCGGCGGAAGAACTCCGCCGAGTGCGCTGGCGGGACTTGTCCGTCGTGATGCAAAGCGCCATGAACGCGCTCAACCCCACCCTGTCAATCGGTGCGCAACTGGCCGATACTTGTCGGGCTCATACCGACTGGGATGAGGCAAAGATTGCGGCGCGATCGGCCGAAGTGTTGTCGATGGTCTCCATTGACCCCACCCATCTCGCCAGTTTCCCCTTCCAACTTTCGGGTGGTATGCGGCAGCGGGCGATGATCGCCATGGCTCTGCTGCTGGAGCCCAAGTTGGTAATTATGGACGAGCCAACCTCGGCGCTTGACGTTGTTGCTCAGCGTTCACTGATGCGCCAAGTGGAAAACCTTCGCCGTGAATTGGGCTTCGCCGTCTTATTCGTGACGCACGATATGAGTGTCGTGTCGCACTTCTCTGATCGCCTCGCCGTTATGTATGCCGGCCAGGTCGTGGAAATGGGATCAACGCGAGACGTCTTTGATCGTCCCCGTCACCCCTACGCCCACGGTCTTTTGGAAGCCTTTCCCTCACTCGTGGGCGACCCCCGACCCCTCGTCGGCATACCTGGTAATCCGCCATCGCTCGTGACTCCGCCAGTGGGCTGCCGGTTTGCCGACCGCTGTGAACACGCCACGGACGAATGCCGAACGGTGGCCCCGACGCTTGAACTCATCGATGGACACGCCGTTCGTTGTCATCTGGTCGCCAAGGGAGTACTGCAATGACGGAGCCGATACTGCGCGTGTCGCATCTTTCGCGGTACTTTCGCGTCGGTGGTTTTCGTTCAAAGGGAACCTTGCACGCCACCGACGACGTGAGCTTTGACGTTGCTCCAGGTGAAATTGTTGCTCTGGTGGGAGAATCCGGCTCCGGCAAATCAACGATTGCTCGGGTGTTGGCGGGGCTCTACCCACCGACATCGGGAACCATTACTTTTGAGGGCAAGACGTTAGGGAAGAAATCATCTCGGCAGGTGCGCGGTCACATGCCGATGGTCTTTCAAGATCCCTTCGGCTCTATTAATCCCGTCCTGCGAGTGGGGCACAGCCTGCTTCGTTCACTCACGTTGCACCGTCCTGAGCTGGACAAGCAGGCGCGACAGGCCGAGGCCGTTGCACTGGTGGAGAAAGTGGGGCTACTCCCAGGAGCCGAGGTACTTCTTCGCTACCCCCACGAACTCTCGGGTGGGCAGCGACAACGCCTGGGTTTCGCCCAAGCGTTGGCTTCGAAACCTAGCCTTATTCTGGCCGACGAGCCGGTCTCCATGCTCGATGTTTCAATTCGCATCGGCCTCTTGAACGTGATGAAGAGCCTCCGTGACGACGAGGGTGTTTCGTTGCTCTACATCACCCATGACTTGGCCTCGGCTCGCTACGTGGCGGACCGAATGATCGTCCTGTACGCCGGTCGCATCGTGGAGGAGGGCCGCACTGATGAAGTCATCGCCACCCCCCAGCACCCCTACACCCGACTACTGATGGCCACCGCCCCCGACCCCCGATTGCCACTCGCCGCCGACACCGATGTTGAGGACCTCGGTGAGCCACCAAAGGTCATTGACCCTGAACCCGGCTGTCTTTTTGCCCCTCGCTGTCCGTTGGTCATGGACGTCTGTCGTACCGCGACGCCGGTACCGGTAGCACTGAGCACCACCCAGCGAGTGGCCTGCTTCGCGGTGGCGAACCCATGAGTAGCGTTCTGCCCCGCCCTCGATTCAGTGAATCGCCATTATCTGGGACCACGCTCACGTCGCCAATTCTTGTCGCCGCACCATCACTACTGGCCCCAGAAGTGGCAACGTTCGCCGCCGATCTCGCTCGCAGTGTGGGCTGGGTAGTCGAGGACATTGCGGACCCCGAGGGGGCTTGCATTCGCGTACAACTTGATGAGGGGATGCACCCCGAAGGGTTCTCCATTCAGGTTGCCGGCATCGTTGATCTCGTCGTTGGTTCGGCCGCGGGGCTCTCCTACGCCTTCGGGGCACTTCGCCAGATGGGCCCAGCCGTCTTGTTTGGCGTGGCTCAGGAACTTGAATCGTGGACTATTGAGGGCTTCAATTTCTACGACGAGCCGGCCTACGAGTGGCGAGGGTGCCACCTCGACGTGTCGCGCCACTTCTTTGATGTTGCGACGGTCTGTCGACACATTGATCTGATCGCCCTCCACCGTCTCAATCGCTTGCACTTGCATCTCAACGACGATCAGGGGTGGCGCGTCGAGATTCCACGCTGGCCGCGTTTGACGTCAGTCGGTGCGTACCGAGCGGGTTCGCCGATTGGACACGAAAACGACGACGTGCGCGACAGCGTGGTCCACGGTGGCTTTTACACCGCTGACGACATCGCTACGCTACGACGACACGCCGCCAAGCGACACATTCAGATCATGCCCGAGATTGACTTGCCCGGCCACGCGCAGGCGGTACTCGCCGCGTACCCCCAATTCGGTTCGACGACTGAAAGTCTCGAGGTGTGGACACACTGGGGAATTTCGCACCACGTGCTCAACGTCGAGCCCGCCACGTTGGCTTTCGCGGAGGAGGTGGTCTGTTACGTGGCCTCGCTCTTTCCCGACAGTCCCATCCATATCGGCGGTGACGAGTGTCCGAGCGACGAATGGGCCGAGAGCCCAGCGGCCCGAGCCGTTATGGCGGACCACGGCTTCACCGAGCCCGCGCAGCTCCAGGGCCTCTACACCAGCCGTCTGGCTACTGCTCTATTAGCCAGTGGTCACGAGGTTGTTGCGTGGGATGAGGTGCTCGATGCCGACGTGGTCGAAGGAACCATCATTGCCGCGTGGCGTAGTGCCGAGAAGGGGATCGAGGCCGCTGCACGAGGGCTCGACGTCATCATGGCGCCCGAGCAAGTGCTCTATCTCGACGTCTTGAGTAGTGATGACCCCGCCGAACCAGTGGCCATTTCGCCACTGCCGCGGGTTACCACTTGGCAGGACGTCTATGGCGTCACCATTACACCCCCATCGCTCGATACGTCACTCCACCACCACATTCGCGGTGCGCAGGTGCAACTGTGGACGGAATACATCGCTACCCGCGATCACCTTGACTACATGGCCTTTCCTCGACTCTGCGCCTTCGCCGAAGTGGTGTGGGGGAGTGCGACCTCGATTGAGGAGTTCCGCCCCCGACTTGAAGAGCACCTCCTTCGCCTTCGCGAATTCGGCGTCGCCTTTCGACCGCTCAACTAGGCCGTGAACGAAACCATTCTTCAGATAGATGCCTTTTTGGGGGCACCGACAATCGAGGCTCTTGACCGCGTGACAACAACGACTGCTCAGTGGCTGGACGAGGTGTTTCATCGCCTGGCCATCGCCGACGCTGCCCGCATCGAGCTCGTGGCGTACTGGCCACACTTCTTGAGTGATGCCACCTTTTGTCGGCTTCTCGCTCAGTTGCTCACCGTGGTGGAACGTGACCGAGGCGACACTCACGCCCCCCTCCCCATCTGGGATGACCTCGACGAACTCGGCCCAAGTGGCCGCCTGCTCTACTACTACCTCTTCGCCCTCGCTACCCCCGGCTTACTCGAGTACTACCGAGTACTCGGTGTCCCTTCTGACGTCGTAGCGAGTTCACTCAGTTCACTCGAGCGTCACGCCGAAACCCATCGTCGCAAGTGGGGCACCAACGGCGTCGATGCTGGTTGGTGGATGCTGCCCATCATTCGTGGTGAGATTCTGCAAATCGGCTCGCTCAAATTTCACCGTTTTGATTTGGGCGAGGGTGTTCTCACTCCTGAGCCGTGGTTTGACACGGACGAGCAGACGCAACTCGGACCTGGTTTCCGCTACGGTGATCAGTCCATCGGCGTCCACATTCCGGCGCGCATTGACATTTCCCCCACGATGCTGGATGCCACGTTCGCCCGAGCCCGGGAGGTTCTGGGGGTCGTCTGGCCGACGAACCAGCGGCGAATCATCACCTGTGAATCGTGGATGATGGACGACCGTCTCGTGAACGCGCTCGGTCCCGACTCTCGTATCGTGGCCTTCCAAAAACGCTTTGCACTGCTGCCGTCGTGGCGTGATGACCGAGCCAATGTGTTGGAATTCGTCTTTCGCCAGCCGGGCGTCGCGCTCGAGGACTTGGTGCCGCAGTCACGGTTGCAGTCGTTCATCATTGACGTCCTCACCACCGGGGAATGGCAGAGTCGCATCGGCTGGTGCGATTTCGATGGTGTCCCCACATGAAGGGTGGGCCACGTCCAATTTTTGTGAAGTTATTTGAATTTTTTGTTATTTTCTCTCATTTTGACCTTGAGAGATGTGAGAAATAAACATACTATGGGTACCGTGGATGCGAAAACCCGTCGAGGGCTCATTGCTGAACTGCTTCGTGAGCGGGGGGAGGTCGTCATTGCCGATCTCGCCGTGGACTACGCCATCTCAGAAATGACCATCCGACGTGACCTCGACCAGCTCGAACTCGAGGGAATGGCGAGGCGGTCTCGAGGCGGCGCTATTTCAGTGCAGAGCCGCTCCTTCGAGCCACCAATCCTGCAGCGTGCCTCCTTTTCATCGGCCGCGAAATTGGCAATTGGGCGCGCTGCGGCGGCGCAACTGCGGGAAAACCAAACTGTGTTTCTTGATGTTGGAACGACGACGCACGCGATGGCTCGCGCCATTCCCGATGACCTCGCAATCACGGCAATTACGTCCTCGTTGCTCATTGCGATGGAGTTGAGCACGAAGCCTGCGGTTCGCACCATCGTTACCGGGGGCGTCATTCGCCACGGTGAAATGAGCCTCATCGGTAATCGTGCGCAGGAGACTTTTGACGCACTGAACTGCGACGCCGTCTACATGGGCGTTGCCGGGGTGAGCGAGACCAAGGGTCTGTGTGAGTACAACCTCGACGACGCCGAGGTAAAGCGCGCGGCCATGAAGAGCGGGCAGCGCGTCGTGGTGTTGGCTGACGAAACCAAAGTTGGTCGTGTCGCCCTCGTGACATTCGCTCCTATCACCGCGGCGGACCTCGTCATTACCAACGCCAGTGCCACTCATCCGGGTGTGCGCGCTATTTGTGAATTAGACGTCGACGTACTGAGCGTCGTCGTGGAAAAGGAGTAACACCGTGTCTCGTTTCAGGACAATTTTCCCCTCGGTCGCCAAGCCCCTGATTGCGATGGCCCACGTGCCTCCGCTGCCGGGCACGCCACTGTTCGACGCCACCGCCGGTGTTCAGGGCCTTATTGACCACGTCAAGCGTGACACCGAGATCTTGCTCGAAGGTGGCTTTGACGCGATCTTGTTCTGCAACGAAGGTGACCGACCGTACGTCTTGAACGCCGGTCTCGAAGCCTCAGCGGTCATGACACGCGTGGTTAATGAGTGTCGACCCACTGACCGCCCCTTCGGCGTTGATTACCTCTGGGACGCGCAGTGCGCGATGGCTATCGCGGTGGGATCGAGTGCCCATTTCATGCGTGAAGTGATTAATGGTTCGTGGGAGTCGGATATGGGGCCGTGGCATCCCGACGCGGCCAAGTTGTTGCGCGACCGCCGTAATTTTGGTCGTGACGACCTCGGCATTTTTGCCAATATCACCCCCGAATTTGCTTCGCCCATCGGGAAGCGCACGCCGGCGCAGATGGCCCGTTCGACAGTCGTCTCCAGTTTGGCCGACGTCATTTTGGTATCGGGCCCGATGGCCGGCGCCGAGCCCGATGTGGTCACCGTGGCCGAGGTGCGCGCCGCCGTCGATCCCTCCGTACCGGTTTTGCTCAACACGGGCGCAAAAGCTGCCACCATCGCCACGTACCTCCAGTACGCCGACGGCTGCATTGTGGGGAGCGATCTCAAACGTGACGGTTACACCTGGAACGAAGTTGACCCCGAGCGGGTCAAGCGCTTCGTGGACGCCGCGCGAAGCGCCTAGGTCATGGCCCTGCTCTGCGGCCTCGACCTCGGTTCGTCGGGGGTCAAGGCGGTGTTAGTCGATCCCGACTGTGGCATTGTCGCCACGGCGCAGTACGGCCTCGATCTCTACAGTGATGCGCCAGGTTGGGCGGAGGCTGATCCCGGACAGTGGTGGGCTGGGGTCTGTGCCGTCGTGCAGGAACTACGTGCGATTGTGCCTGGTCCCATTGCCGCAGTGGCCGTTTCGGGCATGGTGCCGGCTGTGGTCCCCTGTGATGGACAAGGGCGACCACTTCGTCGGGCCATCTTGCAAAACGACGCTCGGGCCACCAATGAAATTAAAGAACTACGACGAACGCTCGCTGATCTCGATCTCGTCGCACTGACTGGTTCGGTGCTCTCTCAGCAGTCCGTGGCCCCCACCGCATTGTGGCTCGCGCGTCACGAGCCGGACGTCTGGGCGGCGACCGTCTCGCTACAGGGCAGCTACGACTGGGTGGCTCGGCGTCTGGGTGCCGAGGGTCACGTTGAGCAGAACTGGGCTATCGAGTCCGGACTCTACCGGCTCGACCTTTCACCCCTCGAGCGCGTCGTGGCGGCGACTGACATCGTCTGGCCGACTCTACTTCCAGTACGGCACCCCGGCGACGTGGTCGGTGCAGTGACGGCCGAAGCGGCGAGAGCGACGGGATTCGACGAAGGGACGGTCATTGTGGTGGGTGGTGCCGACCACGTCTTGAGCGCCTTTGGTGCCGGACTCCTCAGTAACGGTGACACGCTGGTGAAGTTGGGTGGCGCGGGTGATATTTTGGCGGTCAGCGACGAACTTTTCCTTGACGACCGTCTCTATCTCGACGCCCACCCCCTGGCGGGGAAGTGGTTGCCCAATGGTTGCATGGCCACGAGTGGCTCACTACTTCGGTGGGAGCAGCATCTCCTCGGCGATGTCGATCTGGCAACACTGGACGCCGAAGCGACCGCGAGTAGCCCCGGCGCCCTGCTCGCCCTGCCCTATTTTTTGGGTGAGAAGACGCCCCTGCATGACCCCGACGTACGGGGTGTTGTCGCCGGACTTCATCTCGGAACAACGCGAGGCGACCTCCACCGAGCCTTCTTGGAGGCCATCGCGTACGGCTTTCGCTCCCACGCCGAGATCTTCGCCCAAGGCGGTCTGACCCTGGGGACCGTGCGCGTTACCAATGGCGGCTCGAAGTCACGACTCTGGCGCGAAATTCTTGCGTCGGTCCTGCAGCGTGATCTGCATTCCATTATTAACCATCCGGGCGCCTCCTTTGGCGCCGCGACCCTGGCTGGTCTCGGGGTGGGCGTTATTACTGACGCCACCTATGTTCTTGATGCGCTGGAACCCGGCGAAGTCATCGCGCCCGACTCTCGTCAGATTGATCGGTACGACGAGCGCTACCAGCAGTTCCTCGCCCTCGCCGAGGCCACCACAGAGATTTCTCATCTACTCGCAAGGAGCACACCATGAATAACCAACCACTCGCCGTCGTCACCGGCGCCGGATCGGGTATCGGCGCTGCAATTGCCACCGAACTCAGTCGTCGTGGCCACTATGTCGTTGTCGCGGATATCAATGAAGATGCCGCCGAACTCGTGGCCGCCTCACTCAGTGCTGGCGAGGCGATGCGGCTCGACGTCACGAATGCTGACGCGGTGGAGCAAGCGGTGCAGGGCATCGTGGCCTCACACGGTCGTCTCGACGTGTGGGTCTCAAACGCCGGCATCTCAAAGATGGAACGTTTCGTCGATATCTCTCCCGCCGACCTCGCGCGTACTTTTGAGGTAAACACCTACGGGGTGTTCTACTGTGGCCAATCGGCCGCCCGCGCCATGATCGCACTGCATCGTCCCGGAATTATTGTCAACACGGCCTCCATGGCCGCTAAGCAAGGGAAGGCGCCCTTTCTCGCTGACTACGTGGCATCGAAGTTCGCGGTGCTCGGTCTCACGCAGGCGATGGCGCTCGAACTCGCCCCCCACCAGATTCGTGTGAACTCAGTGTGCCCCGGTTTCGTGGCCACCCCCATGCAAACTCGCGAATTGGCGTGGGAAGCCGAGTTGCGTGGGACGACTCCCGACGACGTGCGGCAGGGTTGGATAAACGACACGCCCCTGGCCCGCCTCCAGACGCCCGAAGACGTCGCCAAGGTCGTCGCGTTCTTGGCGTCGGATGATGCGGCCTTCCTAACTGGTGAGGCTATTTCGGTCAATGGCGGAGCCTTCATGGACTGAGTGGCGCTCATTCGTAATGTGCTCGTGACGGCTATGCAACATTGTGGACACAATTACCTCGTACGGTAGACGTATGGTTGTTCACTTTGAGTCCGATGTGTCGGGCGCCTGGAATGAAATGTTTAGCGCACCCGGCGTGGCGCGACCGATGTACCAGGGGCTCCTCGGTGACCTGACTTCTCTCGACATGGTGGAGCTGGGCTTGCGCGCCGAGCAGTTATCACGGACCTTTATTGACCGTGGTGTGACGTTCGCCCACAGCGGCGAAGAGCGCCCCTTCCCCCTCGATTTAGTCCCGCGGATCATCGGCGCACTCGAATGGGACCATCTGTCGCGAGGGATCGCCCAGCGGGTGCGGGCTCTCGAGGCCTTCCTCGCCGACGTCTACGGTGCTGGTCGTATCTTCACCGACGGCCTCATGCCCCGTTCAGTGGTGACGTCGAGCCCTCATTTTTGCCGTCCCGCGATTGGCGTTGTGCCACCCAACGGGGTTCGCATTGCGGTCGCTGGCATTGACCTCATTCGTGACGAACACGGAAACTTCTGCGTGCTCGAGGACAACATTCGTATTCCCTCGGGTGTGAGTTACGTGATTGAAAACCGCCGAGCGATGACACAGACGTTCTCGTCCCTCTTTTCCAACCACCGCGTCTTGCCCGTTGACTCCTACCCGGCGAAGTTACTCGCAGCCCTGGTGGCCGCGGCCCCGGCCAAGGCGGCCAGCCCCACCGTGGTGGTACTCAGTCCCGGCGTTCATAATGCGGCGTACTTCGAACACGTACTGCTCGCGCGCATGATGGGGGTCGAACTCGTCGAGGGCCGCGACCTCGTCTGTCGCGCTAATCACGTCTACATGCGCACGACCTCGGGGGAGCGGGCGGTGCACGTGATCTACCGACGCGTGGACGATGACTGGCTCGACCCACTGCAGTTCCGTCCAAATTCGGTCATCGGGGTGGCTGGACTCGTAAACGCGGCGCGGGCCGGCAATGTCACAATCTCGAACGGACTCGGTAACGGTGTCGCCGACGACAAGCTCGTGTACACCTACGTTCCGGACTTCATTCGCTACTACCTCGGCGAAACGCCAATGCTCGACAACATCACGACGTACCGTCTCGAAGAGGCCGAAGCCTGCGCCGAAGTATTGGCCCACCCCGAGGACTACGTGATTAAGCCCGTTGATGGTTCGGGTGGTAAGGGCATCGTCATCGGCCCGCACGCCAGTGCCGAAGAACTGGCCGCGATCCGCGTCGCCGTCGCCGCCTCCCCGCGTAACTGGATTGCCCAGCGCCCGGTGGCGCTCTCAACGCACCCGACCTTTGTGAACGACAAGGTGAGCCCTCGCCACATTGACCTTCGCCCGTTCGCCGTCTCTGATGGCAACGACGTGTGGGTGCTGCCCGGTGGACTAACTCGCGTGGCCCTGGGTGAAGGTGAGTTGATCGTGAACTCGAGTCGCGGTGGGGGGTCGAAAGACACGTGGGTGTTGAGTGAGGAACTCGTGACGGCGCCGTTGTTGACAGGTGAGGTAACTCAAGCGCCAATGGACTCGGCTCCACCCCAGCAGAATGACGAATTTATTGGTTTAGACGAGGAGCAACAGTGAGCGAACGAGGCATGCTCTCACGCCTGGCCGAGTCCCTGTTTTGGATCGGTCGCTACATCGAACGAGCCGACGACACCAGCCGGATCGTCGACTCCTACGTGCACCGAATGGTGGAAGACCCCTTCAACGATGAAGCTGCGACGTGTCAGTCGCTCTTCGCCATTTTGGGAATCGACGCCACCGACCTGGCCCTGACTCGTACGTCGACGCTCGACACCATCGTCTACGACGTACAAAAGCCGAACTCCATTGCTGGTTCGCTCAACGGCGCGTACGAAAACGCCCGTCGTAGTCGTGACTTTATTTCGTCCGAAATGTGGGTAGCCCTCAATACCACGCGGAACGAACTACGCCCCCGGGAACGAGTGGCGCGCACGCTGGGTCCGGCGACGTACCTGGCCTACGTTCGTGAACGCTGCGCCCTGTTGGCTGGCCTCACGGACGCGACACTCAGTCACGACGACGGGTGGCAGTTCCTTGTGCTCGGCCGCAACATTGAGCGCATCGACATGACGGCGCGACTGTTGCGTGGTCGCGTTGCCTACATGGAGGCGTCACCGGACTGGATGGCCTTCTTGCGCGCTTCGGGCGCCATGGAGGCCTTCATGCGCTCAACCCACCAGCTCGACAACGCCAATGGTGTGGCCACGTTCTTGATGCTCGACCGCATGTTTCCTCGCTCGGTCCTCTTCGCGCTCAATGTCATTGACGAGGCCCTCATGGAAATCCAGTCGGCGGGGCAACGTGACAACCACGGCGACTCGGCTCGCCAAATCGTCGCCCACGCCCGCAGTCAACTCGAGTTCATCGATACCGAGACGTTGCTCGATCAGTTGCCCGAACTCCTCCAGATACTCGAGTCGGCCTGTTATCGCATTACCGATGCGGTCACGCACAAGTACTTTCGCCACGAAGAGGCCATTTTGTGGGTGTCGGAGGGCGGGCTGTGACCGACGAACTGCGTCTTCATATTCGCCACCACACCGGATTCATCTACGAAGGCTTCGCGAAGTCGTCGTACAACGAAGCCCGCATGACACCGTTGTCGTTGCCCACGCAAGACGTGGAGCAGACGAAATTAACGGTTCGACCCGCGGTGCCACTCTTCACCTACACCGACTACTTCGGCACCCACGTAACGGCCTTCGACATCGGTGAAGTCCACGGGCAACTCGAGGTCGAGTCCAGTACCACCATTCGCAGTCGGGCCGCCGCAATCGAGGGCGACCTCACGTGGTCCGATTTGGCAACCGTGGGCTTCATCGACCGCATGAATGAGTATCTCTTGCCCACGCGACGCTCGACGGTACCGGCGGACGTACTGGCCGACGTCGCCCCGTGGCGAAACAACGGTGAACTGCATGACGTGGTAGACCACGTGAGTGCCTTCGTTCGATCGCGAGTGAAGTACGTACCGGGTGCGACGACGGTGACCTCAACAGCCATTGAAGCGCTCGAGCGGGGTCAGGGGGTCTGCCAGGACATTACCCACATCACCCTCGGACTCCTTCGTTCCCTCGGCATTCCGGCCCGCTACGTCTCGGGCTACCTCTACCCGAAGCGCGACCCGCAGATTGGGGAAACAATTCAAGGGCAGAGTCACGCCTGGGTCGAGTACTTCGCCGGGGCCTGGACTGGCATCGACCCAACCAACGGCGTGCGACACACGGCACGCCACATCCTGGTTGGTCGCGGACGTGACTACGGCGACGTCTCGCCCCTCAAGGGTATCTACCACGGCCCTAAGTCCAAGGGGGGCGGCGTCGTGGTGGAGATCACGCGCTTGGCCTAGTCGAGACGCGCGGACCTAGGCTCAGCACAGGGACGTCGATCGGAGATCATCATGTCACCCATGCCCGCACTCTTCATTGGTCACGGAAGTCCGATGAACTCAATTGAGACGAATAGGTGGACGACGTCATGGTCCGACGTGGCGCTGTCGATGCCCAAGCCCCGCGCCATCGTGGCGATCTCCGCTCACTGGTTCATCAACGCCACCGCCGTGACCTCGATGGCCCGCCCGCGGGTCATTCACGACTTCTTCGGATTCCCTCAGGAACTGTTTGACTTTGACTACGCAGCGCCGGGTTCACCGGACCTCGCTCGCCAGCTCGCTGACATTGTCGCGCCCACGTGGGTGGGCCTCGACGACGAGACGTGGGGTATTGACCACGGCACGTGGTCGGTGCTCGCCCATATGTATCCCGCCGCCGACGTGCCCGTAGTGCAGTTAGCCATCGACGCCTCGAAAGATATGCAGTACCACTTGGACCTCGGTGCCCAGCTGGCGCCACTCATGGACGACGATGTACTCATCCTCGGGTCGGGCAACGTGGTCCACAACTTACGGGCCCTCTCGTGGGGAGCGCAGGATCAGGGCTTCGACTGGGCCCAGCGTTTTGACGACGACGCTCGTTCCCTGCTCCGTTCAGCCCCCGAGCAACTCGGTTCGCTCGTTGATTCCGACGACTACCGATTCGCCGTGCCAACGATGGATCACTTCCTCCCCTTGGCCTACATCGCGGGCATCGCGGCCGCGACCGGTGGCGCGGTCTCGACGTTCGCGGAGGGCTGCACCCTCGGATCGCTCTCAATGACCTCGTACGCGGTGGCCCCGACGCGGGGCTGACGTCGACGCACTCCAATCAGACGAACGACGAGCCCGTCCTACGACGAGTGCGACCTATTCGTCGATCGTGAAGGGGGCGTGAATGCCACCCAGTTCGATGCCGGCGAGATGGGCATTCGGCGTTTCGCCACGTGCGACTTGAGCCTTGAAGGCCGCCGCTTCCCAGCGAGCCTCGACTTTGCCGTACTTCCAGTAGAGGAGGGCGAAGGCCCAAATGACCACGAACATTGCGACGACGACCATGCCGGCCTGGTTGATATTGAAAGTGGCGGCGTAGTTCCACAGGCCACCCGTGAGGGAGAGCTGATTGGCCATGACCTGCATCAGCTCAAGTGTGCCGATGTAGAGAGCGACGAGCACACTCAGGCCAGTGATCGCAATGTTGTAGTACACCTTGCGGACGGGCTTGGAAAAAGCCCAGCCGTAGGCGAAGTTCATAAACGACCCATCAATGGTGTCGAGCAGACTCATGCCCGCGGCGAAGAGGATGGGTAGCGAGATGAGTGCCCACAGGGGCAGCCCCGCGGCCACTGAGGAACCGGCAAGCACGAGGAAGGCCACCTCGGTCGCGGTGTCAAAGCCGAGTCCGAATAGGAAGCCCAGCGGGTACATCTTGCCGGGGCGGTCAATTGAGCGGGCGAGCTTGCCGAAGAAGCGCATGAACAGGCCGCGGGCGTCGAGGTGCTTTTCAAGTTCGGCGTCATTAAAGCGACCCTGACGCATGTCAATGAACAACTTCACGATGCCCCAGAGGACGACCAGATTGAGAATCGCAATGAGGTAGAGAAAGCTGCCCGAAACGAGCGTTCCTACGAGGCCACCGAACTGGTGAAGGCCAGAATTCTGATTGTGGATCTGGCCACCGAGGGACTTTACGCCAAGGCCTAGGGCGAAGGTGAGTAAAAAGACCACCGACGAGTGACCGAGCGAGAAGAAGAAGCCGACCGACATGGGGCGTTTGCCTTCGGCCATGAACTTTCGCGTGGTGTTGTCAATTGCGGCAATGTGGTCGGCGTCGAAGGCGTGACGCATACCGAGGGTGTAGGCCAGTACGCCCGTGCCAAGGCCCAAGGCGGTTCCCTTGCCGCCAGCAATGTGGTGGTGCGTGGCCAAGATGAGCAGGGTAAAGCCGAGGATGTGTAAGAAGATGATGAAGGCGAACATGCTGGCGAGGCTCGTCCATTCCTTCTGCGAGAAGGCGCCCTTTATTTTTTCAAATGTTGACGGGGCTTGCAGAGCAGTAACGGCCATACTTCTGATACTAATAGGAAATATTCCTATTAATTCACCCGCGCGAAACGGGCTGGCGAAACAGGTGGTGCAATCTACTCGTCGGCGGGCGGTTGACCCAGGCGCATCGGGAAGGTGAAGTCGGCCGCATTCGTGGTCTCATCCCACCCGAGATTCTTTTCGATTTGGGGCAAGAATTTACGCATTTCGTCGAGTAACTGCATTGAGCGGGTCAAGTTCTCGGGGTTGACGAAGGGGTGGACGGGGGAGAAGGTGATGAATCCTTCGTACAGGAAGATCATGATTTCGGCGTACAGTTCACGGGTGGCGTTCGTGATTGCGACGTCTCCTTGACGCGTCGCGACCGCCTGGTAGCCGGGGCTGTCCTGATCGATTTTTATTTCCTTCGGATCCACGCCTTGACCAAGGAGCCACCCAATGAGCCGGGTGCGCAAGATGCCGTCTGGATCAGCCAGCAAACTCTGACCATCCATTAAGTGTGAGCGACCCGAAACTCGTTTACCGAGTTCACGGGCGATGGTGTCGTAGAGACCTTCCATCGAACCAAAATTGCGCATGATGGCGGAAGGGTGCAGGCCCGCCGCTTTGGCGATGGTACGAACCGTCACGCTGGGGAATGGCTGCGTGCGCAGCAGTTCGATGGTCGTTTCGAGAATATGGGGGCGAGCGACGGCGGCACTGATGTAGGGCGCGCGCTTTCGCTCAACGTCGGCGGGTTGCTTCTTTTTTGGTGGAAGCGAAGCGCGAGGGGACAGGTCTGTCGAGCTCGGCACGGCGTTCGCCTGGTCGTCGTTTTGTTCGATGGTGGTCATGATTACCTCCCTGTTCGTATGCTAATGCACAAGAGAACAGTGTTCTCATTTTATGGTCGTACCAGTGTGCGCATGGTGGATGACAGCGCAGTCTCTCCTCGAACCTGCCCCATTCGAAGAACTTCCTCAAGCGGACGAAATCTACCTATTGCAAACAATGTTCCTAAACACTATATTGAAAACACCGTTTGCATCAAATGAGTCCGATCACCACTGGAAGACCCAATGTCAAAAACTTCACATGTCCCTCTCATCGCCTCGGCCGCTCGTCGCGTGATGACCACGATGGCACTCTCGGCGGTACTCGCCACCGGGATGCTTACGCCCGCAACACTGGCCCTGGCGGTCAGCGTTACCCCCACCATTACCAATATTCCGAGTTCGCCCGTGTACGGGGGAGCGTTCACACCGTCGGTGACGAACGTGACCAGTGGTGCGACGTCGGTGACCACGCTCTCGAGCACCACCTGTACCGTTGACCCAACGACCGGCGAGGTGTCCTTCATCGCCGCGGGATCGTGTGTCATTGAGGCACAGGAGGCGGCGAATGGTTCGGACGCCGCACTCAGTGGTGCACCCCAGTTCTTTACTATTGCGCCAGCCGTCGTGACGATTACCGCGAGTAGCTCGTCGATGGCCGCTGGTGCCACACCCCCGGCATCACGCCGATCTCTGCGGGCTTTGTCAATGGTGACGCCGCGGCGTCACTGTCAGTCGCCCCGACGTGCCAAACCACCGCGCTCTC
>CAIKBU010000013.1 GCA_903825765.1 uncultured Actinomycetes bacterium | reverse complement strand
AGGCTGGATCATGGATGGAGCCAAAACGAACCCCAGTCCATTGCCAGACCGGGGTTCGAATGAGGCCCTTTTGGTGGGCGCTGAGGGACTCGAACCCCCGACCTGCTGAGTGTAAATCAGCTGCTCTAACCAACTGAGCTAAGCGCCCGCAATCAGAAACGAGGTTTCCTCAACCAGCTCACCAATGTTAGCCCTTTCTGGGCAAAAGCCCTAGAGGACATCGCAACGGTTTGACGCCGTAATTCACCTGAGCGAGAACGGCTCTAAAAAGTAGCCATCATTCGCCGATAGATAAAATTCTTGACCTCTAGGACTCGAAGAAATTTTCATCCAGCTTGTAGATGGAAAAGGTCTGGACCTCAGTTACGCCAATTTGGTAGTCCACCATTATTTCCGCAAGTTCCTCGCCGTCAATGAGTATTACTTGTTGGTGCTTGTTCTCCTCAGCAGCTTTCCGCGCTCCGTCGGTGAAGTGGCTGGCCGTGATGAACACGCCCTTTGTGACCCCCTTGCGACCCATTGCACCCATAAAAGCGTTGATGGTGTCGCCACTGATGGCCGACCCCTGTTTGTACCGCTTGGACTGAACGTAGATCTTCTCCAGGCCCAACTTGTCTTGGTTGATAATCCCGTCGATGCCTTCATCATTTGGCCCACCAACATGATTAAGGTCATCCTCATCAGCGCCGTAGCCCATTTTCAGCAAGACCTTTAGTACGGCATGCTCCATAAATGACCAATGCTCGGTGCGCAGGCGAGCGAGCACGTCACTCGCCACCTCCGCCCTCATTGTTTGTATCGCGTTCTCTAGCTGTTCGGTAGGTGAGACACCACTTTCGTCGATGCCGTGTGTCGTGATTCCAACCTTCTCGTCGGCAGAGTGTTTGTTCTTTTGCTTCGCCTTTGATCGTTCATCCCATGCAATCAATCCGTCGGTCTGCTCAAGAATGTCGAGCGTCACGCCGCTGGGGTTTTCAGCGAGAAGTTGTCTTCCAAAATTCGTAATCTGCATGTAGCCCTTCGTGGGCTTTGCAATTGCTCCGGAGTAGTACAAGTAGGCCGAGGCCCAATGAGCTCTGTCTTCTGACCGACTCCACCCACTTTTCAAGCGTTCCGCCAGTTCGGCTTCTGTTAAGTTTTAAGGATTAATAAGGTGACGAGCCCGCTGTGCTACCTGCTCCCAAGTCTAGAGTAGCCACGAACGTGGCATCGAGCTCTAGATCTGGCCCTGGGCCACCATGAAGGTAAGAAGTTCGTCGGTAGCGGCAAAAACGGGGTGTCGCTTCACCATTTCGTCAGTGATGAGTTCCTCGCCTAGGAAGTCCGTCGCCACGCCGCCGGCTTCGTTGAGGATGAGAAGGCCGGCCAGGTAGTCCCAGGGATTGAGGGTCGACTTCTGGGCCACGCCGTAGACATCGAGGGAGCCGTCGGCCACGAGGCAAATCTCGAGGCTGGCCGCGCCCAAGGCCCGGTACTGTGCCCAGCCGAGGTGGCGCGGGGGCAGGCCCGAAAACGCCATGATCGACTCCCCCGGCGCGGTGCGACCACTGGGGCGAATGGCCACGCCGTCGCGGGTCGCTCCGGCGCCCTTCTCGGCCTCAAAGAAGGTGCCGGTGGCCTGATTGAGGACGAGTCCAGCCACTAGTTCGTGGCCGCGCATAACGGCGATACTCGTCGCAAAAAACGGGACCCCGTGGTCACAGTTCGTTGAGCCGTCGATGGGGTCGACCACCGCGGTGAGCTCACCTGACCCCGTCACACCCGACTCCTCCGACACCACGCGCATACCGGCGCCGCCGAGGATGCGCAGGGCCACGTCGTCGGCCGCGAGGTCAAGGTGGTACTGGGTTTCGCGTTGGCCGGAGTAGCCCCGACCGCGGTGTTCGATAACGGCGGCACCGATTTCGAGGGCGCATTCGCGCAGGGTGGAGAAGAGGGGGGAGGTCACGAACCAACGGTAGTGCCCGAGGCACTATCCTGAGTGACAATGGCCGCTATTGACGTTGCTGGGTTTGTCGCTGATCTCAAAGATCACGCGGTCACCCACGGATTCCACGTACACGACGAGCGTCACTTCGTCGAAACCTACTCACTCCGTCAGGCGTGGGAGGTTGACCTCCACCCCGAAGACGGGTGTGGCGGTCCGGTTGACCTCCACATTGAGCTCGATGTCGATCCGCGCACCCTGCTCGCCTTCGAAGATGCCGTCCTCGGTCTTCCCGACGACATTGATCCGCCCGACGAGTTTCACTTCCCCCTCGTCCTCACCTGGGCCCTCCCCCCAATGGCGCAGGGACCCGACCTCCTGCGCCTCGCCATCGACCTCGCCCCCGTTGGTGGCATGGAGATGCCACTCGAAATCACGGCGACGGACTCCTTCGCCTCACCGACCGAACCGAGTGAACGGCGCATTGCCATCGTGGCCCGTCGCGCCATCTCACTCAGCCACGTGGCCAAGGGTGAAGACCCGTTGTGCGACATCTTCGACCGCGGACGTGGCGTGAGCGACTTTCTCCTGAACGCCGCCGACTCGTGGCTCGTCTAGGACTCGCCGGCGTCACGCTCGCCGTTGCCGCCCTCGCCCTCAGTGGCTGTGGGGTAGGTGGCGCAGTTGCTGACGCTCGTCGCTCCTGCGTCCACGTCAAGGCCGCGTTGGCCCTCCAGACCCAGAGCGCGGCGAAGGGTCTCACCACATCACAACGCCAGGCACTTCAGACCAGGGCACTCACCGAACTACTGAAGGCGACCCCGCTCGCCGCGGCGGCCACGTCCGCTGACGGCACGTGGAATCCCCTGCAGACGACGCTGCAAGAGGCCAATCGGGTCCCGCTGCAGTACGAAGCGCCGGCGCTCACCCGGCTCTGTCAGATCGCGAACTCGTCGACGCCGATTCTCTAGTTCTTGGCGCCGAAACGCTCCGAGAGCCACGCCAGTGAGTTCGGCTGCTCCATCGCGTCTTCCCAACCCGCGAGCAGCGACTGCAGGTGTTCGTGGTTTCCCACCTGCCCGATAATCACGATGGTGAGGTCGTCAATCATTTCGGGGAGCGGCCAGTAGCCACCGAAGGGGTCGGTGAGTAGTTCGGCGTCGGGCTCAGCCATGAGGTAGAGCTCGCCGGTTGCTTCGACCCAGGAGAGTTCGTAGTAGACACCAGTGTCGTCACTCCACTCGTCGCCGAATTCAAATTCCGCTGACTGGCGACGTACTTCGTTTTCTTCGTAAAAGGTTTCGATGTCCATACCGAGAGCCTACGTCGGCGACGAAGTCGCCCACCAACGATTTTCTTGTTACGAAAAATGGTGTGCCACTCGTTACGACACGGTGAGTGACCCCCACTGAAGTGTCGCCATGACCTTCACCACTGACATCTTGCAACAACTTCGTCGAGACTGGGACTATCGAAGTCGGAGTCGTGACTCACGGCGCGCCGTTCGACTCCTCGACGAGGCGCACCCGGAACTGTCGCTGCGCGACGTCGAGGATATGGGCGGTGTGCTCGGGCTCCTCGAAACCCGAAGCGGTCGGTGCGTGCTCGAAAAGGCCCGCATCTTGCAGGCCCTCCTCATTGAATCCGACGACGAGTTCCTTCGCCGAGCACTCTTACAAACCCTGCTCCCCGGTATCGTCAGCACCTGTCGGCAGTTCCGATTTGGCGACGGCATCATCGACGACCCCTCCGAAACCCTGGGCGTGGCGATCGCCCTGTGCGCCGAACTGCTCGTTGAGTGGGCGGGGCAGTCTCGCCCCTACGCCGGGCCCGATTTGTTGTCGGCCCTCCGCGGCCGTCTGCGGCGTTGGCTCTTGAAGGAAAAGGCCCTCCTGCAGACCACCGCCCCCTACAACGACGAGGAGCGCGCGGGCGAAGGGGGTACGTCACTCGAAACGCGACTGGCGCTGGTGGCCGTCCACGAACCGCGGCTCGCCCAACTCGCCTACGCCCGCATTTTTGACGAAACGTCGCTCAAGGCGCTCGCCCACGCTGACCAGTCCTCGGTCGGCACCCTCCGGCTCGAACTCGAGCGTTTCGCCCTCCGTGAACTGCTCTAACTCGTGAACCGCACGCCCCGTGACAAACCACGTCGCCATGCGATACAGTTCGATTTCCATGCCGGCGAATCCTCTGCGCACCCGAGTGGCCCCCTTGCTCGCCTGGTCCAGTCCCGCCCTCGTGCTGGTGCTCCTGTTGGGCTTCCACCAGAAGACCACCCCGACCTCGACACCAACCTCGCCGCCCAGCGTGCGCTCATTCAGCGCCGACTCGATCAAGAGCGGCCAACTGCACGCGCCACTCGCGCGCGTGCTCCGTGGCACGGTTGGCGGAGGCGTGCGGTCCGTGACGGTGCCGTTGACGAGTAATCGGCCGTGGCAACTGGCCACGACCCTCGCCACGCACGCCGTGCTGCGCTGTGGTGCCCACTCCCACCCCGTGTCACTCGTCGTTGTGGCGCCGAGTGACAACTGCAACCTGGAACTGTCAACTGCCGAGGGCGGGAGCCAACCGTGGACGCTTCGACTCCTCCCCTAGCCCCTCGTCTCGCTCACCGGGCCCAGGGCTTTGGCATCGCGGTGTACCTCCTGGCCGTGCCGGTCGTCATCGCCGAGCGCTGGGCGAGCTCGTACCACGTGGTCCACGGCCTCGTCGTGCGCATCCTGCTCGTCCTGGTGGCGTTGCTGTGGCTGGGTTTCATCGTCACGGTGGTGCGGGCTGGGCGCCATCTTCGCACCGGCGGCCACGGCACGAGCGGCGCACACTGGCTCGCCGGCGCCGTGATTGGACTTCTCAGCGCCCTCCTCCCGTCGGTGGCGTCGGCGTCACCGGTCCACACCACGCCAGCGCCACTGAGTACGCCGGCGGTGGCGTCGGCGCCGCTCGCGCACCTGGCCTTCTTGCTCGCGGCCAAGCGCCGACGCAGTGAACTCACGCCCACGGCCGACGAGAACATCGACGCCGAGATCGGTGCGATTGACGCCATCGACCTGGCCCCACTTCAGGCCCTCCACCACTTCTTCGACGGAGCCAGCGCCGGGGTGGCCACCGTGCCCGACACCTTCGATACCCTGCCCGTCGTGGACGATGGCGACCCCGTCGTGGTCTGTCGCCTCGGTCAGTCCCCCGGTCAGACGCTGCTGGGCTACGCCCGTCGAGGCGCCGTCTTGCCCATTGCCCACGAGTGGACGGTCAACCAACTGCGCGACGAACTGGTCGGGCTGCCCGAATCGCCCCTCGTCTTCGCCGACTCTGAACACCAACTGCTCCGCGCTCTCGCGACTCGCCGTGACCGAAGCACCGTCGTCTTCACCGGCCACCCGAGTGAGATTGACGATGAGCTTCGAGCCCTCTGCGTCTGCGTGGCGGCGCCATCGTCACTCGATGCTCCCGCCCCGGAGCACCCGCAGGTCAGCGTGCTTCGTGCGACCCCGCAGGTGCTCGGTCTCGTTGAACCATTCGCGCCGGCGGTGCGGCGACGGTGTGTGGAAATGGTGACGTACCTGGCCCTGCACGAGGACCCCGTCTCGGCCGACCGTATGCGCTCACGCGTCCTGGCTCACGCTGACGTTGACGCTTCCAAGGGGACCCTGGCCAACACGGCGACCGCGGTGCGACGAAGCCTCGGGCACGACGAGCGAGGAGCGCGCCTCCACGCGGTGACCTCGACGGGCCTCTACGCGCTCCACGGCGTTACCAGCGATCTGCGCCGCTTCCATGAACTCGTCGTCCGCGCCCGGCGCGCCTCCGGTGACGAGGCCGCGTCGGATGCTCGTGACGCCTTACGTCTCGTGCAGGGCGAGCCCTTTTCGAGCGTCACTCGAGGCTACGAGTGGTTCACACTGGAGGGGCACCTGGCGTCACTGCAGCGCGACGGCGAGTGGGCCGCCCTCACTGTGGCGGGACTGGCCAGCGACCGGGGTGACTTCGAACTCGCGTTCTGGGCGCTCCGGCAAGGTCTCTTGCTCGACCCCGGCAACGACACACTGCTGGACGCGCTCTACGCCGTCCCCCGCCTACGCCAGTTTTGACGCGATAGCGCCGGCACTGCGCAGCACGAGACCGTCGGCACCCGCGGCGCTGTAGCGGTGGGCGGGGCGCTCCCGCGCCTCGGCCACTAGGTCCTTCAGCAACTGGGCGAAGGGCACGACGGGCTCGACGAAGAGGTGCTTCGACAGAGAGCCGGGGATCGTGTTGATCTCGTTCACGTAGAGTTCGGTCTCGTTCGCGAGAAAGTCAATGCGTGCCACGCCGCGCACATTCACGAGGCCCACGAGCGCGTGGGCGGCGTCACGCACGGCCTCGGCCTGGCCGGGCGGCAACGTGGCGGGCAGTTCGCGAGGGGCCGAAACCATGCCTTCACCCCCCACGTACTTATCGCGGTAGTCGAGGATTTCGGCCTGGTCACTGCGGCGAATGGGCTTTTCGATGGCCGACAACTGCACCGTCGGATAGGTCCGCACCGCCACTTGGACGTCGGTGAGGTCGCGGCGAAATGGCTCGACGACGCAGCCGAGGGCGAGGTGGGTATTGGTGGTGAGTCGGGCCTTAGCGGTGGCGAGGTCGGCGACCACGTCGATGCCGATTGAGGAGCCGCCGTAGCGGGGCTTCAAAATATAGGGGCCGTCAAAGGGCAGGGCCGTCGTCTCAGGGGTCAGGAGCACGCGGGGCAACGCGGGAAGGCCAGCCTGGGCCACCACGCTGGCGAAGGCCCACTTGTCCATACCGAGGGCTGCTCCGGCCACCGTGGGACCGGTGTAGGCGAGACCGGCGAGGTCGAGGGCGGCTTGGAGGCTGCCGTCTTCACCCGGACCGCCGTGGGTCGCGAGTACGACGACTGACACGTCGAGTCGACGATCCTTCCCCAGGCGACCGCCCGGGCTGTAGAACCCACCGTCCGCGCCGAGTCGGAGTGTGACTTCTTCGGCGCTCTTCGGCAGCCCGTCGGCGAACGAGGCCGCCTCCACCGTGGTCGGCACCAGGTAGAACGACGAGGTCTTCGACCAGTAGATTCCCCGGACGTCGGCGTCGCGCTGGGAGAGTTCTCGCAGGGCCAGCAGGCCCGTGAGAATAGAAATATCGTGCTCCGGCGTCGGACCTCCGAACAAGACTGCTACTGACACCGGCTACCTCACTTTGAATTACGTCGCTGGTTAAGGGTAGTGGTCAGGAAGGTCGTTGAGGTACAACACCGCGTCACCGGCCTGGAGCGTCGCGCGCACCCAGGTCACCGCGTCGTCGCGGTGGTTGAATCGTCGCAGTGGCGCCTCGTACCCGTCGCGCAGCGCGGGCACGTTGGTCCGGTTGACCACGACCAATTCCATCTGGCGACTGGCCACTCGACTGGCGAAGCGGGCGTTCTCACGGTACTGCTCGTCCCCGAGCTCAATCATCCCCGGCGTGACGACGACCCGGCGTCCCGAGACGTCGAGGGAGGCCAAGAGCCGAAGCGACGCCTCCGCGCTCGCGGGGTTGGCGTTGAAGGTGTCGTCAATGACGACCACGCCCGACGGGGCCGTCAGCACGGTCGCCCGATTCGCCACTGGCGTGAGCGAGCGCAGGCGGGTTTCAATCTGATCCGTGCTCAGTCCGAGTTCGAGGGCGGCCGCCAGGGCACAGGCCACGTTCGTGGGCTGCAGGCTCGCCACCGCGTTCACCGAGGCGAGTCGGGTGCCCTCCACCTCAATGTGCCAGCGATCACCATCGACCACGACGCGCACGTCCGCCGCGCGCTGTGAACCGGCCGTGCGGACCCGCTTGCCGGCGAGGCGGGCGGGCCACGTCGCGAGGCGTTCGTCGTCGATGTTCACGACGACGGTGGTCGCCCGCTCGGTGATCTCAAACTTGGCCGACTCAATGACGTCGAGTGAGCCCATGCGTTCGAGGTGCACCGGACCGATGGCCGTGATGACGGCGAGCGACGGTGGGCACCACGCACAGAGTTCGGCGATCTCCCCGGGTCCGTAGGTTCCCATCTCGGCCACGAAGACGCGGGTGCCGTCACTCAGCCCCTCGTTGATTGCTCGCGAGAGCCCGGCACGGTTATTGAAACTCTTCGGCGTGGCGACGAGTCCACCGTCGTCACGAAAGAGGTCGGCCAAGTGGTTCTTCGTGGAGGTCTTGCCGTAAGAACCGGTGATGGCCACGACCCGCGGCTGCACGCGCTGTAGTCGCTGCGTGGCACTGTCTACGAAGCGCTGGGCTTGGCGTCGTTCGTAGGGCGCGAGTAGTCGCGCGCTCACGTCGATGAAGAGCGGTACGGCCCAGACCACCAGGCCGGCGCACTCCCACGCCGATGACGTCGGGAGCGCCAGTCCCAGTGCGACAACGCCGCCGGCCAACAGAACGCTGAGTGCCGCGACGAGGCGCAGGCGACGAGTCCACACCAGGGCGGAGGTGCGACCCTTGATACTGAGCCCCAGAGGGCAGAAGAGGCCATAGACCAACGAGGTGGCCACGAACAGCGGCATCTGTCGAAAGGCCACGCTCCCCAAAGCCACCACCAAACAGACGTGGGTCAAGGTGATGGGCCGTTCCTTGCGGTCCACGGGTCGTGCAGCGGCCACCGTCGGACTCGACCACCGCTTCAAGAAGCGCAACAGTGACGCGGGCTCGTAATGCTCGCGCTGCAGGACGCGCAACCACCGGAGCAACTGCGCCGCGGCGGCGAGCGCCAGCGCGACGCCACCGATCACGACGAGGGCGAGACCCATTACGCCACCATCTCGAGCACGGCACTCACGAGACTGGCCGGCTGCGTCGTGGGCACCAGGTGCCCACAGTTGGCGACGACCTGCACGGTGGGCCGTGAGGAAAGCAAGCGGGCCGCGCGTTCGGCGCTCGCGAGCGAGACGTCGTGGTCCCCCTCGCCCCAGACCATCGCGGTGGGCACGGTAATGCGAGCGAGTTCGGGCTCGTAACTCTCATTGACCGTGGCGACGAGGATGTCGCGCAAGAGGCCCGAGGCGTTGTTGTAGTCCACTGACCCGTAGCGCCGACGGGCCTTTTCAATGACGGCGTCGGACACCAGTCGCGCCCCGTAGAGCCGACGAATAACCCGGTAGCGCCACGGGGATCGCCCACCCCCCTCGCGACGAACCAGTGGCGCTCCCGTAAAGACGATGCCCGCCAGCGTCACCCCCGGGGTAGCCCCAAGTACGGCCGCCACCCGTCCACCGAAGGAGTGGCCCACGAGGACGAGGGGTGCGGAAGACAGTTCACCGATGACGGGTCGGAGAAGTTCCGCGTAGTAGCGCGCTCCCCCGGCGACCGGTGGGAGTGGTGAAGCACCAAAGCCCGGTAAATCCAGCGCCACCGACGCCACACCGTGGCTAGCCAGCAGCGACGCCGCGACCGAGAAGTCGCGGTGCGACCGTCCCCAGCCGTGCAACCACAGGACGCGAATCGGTCCGTCGCCCGTGCGTTCCCCGAACAGTGTTCCGTTTCCGAAGGCTTCCAGCACACCCTTCAGGTTAGTAAGCGTGGCCGCGAGCCAGTGGCCATGTCACGCGGGAGCGGTAGCGTCGAGGGCGTGACAGCCGAGGCACCACTCTTTAACGACGACCTTCTCGTTGGTCTAACGCCGGAACAGCGCGAAGCCGTGACCTCGACCGCGCGCCGACTCATGGTGCGAGCCACGGCCGGATCGGGCAAAACCCACGTGCTGACCCTGCGCATCCAGCGGCGCATCGCCCTCGGTGAACTCGAGGCTGACCAGGTCCTCGCCATGACGTTCACCCGCAAAGCCGGGGACGAATTACGCTCCCGCCTCTTCCGCGCCGGCATTCGCGACCTTCGCGCCGGGACCTTCCACCGGGCGGCCATGATCATCGTCAATCAGTATCGTGAGGACCATCACCTTAAGGCGCTTCGCATTGAGCCGGCCCGCAAGCGCCTGGTGACGTCACTGCTCAAGCAGATGTTCGACGACGACGGGATCGCCATCGATGACCACCTCGTCCCCCGACTCGACGCCGAGATTGGCTGGGCACTCTCGCAGGGTTTTGACGGCGCGACATTTGCGGCCAACGCCAAAAAACACCGCCGCGAAACACCGATTCCACTGGCCCAGTGTGCGGACGTTCTCGACCGCTACGTGGGACTCTGCCACGCTCGTGGCGTCGTCGACTTCGACCTCCTCCTCAAAGAGGCGACCACTCTGCTGCGCGAAAAGCCACGAGTCAAGGCGGCCTTTCGTAATCGCACCCGGGCACTCTTCGTGGACGAAACCCAGGACATGAACCCCCTGCAGTTTCAACTGCTCGCCCAGATGGCCGGCGACGACCCGGACCTGTTCTGTGTTGGTGACCCGAACCAGTCCATTTACGGCTTCAACGGCGCCAACCCCCAACTCCTCAACGACGTCGTGCGCACCTGGCCCGACACCGTGGTGCTCGATCTCACCCGTAATCACCGTTCCACTAAAGCCATCGTGACCGTAGCTAACACCTTGCTCGAAGAGGGCGCGCGCGGTATCGTGCCGGCCGACGACGAGGGAGAACTCCCACTCGTTCGTGCCTACGACACCGACGAGGACGAGGCCGAGCACGTCGCGATCTGGCTCACGCTGCACCACCGCCCGGGATCGCCGTGGAAGTCTATGGGGGTGCTCGCGCGCACCAATGCGCAGCTCGACTTGATCGCCGACGCGCTCGAGCGACACACCATTCCCTTTGAGCGTCGTGGTGCCGATCACGGCCCGTCGTCTGACCTCAACGCCGAGGAGTGGAAGAAGCGCCAGCAAGAAATCGCCGAGACTGACGCCGTAGCGCTCAGCACGATTCACCGTTCGAAGGGACTGGAGTTCCAGCACGTTGTGGTCGTGGGCTGTGCCGAAGGCCAACTCCCCAACTACAACGCCACCACCCCCGCGGAACTGGCGGAAGAAGCTCGCCTGGCCTACGTGGCACTCTCGCGAGCGGAGCGGACACTGCTCATTACCTGGAGCCGAGCCCTCAACGATCCCCGGTTCAGTGGCCGCAAACCCTCGCGCTACCTGGCCGCGATTGACGTCGCGCTGACCTCCCTGGCGGCGCAACGAGCGCCGGCGGCCCCCGAGGTTCGAAAGAGTCGCCTGGATGCTATTCGCCATCAGCTCGAGGCGGCCCTGCCGCCCGAGCCAGAACCGAATCGCCTGCGTCGCCCCTAGTTGAGGGTGACGACGACCGGTGCGTGGTCCGAGGGCTTCTCGCCCTTTCGGGCCTCTCGGTCCACCTCGACCGAGGCCACTCGCTGAGCGGTGAGCGCGTCGGCGAAGAGATAGTCAATGCGTAGACCCCAGCCGCGACGGAAGGCTCCTTCGCGGTAGTCCCACCACGTGTACTGCGCCCCTACGGGGTGCGTGGCACGGGCGAGATCGGTCAGTCCGGTGTCGAGGATGGCGTCAATGGCGTCACGTTCCGGCGCCGAGACGTGCGTGGCGCCTTCGAACTTCGTCACGTCATAGACGTCGTCGTCACGGAGTGCCACGTTGAAGTCGCCACCCACCACGACGGGTTGCGCGGGGTCACGCTCAGCGAGTTCCGCACGAAGATCGCCGAGCCACCCGAGTTTGTAGGTGTAGTGGGGATTGTCGAGACTGCGCCCATTGGGCACATAACACGAGTACACCCGAATACCGCCGCAGGTCGCGCGAATGCAGCGAGCCTCCTCATCAGCCCCGAGCCCCGTGACCACGTCGTCGAGACCGACTCGGGAAAAAATAGCGACACCGTTCCACTGGCCCTGGCCGTAGTGAGCTGATTCATACCCCAATGCGGCCAGATCGGCCAAGGGAAATTTCGCGTCCGTCTGCTTGGTCTCTTGGACCAAGACCACGTCGGTCGCCGTCGTTTCCAGCCACTCAGCCACTCGCGGCCACCGGGCCGTCAACGAGTTGACGTTCCAGGTGGCGATTTTCACGAGGCGTCAGCGAGAATGAAAAAGATGTCGGCCTCAACGGCCAGAGCGCCGTTGACCGTCGCCACGCCGTGACCCTTGCCGCCACGGGCGGAGAGCTTGGTCATGGTCGTCGTCATCTCGAGCGTGTCGCCGGGTAACACTTGCCGACGGAAACGGGCGTTCTCAATGCCGGCGAACAGTGGAATACGACCGGTGTACACCGGGTCGGCCAATACCGCGACCGCCCCCACCTGGGCCAGTGCTTCGAGCATCAAGACGCCGGGCGTCGTGGGTCGGCCCGGAAAGTGACCGGGGAAGAAGTACTCATCACCCGTGAGCGTCCAGATACCGGAGGCCTCGTGGCCCGGCGTGATGCTGGTGAGAGCACTAATGAGCAGAAAAGGCGGACGGTGCGGAATCCAGTCCTCGGGTCGCAGTGACAGTTCGCTCATAGGCCCACCTCAGCAATTCGTCGTTCGGTATCAAAGGATCGTAGTGAAAAGGTCCGCACGTCGCCACGCTTCAGCACGTCGCGCGCTCGCGTCGGGGCGGGCGAACCTAGGTTCGCTGTCGGGGCGTAGCACTCAATCGCGTCGCCACTCTTGAGCGAGACCTTGAGCACGGCCCCGTGGGAGGTGAAGGCCACCACTTCGGCGTCGACGGGTGCGCCAATTTTGAACTGCTTCAAGAAGTCGGCGAAGGCCCCTTCGGGGTTCACCGGCTGTCGGCCACGGCGAAGCGCGACGGTGGCGGGAGCCTCGGCGACCTTCTCCTCAACGACCACGGCTTTCTTGACGGTCTTCTTCGCCACCTTCTTGGCGGGGGCGGCGTCAGGGTCGACGGCTTTGGCCACCTTCTTCACTGGCTTCGCGGCGACCTTGGCCGCTTTCGTGACCTTGGCGACCTTGGTCGCCTTCACTGGCGTCAAGGTGTCGCCGACGGAGGGGGTGAGGCCCTCCGGCAGTACGACCGCCACCTTCTTGACGACCTTGCTCGCTCGCGCGGCCTTAATGCCGCGGACCGGGAGCCGCTCGGTGAAGATCCAGCCCACCCCGCGGACGGGCTTACCGCCAATAAGACGGCCAACGTCGAAGAGCCACGGGTAGTCCTCGTGAAACTCCTGGAAGGAGTCATTGCTCAACACGACCGCGTTGATGCGGTCGGCGATCTTCAAGATGAAGGCGTCGCCGCGACCAATGGCCCCCGCCGGGGGCGTCACAATTTCACCGGCCGCTTCCGCTTCCTTGAAGTGGTTGCGCTCGCTGGGCTCAACGCGGTGCTCGAAGCTCGCGTCAACGACCACGATGACGTCGGCCGTCGGGTGTTCGTCAAGAAATGACCGTACCGCCGCGTCGAGTTGCTGCAAATTCGGGATAGTGCGACCCTCGGTGGCGAGGTTCGATCCGTCGACGACGACGCGCAGTGGCGGCGTCTTCACTGGAGGGCTCGAACAAACAGGTCAGCCTGTTCGGCGGCGTGCACCAGACCCGATCCCGTCGCGGGACTCGCCGACTCGGCGCGGGCCACGTGACGAAGCGACTGGGGACCGCCGAGCGTGCGCAGATGCACGAAGGGCCAGGCCCCCATGTTCTCGGGCTCTTCCTGGAGCCAGACGAAGTCGGTCGCGTTCTCGTAGCGAGCCAGGACGGCCGCGACATCCTCGGCCGGCCAGGGGTAGAGCTGCTCAACGCGCACGATGGCCACGTTGGTGATGCCCAACTCGTCACGACGAAGCGTGGCTTCGTGTGCGACCTTGCCCGACGCCAAAACGACCCGCGTCACGCCGGCCGCGGCCACGCTGTCGTCACCGAGGACTCGGTGGAACGACCCGTTCGTGAACTCGGCGAGCGGGGAGCGTGTTTGCACCGCGCGAAGCATTGACTTGGGGGTGAAGATCACGAGCGGCGTGACGTGGTCACGGCGGACTTGACTGCGCAGGAGGTGGAAGTACTGGGCGCTCGTCGAGGGCTGCGCTACTCGAATGTTGTTACGAGCGCAGAGCGACAAGAACCGCTCGATGCGACCACTCGAGTGCTCGGGACCTTGCCCTTCGTACCCGTGGGGCAAGAGCATGACCAGCGACGAAGTCTGGCCCCACTTGTCTTCGGCCGCCACGAGGAAGTTGTCAATGATGATTTCGGCCCCGTTGACGAAGTCACCAAACTGGGCCTCCCAGGCCACCAGCGAGTGCTTGGACTCCACCGAGTAGCCGTACTCGAAGCCGAGGGCCGCGTATTCCGACAAGAACGAGTCGCGCACAGTGAAGAAACCGGGTGAGTTCAGATTCGACAGCGGTACGTACTGCTGGCCGGTGACGTAGTCAATCAAGGCCGCGTGACGGTGCGAGAAGGTGCCGCGTCGAGAGTCTTGACCCATGAGGCGCACGTTGGTGCCCTCGAGTGCCAAGGTGCCGAAGGCCAACGCCTCCCCGAGGGCCCAGTCCACTTCACCCGCTTCGAGCAACTGGGCGCGCTGGGCGAACTGACGCTCGAGTTTCGGGTGGACGGTGAACCCTTCGGGAGCGTGCATGGTGGCACTGGCCACCGTGTGCAGCGTCTCGGGGGCAACGCCCGTGGCCACGGGGGTCTCGTCGACGGGAATGTCGGCCACCGGCACACCGTCGAGCTGGGGAACCGGAATGGTGCGGACTTCATCGAGCACCGACTGGAGTCGGTTGCTAAAGGCGTCGAGGGCCGCTTCGGTCTCTTCCATCGTGAAGTCACCACGACGAACCAGGGTCTCGGTGTAGGCCTTACGGACCGAGCGCATCTGCTCAATCAGTGCGTACATCTGCGGCTGGGTGTAGCTCGGGTCATCGCCTTCGTTGTGCCCGTGGCGGCGGTAACAGACGATGTCGAGAACGACGTCGCGGTGGAACGTCTGTCGGTAGTCGTACGCCAGCGCGGCCGCGCGGGCGCAGGCCTCGGGGTCGTCGCCGTTGACGTGGAAGATTGGGGCCTGGATCATCTTGGCGACGTCGGTCGGGTAGAAACTCGAACGAGCCGATTCCGGGGCCGTCGTGAATCCGACCTGATTGTTGATGACCACGTGGATGGTGCCGCCCACGCGGTAGCCCGAGAGCTGCGACATGTTGAGGGTTTCGGAGACCACACCCTGACCGGCGAAGGCCGCGTCCCCGTGGAGCAGGATCGGCAGGTAGGGGAAGTGATCGGCGCCCGGAATCGAGCCGGTGCCGTCACTCGGACGCACCACGGCGTCTTGCTTGGCGCGAACGATACCCTCGACGACCGGCGAAACGGCTTCGAGGTGCGACGGGTTCGACGCCATCGACACCGTAATTTCAGCGCCGCTCGGGCTCGTGAAGTGGCCGCGCGAGCCCTTGTGGTACTTGACGTCACCACTCCCCTGCACACTCTCGGGGTCGAGGTTGCCCTCGAACTCCGAGAAGATGTCGGAGTAGGACTTGCCCACGATGTTGGCCAAGACGTTGAGGCGACCACGGTGCGCCATACCAATGACTGCTTCGCGAACCCCGTCGTCGGCGGCCGCGTCGAGAATGGTCTGGAGCGCGACCAACGTCGACTCGCCACCCTCGAGGCCGAATCGCTTTTGCCCCACGTAGCGCGAGTGCAAGAAGCGCTCAAACACTTCGGCTTCATTCAGGGCGTCGAGAATGTGGCGCTGCTGCTCGGGTGTCGTGACCCAGCGCACGCCCTCCACACGTTCTTGAATCCACCGCTTCTGCGCGGGGTCCATGATGTGGCCGTACTCAATACCGAGCGTGCGGCAGTAGGCGTCGCGCAGAATTGACAGGATCTCTTCGAGGGTGGCCTCACTGCGACCCGCCAGGCCGTCGACGACGAACGAGCGCTGGAGGTCCCAGATGGTGAGACCGTACGTCGCCAGGTCGAGCTCGGGGTGCAGCGCATTCGACGACGAGCTGAGTGGGTCGAGGTGCGCATTCAAGTGTCCGCGGACGCGGTACATGTTGATGAGTTCTTGGACGCGAATTTGCTTGAGAATCCGCTCGGCCTCATTGTCGCGCCCGCCGTTGCGGTCCTTGGCAAAGTGGGCCGGTTCATACGGAATACCGAGGTCGGCAAAAATCTCGTCGTAGAAGCTGTTCCCACCACTGAGGCACTCGGCCACGTACTTGAGGAACAGACCCGATTCGGCCCCCTGGATGATGCGGTGGTCGTAGGTCGAGGTGATGTTCATCACCTTTCCCACTCCCAACTCGGCGAGCGCGCGAGGATCGGCCGCGTCAAAACCGGCCGGCCAGTTCAGTGCGCCGACACCGATAATTGCGCCCTGTCCGGGCATTAGGCGTGGGACGGACTGAATCGTGCCGAGCGTGCCGGGATTGGTCAAGCTAATGGTGGCGCCGACGAAGTCGTCGGCCCCCATGGTGCCGGCGTGCACCTTGCGTACCAGGGCCTCGTAGGCGAGCAAGAAACCACGGAAGTCGAGCGTGTCCGCGTCTCGAATGACGGGAACCACGAGGTTGCGCGACCCATCGGGGCGCTCCACGTCCACGGCCAAGCCGAGACCGACGTGTTCGTTGCGCTTGATGCCGGGCGTCCCCTTCTCGTCGACGGCCTCGACGAACGCGGCGTTCATGACGGGAATCTTGATCAGTCCCTTCACCACGGCGAAGGCGATGATGTGCGTAAAGGAGACTTTGGCCCCCGTGGTCCTCGCGAGCGCTTCGTTCAGCGCCACACGGTTAATTTCGAGCAGTCGCGCGGGCACCGTGCGCACGGAGGTGGCGGTGGGAACGCTGAGCGAGGCATTCATATTGCTCACAATGCGAGCGGCCGCCCCGCGCAGGGGTGTTGCTTCACTGTCAATGGTCGTAGCGGCAGCCTTCGCCGTCGCGGCGGGTACCGACGAAGGGAACGAAGGGACGGTCGACGGCTGATAATCAGCGAAAAACTCGCGCCAGGAGGCGCTCACCGAAGCGGGGTCGGCTTTGTAGCGGTCGAACATGTCGTCGACCAACCAGGCGTTGGGGCCGAATGAGCCGCGGACTTCACGTGAGGGGGTCTGATCTGAGTGGGGCACAAACCTAAGCCTACGCCCGAAAAGTGTCGGTTTGCACCGGTGATTCCCTAGGAAATTTCAGCACGGACGGAGAGCCGTGTAACGACGCGAAAAACCGGCCAACCGAATACTCAGATACTTCCCATCAAAAAAAGCACACCAGTGAAACGAAACTGTAGAGTAGCGATGCGTTGCGGGAACGCAACGGACTAATAATCGGCGCAAGCCACAGGGAGGATTGCAACCAATGAAGTACTCACACAAGGTGCGTCTCTCGATGACCCTGGCCATTTCGGCCAGCGCGTTGTCGTTGGGTCTCATCGCACCAACCATCAGTAGTGCGTCGCAGCATGCGCACCTCAGCGGCACGATTACCTACGCCGAGGCGCCACAGGCTGGACCGACCTTCATTTTTCCGTTCGTGGGGCCCAGTGACGGCTTCTCGACGTCAAACATGAACGATTTCCAAATGATGATGTACCGCCCACTGTTCTGGTTCGGTATTCCCGGCTCAGCGGCGTACGTCCCATCGCTCTCCGCAGCGACGGTGTCGCCCCAGACCGGATCAGCGACCACGTTCACCATCAAGACCAAGGGCTGGAAGTTCGCCGACGGCCAGACCGTTAATGCGAACTCCATCGCGTTCTTCTTGAACCTCTACAAGGCCACTTCGGCCACCCACAGCCCCAACATCTACGCCGGGTACGTCCCCGCCGCCGGTGTGCCAGACGGCATCGCGTCAGTGACGACGCAGGGTACCGACACCGTCATCATCACGATGAAGACGGCAGTGAACGCGAACTGGTTGCTCTACAACTACCTGTCCGAGATCACCCCAATGCCCGCAACGTGGGACATCACCTCGAGTGGCGCAGCCGCTGGTAGTGGTAACTGTGAGACCGACACCTTCGGTTCTGACGCAGCCAACACCGACTGCATCGCCGTACTGAACTTCCTGCGCACGACGGCGAACGTGAAGTCCACCTTCACCGGCACCATGTGGCAGAGCGGTGTCGACGGTCCTTGGAAGCTCACGTCGATTGACACCTTGGGTAACTTCACCATGGTGCCGAACCCGATGTACAGCGGCCCCGTCAAGGCACAAGTCGCAACGTTCAAGGCAGTCGCCTTCACGTCGACCAGTGCTGAGTTGACCGCGCTGAAGGCCGGCACCATTACCTCTGGCTACGTTGACCCCACGAACTTGACCGCCCCCGCACCAGCCCCTGGTGTGGCCGGACCCAACCTTGCGGTGTTGGACAGCAAGTACATCATCTCGAGTGGGACGACCTGGTCGTTCAACTACGACTTGTACAACCTTGTCGGTGACCCTGCTTCGGCAGCGCTGAGCCAGCTGTACATCCGTCAGGCCCTCCAGGAAGCGACTGACCAGCCGCTCACCATCAAGGCCGTCATGAAGGGCTACGGCCTTCCGACGTACAGCCCACTGCCATTCGGTGCCTCGAAGGCCATCAGTGGTCCCGTGGCGAACCCGTACCCCACCAACGTTGCCGCGGCCAAGGCTGCCTTCAAGGCGCACGGTTGGGTTCTGCAGCAGGGTATTCAGGAGTGCTTGAAGCCAGGTAACGGCCCAAGCCAGTGTGGCGCGGGAATCCCTCGCTACTTCCGCATGAACCTCAACGAGGACCAGGCCGCCGGTTCGGCGACTGACAACAACCTGAACGCCGTTGAAGTCTCCGAGTGGAAGAACATTGGCGTCAACGTCAACGTCAGCCAAGACACCTTCTCGAACGTACTCGGCAAGTGCCAGGGTGCTAAAACCGGCTTCGACCTCTGCGACTGGGGCGGCGGCTGGTTGTACGCGCCGGACTACTACCCATCGGGTGAGTCGCTATTCCAGACGGGTGCGAGCTCCAACACTGGTGGCTACACCAACGCCACTATGGACAGCTTGATCACTGCCTCGACGTTGGGATCGGCCACCTTGACCGCCTACGAGAACTACGCGGCGAAGCAGTTGCCCGTCTTCTTCAAGCCAAACGGCACGGGATCGGGCGAGCGCCTTCGTACGCTAAAGACCTCGTTCCCCGGTGGCTTCTTGTCGAACCCATTGGCGAACTGGATGCCGGAGTACCTCCACTTCTAGTCATCACCTCGCAGTTCGAACGAAGGCCCCTCCTCGTGAGGGGCCTTCGTTCGTTTTCAGGGGCCCAACACCCGAGGTGACGCGCGTGCGTGGTGGTACTGTTATCCAATGCTCAGTTACATTGTGCGCCGGCTCCTGCAGTCCCTCTTCGTGCTGTTCATTATTATTTTCATCACCTTTTCACTGCCCTACGTAGAACCACGGGGCATTTATGCGCCGGCCTATTTGGCGCTCGGCCCGCACGCCACTCCCGCCAACATCCACCTCTGGGCGGTCGCACACGGTGTTGACAAGCCCTTCTTCTTCCGATTCTGGCTCTACATCTCGAATGTCTTCTTGCACTTCAATTTGGGCTACTCCTACCAAGCCAGTCAGCCGGTCTGGTCAATTCTTTCGCTCTACGTCCCCCGCACTATCTGGCTGGCGCTGACGTCCCTGATTTTTACCTCCGTCATCGCCATCCCGCTCGGCATCTTTCAGGCCTCTCGTCGAAATACGGCCTTTGACTACTCGGCCACGGGCATTGCCTTCGTCTTGTACGCGATGCCCTCCTTTTTGTTGTGTTCCCTCGTGCTCGAGTTCTTCGGCTTCCACTGGCCGCACCTCCCCGTGTCACCACCGGCGGGGGTTGCTCCGTGGTTGATCTTCACTGACCCCGGCGCCTTCATCATGCCGATTGGCTGCCTCACGTTGCTCTCGGTAGCGGGCCTCAGTCGTTTCATGCGCGGCACCGTGCTCGAGGTCTTAGTGCAGGACTACATCCGCACGGCCCGCGCCAAGGGCGGTTCGAGTCGCCACGTGCTCTTCAAGCACGCCTTTCGTAACGCGCTTGGTCCCATCGTGACGATTCTCGGCCTGTCGGTGCCGGGCCTGCTGGGCGGCGCCATTGTGATTGAGTCAGTCTTCAATTACGGCGGCCTCGGCTACGAAACGGTCAACGCCGCGTTAAGTGGTGACGTCAACGTGGTACTGGGCATCACCCTGCTCGTCTCAATCTTGACCCTGCTCGGCAACCTGCTCGCTGACGTCGGTCTCGGCCTCGTCAACCCCCGCATTCGTATTGAAGGGAGCACCCGATGAGCGTGCTGACGAACTCGCCCTCGACCGAACTCGCGCACGCCGCGCCCACGCCAATGTGGCGTCAACGCACTCGGATTTTCTTCTCGAATCGCCTGGCCCTGGCGTCGGTCATCTTCCTGGTCATCGTCGCCGGAGCCTGCTACCTCGTCCCGCTGTTTCATCCAACGAACCAGACCGATGCGTCCGCCACCTTGCTGGTGCCACAGAACGCGAACCCTTCGGCGGCCTACTGGCTCGGTACCACGTCGACTGGCTACGACGAACTGGGTCGCATCTTTTACGGTGGCGAGTACTCACTGACGCTGGGCCTCCTCGCCGGCTTCATCACCATCGTGGTTGGCACTATCTACGGCATGATCGCCGGCTTCTTCGCGGGCCTCGTCGACACCGTGATGATGCGCTTTCTGGATGCGCTACTGTCCATCCCCTACTTCTTCTTCCTCATCACGTTGATTTCAATCTTTGGCCGCTCCACCACCTTCTTGATCCTGTCCATTGGCCTCACTGGCTGGTGGGGCAACGCCCGTATTATCCGCGGTGACGCGTTGCTCATTCGATCACTCGAGTACTCCCAGGCCTCCACGGCCATGGGCGCCAGCAAGTGGCACATCATTCGACGCCACGTCTTCCCGAACTCCATCTCAAATATCGTGACGGTGGCAACGTTTTCCGTCGCGGACGCCATTTTGGCCCTCTCGGCGCTCGGCTTCCTCGGACTCGGCATCCAGCTCCCCCAGACCGACTGGGGCACCATGCTCCAAGACGGCACCACCCAGCTGCAGAGTTCGAATTTCTGGTGGGAGGTCTACCCGCTCGCGGCGATCTTCATCCTGGTGGTCGTGTCAATCAACTACATCGGTGACGCGCTCCGCGACACCTTTGAAGTGCGTCTCGTCGAGCGGTAAAGCCGGACGCGCGGCGTCAGGACGACGCCGAACAACCATCTCCCCCTAGGAGGCGCTGTGAGACGCGCTGAGCGCGACGGGCGTCCGCAGTGGGAAGTGACACGCCGCCTGCTGTGTGGCGCTGAAATCGCGCATGGGTGGCTCTTCTTGGGCACAGATGTCCTGCGCGAAGGAGCACCGTGTGCGGAATCGACAACCCGACGGAGGGTTGACCACCGACGGCAACTCGCCGCCCACCTTAAGCGTGTGCTGCGCCCGCGCTTTCGCCGGGTCGGGAACGGGAACGGCGTTCAAGAGGCCCTGGGTGTAGGGGTGAACGGGTGATCGAAACACCGATTCAGCGTCGCCAATTTCCACAATCTTGCCGAGGTACATGACGGCGATGCTGTCGGCCATGTAATAGACGACGGCGAGGTCGTGGCTAATCATCACGTACGTCAAGTTCTTCTCGGCCTGGAGTTCCTTCATCAGGTTCAGAATCTGGGCCTGAATAGAGACGTCGAGGGCGGAGACTGGCTCATCGGCCACAATGAGACGTGGGTTGAGCGCGAGGGCCCGGGCCAGACCGATCCGCTGCCGTTGGCCACCCGAAAATTCGTGGGGGTAGCGCTCCCCGGAACGGGCGTCGAGTCCGACAATCTCGAGCAGCTCCGCGACGCGGTCGTTGCGCGAGTCACGGGTGCCCTCGCGCTGCACCGCGAGGGGCTCAGCCAGAATGTCATTCACTTTCATGCGCGGATTGAGTGACGAGTAGGGGTCTTGAAACATCATCTGACGCTGTCGGCGATCGTCACGGGTCTGGCGATACCCCTTCGCGGAGACGACGTGTCCATCGAATGAAATCTCGCCACCGGTCACGTTTTCGAGGCCGACAATCATGCGACCGAGTGTGGTCTTGCCACACCCCGATTCGCCCACGAGACCGAGTGTTGTTCCTTCGCGCACCGTCAGGCTGACGTTCGACACCGCGTGCACCTTGGCCGTCGTCCGCCGAAGAAGACCCGACTTGATCGGGAATTCCTTGATGAGCCCTTCGACCCGGACCAACTCCTTACCGGAGCGGCTGGCCTCCGTGTTGTGCTGGACTGCGGAGGTAATGGTGACGGCGCGCGGTCCCTCGACTGGGTGGAAGCAGGCGTACTCGTGCGGGGCGTCGCCGCGGAGCTCCGGCTCGCTCTGGCGACACTGGTCGGTGGCGAAGCTGCACCGTGGCGCAAAGCGACAGCCGACGATTTCCTTCGTCAGGTCGGGCGGCATACCGGCGATGGAAGAGAGTTGCGACTTCGAGGCCGATTCGATACTCGGCACCGAGGCCAACAGGGCTTGGGTGTAGGGGTGGTGCATCGAATTAAAGAGGCGCTCCGTGGGCGCTTCTTCGGCCTTGCGGCCACCATACATAACGACCACCCGGTCGGCACGACCAGCGATGACACCCATGTCGTGGGTGATCAACAAAACACCCATGTTGAGGTCTCGTCGAAGCGAGTCAATAATGTCGAGAATCTGCGCTTGGATAGTGACGTCGAGTGCCGTCGTCGGCTCGTCGGCGATAAGCAATTGAGGGCGACAGACGAGTCCCATCGCGATGATGACGCGCTGGCGCAGGCCGCCGGAGAGCTCGAAAGGGTACTGGTTGAGACGCTCCTTCGGATTCGGCATCTCGACCATTTCGAGGACTTCGAGCGCTCGACGATTGGCTTCCTCTTCGCTGGCTCCTTCGTGGATACGAAGGCCCTCGCCAATCTGCTTGCCGATTTTCATCACTGGGTTGAGCGAACTCATTGGGTCCTGCGGAATCAGGGCCACACTTCGACCGCGTTGCTTTTGCATCTCGGACTCACTGAGAGAGGCAAGGTCCACGCCATTGAGCAGTACCGAGCCAGCGGCAATCTGGCCGTTGGTGGGCAACAGGCGCATGATTGCCAGACCGGTCGTCGTCTTTCCGCACCCTGACTCGCCCACGAGCCCCACGCATTCGCCGGGGTTGATGGTGAGCGAGAAATCGTCGACCGCAGTGGCGAACGCCTTCTGCGTCTTGAAACGCACAGAGAGGTTAGCGACCGAGAGAAGCGACGTCATAGTGTTTCCCACGCTACCACCCGAGGTCCATATTTTCGCTACCGAGCGGGGCGTTTACTCCGCCGAACCAGCGAAACGCCAGCTGCGACGATGCTGTGCACTTAGACCGTGTTGCTCGATAGCCGCCAGGTGGGCGGCAGTACCGTATCCCTTATTCGTTTCCCATCCGTAGTGGGGCTCGTCTTCGGCCAACGCGTCCATCAGCGCATCGCGGGCCACCTTCGCCAGAACGCTCGCGGCCGCGACCGACGCGCAGAACTGATCGGCCTTCACCCGGGTACGAACGGGGGCAATTGTCGGTGGTGTCGCGCCATCGAGGAATGACACCGTGGTGCTGTGCAGCCAGTCGCGCTTGCCGTCGAGGATCACCACGTCGGGGGTGTGGCGTAGTGCGGCGAACGCTCGCTCGCCGGCTCGACGAAGAGCAGCAGTGAGTCCGAGGGTGTCAATCTCTTCAGCGCTCGCCGTGCCAATGGCCGCGTCAACGGCCCAGTCGTTGATCAGCGGCACCAGCAGCTCGCGCTGGGTCGGGCGCAGGAGCTTTGAGTCATGGAGCCCCTCCGGCACTGGTCCGGTAGTGGCATCCACTACCACCACCGCGCAGTAGCACGGGCCCGCGCAACTCCCCGTTCCAACTTCGTCGACGCCGGCCACGAAGCGGTGACCGTCGGCCATAAGTGCTCGTTCGACGTCCAGTGTTGGCGGCGCCGGACGTCGAGAGGTGCGAGTCACTCGCCCATCGTACCGAGGAGTTTCTAGGATGGGGGTCATGACTCGCATTGCCGTGGTGGTTCCGCTGAAATCCTTCGCCACCGGCAAGGGACGACTTCGGACCGTCCCAGATCTTGATGTCGACGCCCTTTCGAAGGAGCTCGCCGTTGGCGTCATCACCGCCGCGCTTCCTCGAGACGTCTTCGTGGTGACCGACAGCGATGACGTCGTCACGGTCGTGTCGCCCTTGGGTGCGCAAATTCTTCGTCCGCTTATCCCGGGTCTCAACGAAGCGGTGCACTTCGCCTTCGAAGCACTGCGATCTTCCTACGACTATCTCGTCATCGCTCACGGCGACTTACGCGACCCCGCGGGGCTGGGAAGTTTTGAGCCGACACCCGGCGTCACCATCGTGCAGGATCACGTAGGCCAAGGAACCACCGTCCTCGCCGTGCCAACGACGAGCGACTTCACTTTTCACTACGGTCCAGAATCATGTCACCGACACGCGCACGAGGCACGCTTACGTGGTTTGGCGGTGCGTATCGATACCACCAGTCCTTGGCGCTTCGATATCGACGAGCCAGAAGACTTGCAATAAAAAACGAGGGGGTCAAAGACCCCCTCGTTTTCAACTCTGTCGAGATCAACTCGACCGACGAGTTACTTCTTGGCTGGAGCCTTCTTGGCTGGAGCCTTAGCGGCAACGGCCTTCTTGGCTGGAGCCTTCTTGGCAGGAGCCTTAGCGGCAACGGCCTTCTTGGCTGGAGCCTTCTTGGCAGGAGCCTTAGCGGCAACGGCCTTCTTGGCAGGAGCCTTCTTGGCAGGAGCCTTAGCGGCAACGGCCTTCTTGGCAGGAGCCTTCTTGGCAGGAGCCTTAGCGGCAACGGCCTTCTTGGCTGGAGCCTTCTTGGCAGGAGCCTTAGCGGCAACGGCCTTCTTGGCAGGAGCCTTAGCGGCAACGGCCTTCTTCGCTGGAGCAGCTTTCTTGGCGGGAGCAGCTTTCTTGGCGGGAGCAGCCGTCTTGGCTACAGTCTTCTTTGCGGCAGTTGCCACGTTTCCTCCTTGGAATGTACGTCTGGTGATGTTGCAGCACCCGCGAGGACCACCATGGTCACTCCGAGTCCACACCGCGACATCTCGGGCACTCGATCATGTACACGCCAACTTCTCAGTTGTCGTGCTACTAAACGCAGTGCACGGTTCTCGAAGAAGAGTGAAGAGAGTCGTGAAGCACTCTCAAAAAACTTTCTCTTTACTAGAACATTTCAAGTTCACTATGTCCATCACCCAATGTCAAGCATTCATCTCCTGCGACCATTGTGAAGAGTGGCAACGAACGATGACGGTGGTGTCTATTTAGGGCGCACGACGAACGGTGATGTGACGAGTGGGTCGCAACGATCGGCACTCGTGCTGGGCCCAAGTCGAAGTGGCAAGACGACGTCACTCATCGTACCGAACCTCTTGCTCACTCAACGCTCCAGTGTGATCACGTCAACGAAGGATGACATCGTTCGCGTCATGGCCACGGCGCGCTCCGATAGTGCAGTGCTGCTCTACGATCCTTCCGGCACGATTGCGACACCCCCCGGTGTTCATCGAGTGGGCTACTCCCCCGTTCGCCAAGCGCGCACGTGGGACGGCGCGGTCCTCGCCACGCGCAGCTTGCTCGACGTGCAGAACCACAGTCGCCACGGTCGCGGCGAAGACCACTGGAGTGAACGAGCGTCTGCGCTGGTGGCCCCACTGCTCCACGCCAGTGCCTTGCGTGATGAAGCGTTGGCGCAAGTGGTGTCGCGCATTGACCATCGCACAGCGGATGACTCATTGGCTCTGCTCCAGGAGCGTTACGGATCGCACCACCCCGCAACGAGCCTTTTATCGGGGATTATGAAGAGTGAAGAACGTGAGCGATCGGGTATTTGGTCGAGTGCGTCGGGCCTGTTTTCCGGTATGCGCACCGAAGCCGCCCGACAATCAGCCCGCGATTCGCCACTCGACGTTGCCGCTTTTCTCGCTGGCCCCCACCAACTTCATGTCGTCTCGCCCAGTCGTCACCAAGCGGTAGCGACACCACTCGTCGTTGGCATGATTGACGAAGTACTTCACGCCACCTACGACTCGCACCACCGAGGTTCGCGACTACTGCTCGCCCTCGACGAACTCGCCAACGTGGCGCCACTGCCTCGTCTCGCGAGCGTGGTCAGTGAGGGTGGAGGGCAGGGCGTCGTCACCCTCGCGTGTTTGCAAGACCTCAGTCAAGCTCGCGCTCGCTGGGGCGCACAGGCCGATGGTTTTCTCTCCCTCTTTCCGACCACGGTGATTCTCCCCGGCATAGCCGATCGGCCAACCCTCGAGCTCCTCCAACAGCTCGGTGGTCGCTCCATGGTGCCAACGCCCACGCTGCAGCGAGATCGACGCGGTCGCTCGTCGGGTCATTCACTCTCGTGGCAGGAGTACGACAATGTCTCCATTGCCGAACTCGCCCAGGGCCGCTCGGGGTACGCACTGACCCTCAATGCCGCGAAGTCAATGCAGTGGGTCGGACTCACGCCGTCCTACCGTGACTACCGCTTTCGTCCCTACCTCGAGCGCCCCTCGCGCTCCGAGGATCGATCGCGAGAACGATAGAGATCAGTGGCCGCCTCGAGAGAAAGAAATCGTGACGGCGTGTCGTCTCGCCCGAGCGACATCGCTCGCCGTGGCGAGAGAACAACTTCCCGCAGACCACGAGAATCACGCGCCTCCGGAAGCCACTCGTCCACGCGTCGTTGCGCGAGTTGGGCATCAACACCCAGCGACGCGGCATCCGCGAGTGCGGCGACCACATCACGGCGATGTGGTGCGCTCAGCACGCTGAGGGCCCCAGCGAAACGATGGCTATCCACCACGCCGCGGTCAAAATCGGGTCGTGTCACTTGCGTCAGTGGCTCATAGCGTTCGAGGTCACGAGCCCATTTTTCTTTGATCTCATCTCGAGTCCACTCGCGCTTGGCCGGCCGATCATCGAAGTGACCGCCCCAGAGGGCACGGTAGCCCTCGTCGAGGCCGGCCACGAGTTCGGCCCCGGCGAACGAGCGCCACGGTTGCCACGTGGTGGTGCGGCCAATGTCGTCGCGTAGTTGGGCTCGGTAGAGGCTGTCGGCGGTGAGGGCGTGCGCCCGTAGCGCGCGACCGTCGAGTGCGGTGGTGGCGGCCATCGTGTGGGCACCGACGAGAACGTGGTCGTGCAAGTGCGGCTCGCCGTGTCGATTGATGCCGTGGGTGAATGCCGCAATACGACGCCACTGCGCCGGTTCTTCGTAGACCTCGCCAAATCGTCTCTCCCGCACGACCGCTCCTCGATCTTCGAGGTACGCAACCGCGCTCGAAACGGCCCGCTGATGCGCCGCAACAATGGCGGGTGCTTGGCGCTCATCATTCGCGAGCAGTATCGAGATGGGTCGTGGGGCGGCAATGACCAGGTCGTAGCCAATGGTGGCGCTGCGCAGTGTGCTCGCGAACACGTTCGCGACGGCATCGTCATCGAGGGGGCCGGTGCCGCGAAGCCATCGACCCGCTGGTCCGTCGCGCACGCCCTCGAGTTCGGCCGCTCGGTCCTTGGTGAAGTACTGCGGGTTCGCTTGGGTGCGCGAATAGACCCGAATCATGGCCCTCCTTACGGAGGGCCCAACGGTCGCTAGAGCGAGTCGAGAATGCGCTGTGCGAGTTCGTGGCCCGCCTTCGCGAATGACGGCGTTGCCACCACTGCTCCCGGTCCCGCCAGCACCATCAGGTGGTCCAGAAAATCACGTGACGTCACCCGAAAGGCCACCGCGTGGCGATTGTCACCGAACGTTCCCCAGCGTGCACCCGGCAACGGCTCAAACAGATACCGTGATCCGGCGTCAACGATCGCCACGACCTCTTCGCCACTGTCGGCAATTTCGGTCAGCCAGTTAGGGACGGGGTCCGGGTCACGGGGCGCCAACGCGGGCGACTTCGCAACGATGGCGGTGATGCGGTCCACGCGGAACGTGCGCCAGTCATTGCGAGTGAGGCAGAAAGCCCGCACGTAGCTGTGTCCGTTGAGAACACGGACGTCGACGGGCTCAATTGTCCGCTCGGTGGCCACGTCTTCGTACCCCTTGACGTAGGTCATCTTGATTTGCTCTCGACCGCGAACGGCGGCGTTGACCTCGGCCAACAGGGGCTCGTCAATCGAGTGCTCGACGCGGATGAAGTTCGACACCACGTCCTCAATTTTCTCGATGGTCGAGAAAATCGCCGGGTCGTCGTAGAGGCGAGAGGCCTCCCGAAGGGCGAAGTTCAATTCAAAGAGGTCCCGCCACATCAGCGCTGACGGTTCATCGGCCTCATCGAGATACTCGGCGCGGTAGATCGAGTCGTCTTCGTCTTCGTTTTCCCAGTCGTCACAGAACTTCATGATGCGCGCGGGGAAGCGCCACGGGCCGTCGTGTGAATCCGCCATCGGTTCGAGCGTGACGAGGCGACCCACGATCAGGCGAACGTCCTCGGGGCGCATCGAAAAACGCGTCGCCAGTTCCGATACGCGCAACCCATTTTCCGCTTGGTAGATCGCGTGCAGCAACTGCAGCGTCTGACCCAGGACGTCGCTCGCGCTCACTGACGAAAAGGACACCGTCGACAGGTCGGGCGTGTCGCCTCGATTTACCGATTCGAGCCACACTCGCAGTTCCTTGACGAGTGACTTCGGGCTCACGACGCGCAGTCGATCGGCGCCGTCGAGGACAAAACGAAGAGCCGTGTGCGGGTCGTCAAATTGCAGCCCCACTTCAACTTTCCCCTTGCCCTTGTTGGCCGCAATGGCCGCGGGGTACTGACGACCGAGCAACTCGGCGTAGTTCGCGTTCGTGACGACCTGCACATAAATTGGCGTGGGCACCTTCTGGTACTGGGGGCGCCACGCGTCGGCGAGCGCCATGATGGCGTCGTCGGCCTCAAACCCTTCAGCGTGCACGACGGGCATCGAGGTCATCCGCGAAATGCGGTACCCCTTCAGTTCCCCGCTGCCCACAACTCGCGCCACCAAATACGTCGACCCGTCAACGCTGTAGGTGTGGAGCGGCTCGATCGTGCGCATCTTTTTCGTTGACGACTGATACTCAAAGCTCACCACGCGACGCAGGCGAATGGCTCGAATGATCGGTCCGATGTAGGCGCTGTACTCGAGGCCGCCGTCACCAGCGGGCACCTCGTTGAATACCGAAAATGCCCCCGAGTTTCCGAAGCCGCAAAAACGCAGAGCCAGACGCACCACCCGCTGTTCTTCCTCGGTGAAGTAGATGACGGGGGCGTAGCCACTGGAGGGGTCAATCTGATAGCCGCTGGAGTCATCGGGCAGGATCACCGTTTCGATGTCGAAGCCGTACTCACGAATGGACTTCTTGTCTCGCTCAAATTTCTGACGCACGGCGGCGTCGCCCCCCTGGTAGGCCAGAATCTTCTTCGGATTCTTGCTGGTGACGGGGTACTCGTCGATCTTGAGTTCGCGAATGATCTCGTCTTGCGTGAGCGGCTTCTTCTCGACGAAGGCGCGCTCGAGCAGCAACAGCAACGCCACGATTCGCTCACGGCTCTGTTCATTTCCGGCGCGATAGGTGCTCATGCTTCTCCTCGAGTGTGTCGACGAACCGTAGCGAACGGTAGGTCTTGGCGATTACTCTACTGACCGAATTCTACGGGTAAAAACACCAGTAAACTAAAGGCTCAGCAGTAGAGAAAGTGACCGGTTATGCCTACCTACGAATACGAGTGCCAACAGTGCCACGAGCGTCTCGAAGCCGTCCAGTCCTTTTCTGACGCCCCCCTGGACACCTGCCCCAGTTGCGGCGGTGAACTCCGCAAAGTCTTCTCGGGTGTGGGGATTGTCTTTAAGGGTGCCGGTTTCTATAAGACCGACAGTCGCGGAAGCACCGGCGGCGGCGAGTAACACGCCACGGCTACGCTACGCTACGACGCCTCATCTGGAGCGTCGAGTGAAAGTAGGCCCCCATGAGTACCACCCTTATTGCTATTCCCGCGGTCGTCGTCCTTCTCGCCATCGCGCTGATGGTCCGCGGTGTGCGCATCATTCAGCAGGGGTTTGTCGGGGTCGTCACCCGACTCGGCCAGTTCAAGACGGTCAAGGAGCCGGGTCTCACCTTCATTGTTCCCTTCATTGAACAGATGCGGATTGTGGACGTCCGCGAGACGCCCCGGACCGGTGATCGCCAGCAGGTCATCACGCGTGACAACGTGGCCGTCATTGTCAACGCCACAATATTTAGCCAGGTCGTCGACGTTCGTCTCGCACTCTTCACCAACTCCGACTACCTCGTCAGTGTCGACAACTTGGCTCGTACCTCGGTGCGAGCAGTCTTCGGTTCCATCACCCTGGACGAGGCCTTCTCCCAGCGTGAACGCATCGGCACCCTGCTGCAGACCCAGATGGAAGAAGCCACCGACAAGTGGGGAGTACGAATCAACCGCGTCGAGGTCCTCGAAATCACGCCGCCGGAACAGATCTTGCAGGCCATGGCGTTGCAGAAGCAGGCCGATCAGGAGAAGCGAGCCCGCATTCTCGAATCCGAAGGCGCCCAGCAGTCCGCGGTTAACGTCGCCGATGGACAGCGCCAGGCGGCCATCAAAGAAGCCGAGGGAGCCCAGCAGTCCGCAATCTTGCGTGCGGAGGGTCTGCGTCAGGCCACGATCCTCGAGGCGCAGGGACGTGCCGAAGCAACGGCACTGGTCTACGCGGCAATCAAACAACAGTCGCCCGACCCCATGCTGGTCGCAATTTTGCAACTCGATACCTTGGCCAAGTTTGCCGAATCACCGAACGCGAAGTTAATCATCCCCGCGGAGAGCTCGGCCCTACTCGGAGCGGCCCAGGCCATCAAGAGCGTGATGGAAAACGTGGGGACAATCCCTTCGGCCTAAGCGACCGGGCGAACCCACAACGTCGTGCCGCGTACTGAGGCCACCACGACGGCCGTGTCAACGGCGAGTAGTGGGCCATCACTCACCGCCCGCCACAGCTCACCGCGCACCAGCACCCGACCGGGGTGCAGTTCATCACCCACGACTTCACGCACGGCGCCCGTGAGACCGACCATTGGCGATCCCGTCGGAGCATTGAGATCGCCAGGCTTTCGGGGTCCAAGCTTCGTGAGCGCGAAGGGGCGTAGCGCCACCGTGCTCACGACGGTCACGACGAGCCAGAGGCCAGCCTGCGCGATAAATGGGACGTGCGAGAGTGCGGCGAGGAACGCCACGAGCGAGCCGAGGGCGACGAAGCCGCCAACGAGTGCGTTCGTGTGCAACTCGATTGCGCCACTCACGAGCAGCAGCACCATCCAGAAGATCAAGTCCATAGCGGCAGTCTAGGCACGCCCGGGGTTGAACTTCGGGCCACCAGAACTAGGCTACGACCGTGATCCTGCCGTCGATTGAATCGCCTGCCGACCTCCTGGCGCTTTCGTACGAGGACCTCGACACGCTCAGTCAGGAACTGCGAGAGTTCATTATTGCCACCGTGACCTCCACCGGCGGCCACCTCGGGTCGAATCTCGGTGTCGTCGAACTCACGCTGGCCCTGCACCGGGTGTTCGAATCGCCCAAAGATATCGTGCTCTTCGACACCGGTCACCAGTCCTACGTCCACAAAATCATCACCGGACGCCGCTACGGCTTCGCCCAGTTACGAAAGGCCGGAGGTCTGTCGGGCTACCCCAGTCGGACCGAGAGTCCGCACGACTGGATTGAGTCGTCCCACGCCTCCACCGCCCTCTCCTACGCCCACGGACTCGCCGTGGCACTGCGCCAAAAGCACGAACTCATCGGACACGGTGGGCGCCGTCACGTGGTGGCGGTCGTCGGTGATGGTTCGCTCACCGGTGGCATGGCCTACGAGGCGCTCAATAACCTCGGTGTGACGAACGAGCGCGTCGTTATTGTCCTCAACGATAACGGCCGTAGTTACGCCCCGACCATCTCGAAACTCTCCACGTCACTCACGTCGTTGCGACTAAATCAGACGTACCTGACGCTGCGCCAACGCATTCGCCAGATTCTGCCGCGCCTCACCAAACTCGGCAAGGTGGCGTACAAGGGCCTCGACGGGGCGGCCAACGTCGTTCGCGAAATGGTCACCCCTCGCGCCTTCTTCGAGGACCTCGGCGTCCGCTACGTCGGACCGCTCGACGGTCACGACATTGGGGCCATTGAGTCGGCCCTCAAGAACGCGGCCGAATGGCCCGGCCCCATCGTCGTCCACGTCCTCACCGAAAAGGGCCGAGGGTACGACCCCGCGACACAAGACGACTTGCGCATGCACGACTTCAAGTTGCCGCCCAAACACCACAACGCCCCCACGACGTTTACGCAGGCCTTTTCCAACGCCCTCGTCGAGGCCGGCGAGATCGATGAGCGCATCGTGGCCATTACCGCGGCCATGGCCGGCCCCACCGGACTACTGCCCTTCGCCGAAAAATTCCCTGATCGCTTCTTCGACGTCGGTATCGCTGAACAGCACGCCGTTACCGCCGCGGCCGGCATGGCCATGGGGGGACTAAAACCCGTCGTGGCCATTTACTCCACCTTCTTTAGTCGGGCCTTCGATCAGGCCAACTTGGACGTGGGCCTCCTCAACCTTCCCGTGACGTTTGTCTTCGACCGCGCCGGCATTACCGGCGACGATGGACCCTCCCACCACGGCATCTTGGACATCGCGCTCTGTTTAGCCATTCCGAATATGACGGTATTCGTCCCTTCGAGCGTCGCCGAGATCCCGGTCATGCTGACCACCGCACTCGAACTGGCGTCACCCACGGCACTTCGATTTCCCAAAACGCCCCCACGGCCCTTTGATGGCGAGGTCGGGCGGGGACTCGAAGCCCGCCGCGTGCGCAGCGGGGATGGCTCGCTCTGCATTCTCGGCGTGGGCAAGATGGCCGACGCCGCGTACCAGGCGCTTGCGTTGATGGGTGATGACGCCGCCGGCGTTACCCTCTACGACGTCCGCGTGTTGCCACCCGATCCAGACATGATTGACGACGCCGTGCGTCACCAGCGCGTCATCACGATTGAAGACGGCACCCGTCACGGTGGGGCGGGAACCCTCATGGTGTCGGCCGTGCGCGACCGCGCGCAGGTGCTCGGACTCCCCTTCCCCACGACCCGCATATTGGGCGTCCCGCGCGCGTACCTCACGCACGACAGTGCCGACGCACTGTTGGCGGCCGTGGGCCTCGACCCCGCCGGCATTAGCGAGGCGCTCCGACGCCTGCTGCGTGACGAACCAGAATTTTCTCGCCCGACCCCCGAAAGCCCGATCCCGCACTACTTCTAAGTTCCTAGAGTGGCACTATGACCTTTGAGATTGAAAAGACCAACGACGAGTGGCGCGACGAACTGTCGCCCGAGCGCTTCGCCATTTTGCGTGAAGCGGCCACTGAGGCACCGTTCACCGGTTCGTTGCTGAACGTGGATGGCCAGGGCACCTTTACCTGTGGTGGCTGTGGTCAGACCTTGTTCACGACCGAGCAGAAGTTCGAGTCCCACTGCGGATGGCCAAGCTTTGACGCCTGTGCACCAGGGTCGATTATCGAGCGCGCCGACAACACCTTGTTCCGAGCCCGCATCGAGATTCTCTGCTCGCGCTGCGGCGGTCACTTGGGCCACGTCTTCCCCGACGGTCCCACCCCCACGGGGCTTCGCTACTGCGTCAACTCACTGGCGATCGACTACGACCAAGAGTCGAACTAAACGTCGAGGAACCGCCGGATCGCAATCGCCGATCCGATGGAACCAATACTGACGCCGAGAGCCAGGACGACCAGGTCGGTGCCCCACACGGCCGATGAGGTCAGCGTGAACTCATTGTGGAGTGGATACCACACGTGCAGCGCCGTCACGGCACCAATCGCGAACAGTGAGCCGATCAGACCCTGAATGAAGCCTTCCGTGATGTAGGGGCCACGGATAAACCAGTTGGTGGCGCCCACCAACTTCATCACCGACACCTCACGGCGGCGGGCAAAAATCGCCATACGAATGGTGTTGAGGATCAGCACGCTCGCCGACAGCAGCAGGACGGCCGCCAGCGCCAGGAACACAATCTGAATAATGCGAATGGCGTGTTCCATTTGGCGAATCTGCTGGTCGGGTGCGGTCACCGAGTACACACCTGGCTGCGACCGAAACGTTGACTCAATGGTCGCTGCGTCCGACGGCACCACCGGCACGCACTGGAAGCCCGAGGGCATATCCGCGGGGCTCAAGACGGAGAATTCGGTGGCGGGGAGGAGTTTCTTGGCCTCGAGATAGTTCTGCTGCTTCGTGAGAAAGACGCAACTTTTCACGATGGGTGACAAGGCCAACGCCGACTGCACGCTGGCAATCTCGCCACCGGACGACTTGGGCTGCATCCAGACGGTCACGCGCGTCCCGGCCTGCCACTGCGCCGAGGCCTGCGCCGCACTCTGCTTGAGGAGCAACGCCGAACCGACCAGCGAGAGGGAGACCGCGACGGTCAAGACGGCCGCAATGGTCATCATGCGGTTGCGCCAGAGATTGGCAAACGTCTCCTTGAAGGCGTAGCGAATGTAGACGTTCATTGGGCACTCGTTTCGTCGAGGCCGTAGACACCGCGCACCTGGTCGCGCACAATTTCACCCTTTTCGAGTTCCACCACGCGACGGCGCATGCGGTCGACCATGTTCTTGTCGTGCGTCGCCATAACGACCGTCGTTCCGGTGCGATTAATTCGCTCGAGGAGCGCCATGATGGACTCCGAGTTCGAGGGGTCGAGATTACCGGTGGGCTCGTCGGCCAGCAAGATGAGTGGCCGGTTCACGAAGGCGCGGGCGACCGCCACTCGCTGCTGCTCGCCACCCGACAGTTCACCCGGCAGGTTTTTTGCCTTCTCACCGAGTCCGACGAGTTCGAGGATTTGCGGGACCTGACTATCAATCGTCGAGCGAGGACGACCAATGACTTCGAGTGCGAAGGCCACATTGTCAAACACGGTCTTATTCGGCAGAAGGCGGAAGTCCTGAAAGACGCAACCGATATTGCGCCGCAGATAGGGCACTCGCCACTTGGGCAGGGCGCCGATATCACGGCCGGCTTCGAGAATGCGCCCCTGGTCGGGTAGTTCTTCGCGAAGGAGGAGGCGCAAGAAGGTGGTCTTACCTGAACCGGAGGCGCCGACGAGGAAGACGAACTCGCCCTTCTCAATATCGAGGTTCACGTTGGTCAGAGCGGGGGTGCCGTTCTTGTAGGTCTTTGAGACGTTCTCGAAGCGAATCACGTCCACACCTCCTTAGGGCAACGTCCAAGCGACACGTTGGTTCGCCTTTCCCATTCTACGCCGTGGCACCTCGCGCGCCGCGGTTTCGAGCGGTGATAACCGGACCAAAAACGGCTGTCGAGTTAGGCCTGGGCGCGCTGTCGACGGAGTTCGGCTTCCATGAACGCATCAAGGTCGCCCTCGAGTACGGCTTCCACATTGCCAGTTTCGTGGTCACTACGGTGATCCTTGACCAATTGGTACGGTGCCTGCACGTAGGAACGAATCTGCGATCCCCAGGCGTTCTCACCGCGGTTTCCCGACAGGGCGTCGAGTTCGGCCTGGCGCTCGGCGCGGGCCTTTTCGGCCAATTTGGCGCCGAGGATCTGCATGGCTCGGGCCCGGTTCTGGTGCTGACTGCGCTCATTTTGACAGCTCACGACGATGCCGGTTGGCAAGTGGGTGAGGCGAATTGCGGAGTCGGTTTTGTTAATGTGCTGGCCTCCGGCGCCCGAGGCGCGAAAGGTGTCCACCCGAAGATCCTTTTCCTCGATGGTCACTTCACCGGCGTCGTCGTCGAGCAGGGGGGTAATTTCCATACTCGCGAAACTCGTCTGTCGACGAGCTTGTGAATCGAAGGGGCT
>CAIKBU010000012.1 GCA_903825765.1 uncultured Actinomycetes bacterium | reverse complement strand
GCGTCACCATTGGGCCCAGCACGAGGCGTGAGGTTCGTTGGGCCATGATGGCCAGACAGAGATAGGGGTCGGCAATATCGCGTACCGGCGGACTGTAGCGAAGGTGGTCCCAGACAAAAAATCCGTCCCACCCGACCTCTTCGGCGAGGGCGGCCAACTCACCCATGCGCGTGGCATCGGCCAGTCCATCAAAGGCCGGCAAGAATAGTCCGCGCTTCATCTCCCTACCCCCTGCGGTCGTTGTAATGAAACGACCACTCGATTGAGATGGTAATACGGTGTGATGACTTCTTTGATTCCTCTCGAAACACTCTTCGGTAATCCCGAGCGCGCCCTCGCTCAGCTCTCCCCCGATGCGAAGCGCATTGCGTGGGTGGCGCCCGTCGACGGCGTCTTGAATCTCTGGGTGGCGCCGCTGAACACTGACGATGCGTCGTTGAACGGCATCGACTTTGCCGCAGCCACCGTCGTGACGAATGACCGTGACCGGGGTATTCGTCGCTATATGTGGGCCCACGACGGACGCCACATTCTCTTTCTCCTCGACACTGGTGGTGACGAAAACTGGCGACTCTTTGACGTCGACCTCGAGACCGGTACCGAGCGTTTGCTGACCCCCTTCGAGGACATGGCCGTCCAGTTGTTGTGGGGCGACCACCATCACCCCAACGACATCTTGCTCGGCATCAACAAGGACAACCCCGAACTGCACGATCTCTACCACCTCGACCTCGCCACGGGATCGCTCACCAAGCGAGCGGAGAACCCCGGCATCGTGGAATGGCTCATCGACAGCGACATGACCGTTCGCGGTGGCGTTCAGCCACTCGCCAATGGTGGATTTGCCATCCTCGTTGGCGATGTCGCGACACCAGACTGGCGCGTCCTGCTCGAGGTCGGTCACGAAGACGCTCTCACGACGACACCCCTGACCATCAGTGCTGACGGCAACTCGTTGCTCGCCATAAGTTCCCTCGGGGCCAACACGGCCGGACTCGTCCGTATTGACCTCGCGTCGGGCGAGGTCACCGATATCGTCCGCGACGACATCGCCGACATCACGGGCGTACTGCTGCACCCTGAGACCCTCGAACCCCAGATCATCACGGTACTGAAGGGGCGCAGCGAGTACCGGGTGCTCGATGCTGCCGTCGCCGACGACTTCGCCCTCGTCCGGGCCCTGCACCATGGGGACCCGTCGATTTCCAGTAACGACGACGACACCGTATGGTTGATCAACTTCACCACCGACAATGGTGCCGTGCCGTACTTTGTCTTCGATCGACGAACCAAGCAGAGCCAGTTTCTCTTCTCAACGAAGCCCGCGCTCGACGGGTACGAACTCGCCTCAATGGAGACCTTCTCGCTCACTGCTCGAGATGGTCTCACCCTGCACGGCTACATCACCTTCCCCGTTGGTGTCGAGCGTACGAACCTGCCCGCTGTCTTGAATGTGCACGGCGGCCCCTGGGCTCGTGACACGTGGGGCTTCGACCCCGAGGCGCAGTTCCTCGCCAACCGCGGCTACGTCTGTATGCAGGTCAACTTCCGTGGTTCGACTGGCTACGGTAAGGCCTTCATCAACGCCGGCGACAAGGAGTGGGGCGCCAAGATGCACGACGACCTCATCGACACAGTCAACTACGCCGTGGCGCAAGGGTGGGTTGACGCGGATCGGGTCGCCATCATGGGTGGCTCCTACGGTGGCTACGCCGCCCTCGTCGGGGCCGCTTTCACGCCCGACTTCTTCCGCTGTTCGGTCGACCTCGTTGGACCATCGAACTTGAAGACGCTCATTGAATCAATCCCTCCCTACTGGGCACCAATTATCGAGCAGTTCAACCAGCGCGTGGGAAACATCGCCACCGAGGCCGAATTCCTCTGGGAACGGTCACCGTTGTCGAAGGCTGACCACATCGCTATCCCCCTGCTG
>CAIKBU010000011.1 GCA_903825765.1 uncultured Actinomycetes bacterium | reverse complement strand
GCGAAGTCCTGGGTGAAGCAATGAGTGGTGACGCACGGTACTCGCGGTGATGGTCACACCGATGGTCACCACGCACGCCGTAATGGCGCGAAACCACTCATGCGCGGCGACGGCGTGAGAAAGGTCGGAACTCGGCTTGGCCATGGGGCCAGCCTAGGTCTGCGTACGCCAGTGATACGAAGCATCATCGCCGACGCCGCCGCTCTCGGTCGTGGCTGGGCGATACTACAGCCAGTACTACTAGGAGGATACCCATGACTCGAACCGCATCCATCGTCGTGTGCGACGGCGACCAGACCGGTCAAGAGCTTCTCGAGCAATCGCTTCGAGTGCTCCAACCCGAACTGCTGGGGGTGCAGTGTGACCTCGTCCACTTCGACCTTTCGTTAGCCAATCGTGTGAAGACGAATAATGACGTCGTCCGTGACGCGGCCGCAGCGATGCGCGAGGTGGGGCTGGGACTAAAAGCCGCCACCATCACCCCGCCGGAACGTGGCTCGGTTGGTTCACCGAACCGCCTCCTTCGCGAGGGTATTGACGGATCGGTCATTGTCCGCACTGGTCGACGCATCCCTGGCGTGACCCCCGCCGTCGCCATCAATCGCCCGATCGTCGTAATTCGGATGGCGGTGGGCGACGCCTACGGTGCGGCCGAAGGCCGCGAGGGCGACGAAGGCTCCTTCTCCGAAGTTGCGTGGCGCACCGAACGCATTGAGCGCTCCGTCTGCCGCTACGTGGCTGAATACGCCTTCCAAGTCGCCTCGCACGACGACGGTATGGTCTACGGCGGGCCCAAGTGGACCGTCTCGCCCACCTACGAAGGCATGTTAAAAGAAGAGATGGACGCCGCCGCCGCCCGCTGGCCGCTGGTGCCCTACCGACCCACGCTGATTGACGCCGCCTACGCCGGTCTCCTGACCGAGGCCCACGACCGCACCCTGGTCATTCCCGCCCTTAACCGCGATGGCGACTGCTTGAGTGACATGGTGCTGGCCATGTTTGGTTCCATTGCCGGCGCCGAGTCCGTCTTGCTGTCGCTAGACGAGAACCTTCGCCCCCGCGTCGCAATGGCCGAAGCCCCGCACGGCACCGCCCCATCGCTCGAGGGTAAGAACGTCGCCAACCCCATGGCAATGTTGCTGGCGCAGGCCGCCCTGTTGGACCAGGCCGCACTTCGCTACGAGGACGAGACCTTCCGCCACGCCGGTCAACGCTTGCGCACGGCCACGCTCGAGGGGGCCGCGGCCGGCGTGCGCACCTTCGATCTCGGCGGTGAGTACGCCACCAGCGCCGTGGTGGACGACGTCATTGAGCGCCTTCGCCTCAGCCTCTAGCGAGTCGGAGAACACCTCCAGCCCCTCCATTTTCCGATGCTTTCGACGTGGGTCGCAATGGTGGCTAGACTGTCTATTCGCGTCTCAAAGTCTCGGCTTTGGGAACACCGAGGACCTGTGGTGCAGCTCGGAGTGCACGCCGCCCTGTCAAGGCGGAGGTCGCGGGTTCAAATCCCGTCAGGTCCGCTCGGAACCCCGCAAGGGGTGAAGAGATGGTCGAGTAGCTCAGTTGGTAGAGCACACGCCTGAAAAGCGTGGGGTCACCGGATCGACGCCGGTCTCGACCACTTGTAGCACAACACCCCGTAGCGAGAGCTGCGGGGTGTTGTCGTTAAGCGCCTTCGTAGTTGAAGCCGAGGTCCAGTGCGGTAAAGACGGCGTCGAAACGCCACCCTTCCTCGGCGGCCATCGCCGCGGCGGTGCCACCCCGGTCAACGACCGCGAGAAGCAACACGACCTCTGCGCCAAAATCACGCACGACGCGGGCCGCCTCCATCAGGCTCGTGCCACGGGTGACCGTGTCTTCGGTAATCACGACCTTGTCGCCCGGCTGCAGCGCCCCAGCGATGCGGCCACCGGCCCCGTGGTCCTTAACCTCTTTACGAACGCTGAAGGCGCGCAGCGCGCGCCCCTGGCTGGCGGCGACGCCGGCACTAATGAAGGAGACACCGTCCGCACCCATGGTGAGACCACCGATGGCGGTGGCCTCAGCGGGCAATCGCTCAACGATGAGTTGCGCCACGTCAAGCATCGTTTCAGCGGCGCAGATGGTCTGCTTCGAGTCAATAAACCACGTGGACTTTCGTCCCGACTTCAAGGTGAAGTCGCCCCGGCGCACCGAGTAGGTCAAGAGGTGTTCAAGGACGCGGTCGCGAGCACTCATCGGAGGGTCACCTGACCGGTGCCCGACGTGACGTGACCAACGACGGACGCCTCAACGCCCGTAGCGTTCGCGTGGGCCACCACGTCGGCGGCGCTCGCAGCGTCGACGGCCACGACCATACCGAGCCCACAGTTGAAGACGCGCACCATCTCGTCGGCACTCACCTGACCACGTCGTTGGATTTCGAAGAAGATCTCTGGTGTGGTGAATGACGTCATGTCGATGACGGCGTCCAGCCCATCGGGCAAGATGCGCACCACGTTGCCGACAATGCCGCCACCGGTGATGTGCGCAGCCGCGTGCACGGCGGATCCGAAGTCACGGACCAGGGCCACCATGGCGGGAGCGTAGATGACGCAAGGGCGAAGGAGTTCGTCGGCCAGGGTGACGTCCGCTCCCTCCCACGCCGGGGCGTTGAGATCGACCCCGTCACCGAGCAGTACCTTTCGAGCCAGGCTGTAGCCATTCGAGCGCAGACCAGGTGAGGCAAAACCAATCAGTACGTCACCGTCACGGACGCGTTCGGGGCCAAGTTCCGCACCACGCTCCACGACGCCCACCACGAAGCCGGCCACGTCGAGGTCGTCGGGGCGCATCACGCCACCGTGCTCAGCGGTCTCACCGCCCAATAGTGCCGTATTGGCCTGACGACAACCCACGGCAATGCCACCGACCAGCTCTTCGAGTCGAGCGGGGTCCAGGGCCCCGACGGCCACGTAGTCCAGCATGAAGAGTGGTTCGGCGCCCAAGCAGGCTAAGTCGTCAACCAGCATGGCCACGAGGTCGATACCGACGGTGTCGTAGCGCTGCGCGAGGCGCGCCACTTCGAGCTTGGTACCCACGCCATCGGCCGAGGCGACGAGGACGGGCTCACGGTAGCGGGCGGTGTCGAGGGCGAAGAGCCCACCAAATCCACCAATACCACCGAGCACCTCGCGTCGCTTCGTCGAGGCAACGTGGGCCTTAATACGCTCCACCGCCTCGTCACCGGCCTCGATCGAAACGCCGGCAGCGGCGTAGGTGGCCCCTCCGGGTCCCTGATCCAGCAGTCGACTCACCAGCGACCTCCCGCACTTAACGCCACCGGTACGGGGGCGGGGTAGTTACCAGTGAGGCAGGCGTCGCAGCACTCATCGGTAACGCCAATCGAGGAGCGAAGGTCGTCGAGCGCCAAGAAGGCGAGTGAGTCTGAACCAATGAACTCGTTCATTTCCTCGACCGTGTGATGGGCGGCGAGAAGGTCGTCGCGAGTGGGGGTGTCAATGCCGAAGAAGCAGGGCCACTGGAACGGTGGTGAGGAAATACGAAGGTGAATTTCGGCGGCGCCGGCGTCGCGCAACATGCGCACGAGGGCCTGCGTCGTGGTGCCACGCACAATGGAGTCGTCGACGACGACGAGACGCTGC
>CAIKBU010000010.1 GCA_903825765.1 uncultured Actinomycetes bacterium | reverse complement strand
TTTGTCAACGGCCTGGACTTGGTTACCGGCACCAATGGCGTAGAGCGTGTCGGTCGCGGTGGGTGACAATGACACGATGCACTGGGGTGGGGCGGGCGTCGACGTGGCTGCGCTCACTGGTGAGGTGAGCCCCACCACGCTCAGCGTGACACTGATCGAGAAGGCGAGTTGTCTGAACATGAGTTTCCTTTCGTTCGAGGTGGGTGGACGAAAGGAACGACTCCGTTCGACCGCTCCGTACCGCGAGAGCTGTCTTGTGCTGCGCGTTTCACCTCAGGCGACCTGGCTTATGGCAAAACCACTTACAGTTGCGCGACAGCGTCGGATTCGCACCGACTTCGCTGAGGTCAGACAACGAAACGCTAGCCCACATGCACGAGGTGTGCGTGATGCTTAGGACCGCGCCACTGTTGTGGACATTCTCGTCGCTCAGCGCAATTTCTCCTCGAAGGCAATTTCCACCGGTGCGGTCTCGTCGGCGGGGGTGAAGCCGAGGACCTTGCCGTAGAAGGTGAGTTCGGCTTCAGCCGTGCGGATAATGTTCTCCGCCTTTCGAAAGCCGTGTTGTTCGCCCTCATAGGCGATGTAGGCGTGAGGAATTTCCTTGGCGGTGAGCGCAGCGACCATGATTTCGGCCTGAGACGGCGGCACGACTTTGTCCTCGAGCCCCTGGAAAATAATCATCGGGGTTTCGAGCAAATCGGTGTGGAAAATCGGTGAACGGGCTTCGTAGAGGGCGCGGCTTTGTGGCCACGGTCCGATCATGAGATCTAAATACCGTGACTCAAACTTGTGAGTGTCGCTGGCGAGCCCGCCGAGATCGCTCACACCGAAATAACTCGCGCCCGCCACGAAGTCCCGTCGGAAGGTCAGCGCGCAGAAGGTGGTGTAGCCGCCGGCACTGCCCCCGTGGATGAGCAGGGCTTTTGGGTTCGCTCGACCAGTGGCCACCAAGTACTTTGCGGCGTTGGTGCAGTCATCGAGGTCAACGATTCCCCACTGTCCCCGGAGGCGATTGCGGTACTCGCGGCCGTAGCCGGTGGAGCCACCATAGTTGACGTCCACGTAGCCAAAGCCGCGGCTCGTCCAGTACTGGATGGAATAGGCCAGGAGAGCCTCGGTTTGACTCGTGGGCCCACCGTGGGTCGACACGATGAGTGGCGGAGCCTCGCCCTCGGGGCCCTCAAAATCGGGGTTCGTTGGCGGATAATAGTAGGCGTGGGCGGTGAGCCCGTGTTCCGTGGGGAACTCGATGGCCTCGGGGACGGAGAGATATGCCACGTCGACGGTCGTGCGAAAACTCGCCTTGATGACGGTGGTGGCTCCGGTAGTCGAATCAATTTCTACAACCGCCATTGGTTTCACGGGATCGATGGCGATTGCCACAACGCGGTGGCCATCACTTGAGATAGTCAAGAGGCCGGACCAGTCGATATCGAGCGGACGCACGTACTGGTCGTGCAAGATACCGGCCTTCGTGCCCGTGGTATCACTCCAGGTGACGAAGAATGAACCGTCAGCGAGTGGTTGGTAGGTCGAGGTGCCAAAGACCCAGGCGGGCTGACCAAACTCGGCGTCCAATGGAAATTGACTAATGGCGCCGTTTTCGTGATCGCGGTAAATGTTCCACCACCCCCGCCGATCGCTCACGTAGAAGAGATGACCGTCACTGCTGTAGCGGGGCTGTTGTACTGATTCCTCATCGCCAGTGACCAGGCGCTGACCAACGACCTCCCGACCCTCGCGCAGAGTCATCTCGTACAGCGAGGTCTGATCCCACGGCATGTTGGGGTGGTTCCAGCAGACGTAGGCGAGACGGTCGCCCCCGGGCGAGACGGCGAGGTCCGAGTAGAAATCGCACCCACCGGCGAGAATGATGGCGTCGCCCTCACCACTCGTGGGAATTGCGACCACGTCGTTGATGACCTCGTCACTCTCGTGACGT
>CAIKBU010000009.1 GCA_903825765.1 uncultured Actinomycetes bacterium | reverse complement strand
GGCACCCAATGCGGCGAACTAGAGAAGTTCGTCGATACCCGAGGTGAAACCAGGCGAGGTCACTGCGTGATGGATTGCAATACTCACGCCGCTCACGAAACTGCGACGGTCGTAGGAGTCGTGACGAATCGTCAGCCCCTCCCCCGCCGAACCGAACAACACTTCTTGGTGGGCCAAGAGTCCCGGCAGTCGGACCGAGTGAATGCGCACACCATCGCCGGCGTCCGCACCTCGAGCGCCCTCCAAGGTGAGTCGCTCGGTGGGATCAGGTGCGGTGGTTCGCCCAGCGGTCGCTCGAGCCAGGCGAATTCGTTCCGCCGCCACGAGTGAAGTCCCCGACGGAGCATCAACTTTGCGGTCATGGTGCAGTTCGATAATCTCCACACGTTCGAAGTAGGGCGCGGCTATGGCGGCGAAGCGCTCGGACAGCACGGCGCCGATGGAGTAATTAGCGGCCATGACGACACCCACGTGCTCACCGGCGGCCTCTACCGCGGCACGCTGCTGCGAGGTAAGCCCCGTTGCCCCGATAACGAGGGCCACACCATGTGCGACGCACCACGCCGCCGTGGCCACCACCGACTCGGGCAGAGAAAAATCGATCACGGCGTCGAGGTCTGCCGGTAGATCGTTCACACTGGTGACGTGGACCGCGCCGAAGCGTTCACGGGGTTCGTGGATATCAACGAGTGCCACTACCGTCATGTCCGGTCGATCACCCAAACCCTCGGCCATTGTCTGGCCCATCCGGCCAGCGCCGCCAACGATTGCGAGGCGCAGCATGGCTCAGTGAACCGCGACGCTGCCCTGGTCGTGCTGACCAAGGTGGTGGCGGTCAATGTTGACCATAAAGAAGAAGATGATCGAGGCGAACAGCATCACGGCCGACCCGAACCGAAATGCCTGGTCGTACCCGTGGACTTGCTTGGCCGCCGCGACGTACTGCATCATCTGCGATTTCGACATCATTGAGTTCGCGCCGATAACGACCGTGAAGGACGCCGCGGTCGAGACAACAATGGTCTGCTGGATCGCCGTACCGAAGGAACCACCGAGTTGCTGCGCGGTGTTGAGCACGGCCGACGCTGCACCAGTGTCTTGTCCCGCTACGTTGAACAACGCCGTTGAGGCCAAGGTCACGAAGGCAAGGCCGAGACCAATGGAGATAATCAGTAGCGAGGGCAGCACTCCGGTGAGGTAGGTCGAGTCGGGCTTCAGGTTCGACAAGATGAGAAATCCCACCGCCGCGATGAAGGTACCAATGGTCGCCAAGGGCCGCGGGCCAAACTTTGGCAAGAGGGCGGAGGTGAGTCCGGCCGAGAAGATAACGCCGAGGGAGAAGGGCAAGAACAAGAGACCCGACTTGACGGCCGAGTACTGGTGAACGCCTTGGAAGTAGAAGGTCATCCACAAGAACATGCCAAAGAGGGCCATCGCCACGAGAACCTGCGTCAAGAAGGCACCGCCACGAACGCGGTCCGCCAAGATACGCATGGGCAACAATGGCTGCTTCGAGCGACTCTCTAGGAAGAAGAACAGGGCGAGGAGGGCGCCACCGAGGGCCATGAAGGGCCACGCCGAGGTTGCACCCCAGCTGTACTTCGCGGCCTGGGACACACCGAAGACGACACTGATCATTCCCGCCGTCGCCGTCAACGCCCCCGGCACGTCATAGTGCGGGTGCCCCTCAATACGTGATTCCTTCACATTCGGAATCGCCAGTGCGTAGGCAATCAGGGCCATGGGGGTGTTGACAAACATGCACCAGCGCCATGACACGTACTGCGTCAGAAGACCACCGGCAATCAACCCAATCGCGGCACCAACACCCGACAAGGCACCATAGACACCGAACGCCTTAGCGCGCTCCTTCGAGTCCGTGAAGGTCACCGAAATGAGCGATAGAGCCGCGGGGGCCAGCAGCGCGCCGAAGCATCCCTGCAGCGCACGGGCGCCAAACAGCATCTGCTGATCAACGGCGAAACCGCCGAGGAGTGAGGCGGCGGCGAACCCGAGAAGGCCAATCATGAAGGCCTTCTTTCGACCTACGTAGTCACCAATGCGACCACCAAGGAGAAGGAAACCACCGAACGTCAAGGTATAGGCCGTTACGGCCCATTGGTAGTTCTTCGATGAAATTTTCAGCGCTTCCGCGGCGTGCGGCAAAGCGATGTTGATAATCGACGAGTCGAGAATGACCATTAACTGGGCAATCGCGATAACGACGAGAGCGAACCAACGCCGAGGGTCGGGAACATCAGCGTGCTGCACGTTGTTGACGGAGACGTCACTCATAAAAATCCTCTTGCTCGAACTAGTTAGAGACTAATCAGCGTAGCCACGCTGAAAGAACAAAGTGCTACTTAAAACATTAACCCGCCCCAACCGAAGTCGGGGCGGGTGAAGTCGTTCCTAGCGACGACGTGGTCGACGGTCTCGACGGCCTGCGCTGTCGTTCGAGTCGTTGAACGTCGGGCCGGCGGGACCAAGGTCACCAATTTCACCGGCGAGCTCGGCTTCGAAGGCGGCTTCGAAGCTCGACGCGTTGCTCGGGGCATCCCGGCGAGGACCGCGGTCTTCACGGGGCTCACGAGCCTCACGGGGAGCGCGCTCTTCACGAGGAGCCTCATCGGTTTCGGCTGAGGCAAACTCACCGGCCAAGGACAACGAGACCTTGCCCTGTGGGTCGATGTCATCGACCTTCACCTCAATGGCCTGTCCGAGTTCGACAACATCCGACACTTCACCGATGCGCTTGCCACCATTGAGTGGCGACATCTTCGAGATGTGCAACAGGCCGTCACGACCAGGCAAGATGCTGACAAACGCACCGAACTTGGCGATGTTGACGATACGACCCTGATACACCGCGCCGACCTCGGCGGTCGGTGGGTCGAGAATCAGACTGATGCGACGCTTGGCTTCTTCGACCGCACGGCCGTCAACGGCACCGATGGTCACGGTACCGACAACACCGTCGTCGTCCACCGTGATCTCAGCACCAGTCTCCTGCTGCAGGGTGTTGATGACCTTACCCTTCGGCCCAATGACCTCACCGATCTTGTCAATCGGGATTTCAATCGAGATGAGCTTGGGCGCCACGGCGGCCACTTCGGCACGAGGCTCGGCAATGGCGGACGTAATGACGTCGAGGATGGCGAGACGAGCATCCTTGGCCTGGAGCAGCGCCTTAGCCAAGACGTCAGCGGGCAGGCCCGCAATCTTGGTGTCGAGCTGCAGGGCCGTCACGGCATCTGCCGTTCCAGCGACCTTGAAGTCCATGTCACCAAAGGCGTCTTCAGCACCGAGGATGTCAGTGAGTGTCGAGTAGATGCCGTTCTCGTAGATAAGGCCCATGGCGATACCAGCGACGGGCGCCTTAATTGGCACACCAGCCGCCATCAGCGACAAGGTTGAACCGCAGACCGAGGCCATTGAAGTTGATCCGTTGGACTGCAACACGTCCGACACCACACGCAGGGTGTAGGGGAAGTCCGCTTCGGAAGGCAGGACGGGCACGAGCGCGCGCTCGGCCAGCATGCCGTGACCTACTTCGCGACGCTTCGGAGCGCCGACGCGACCGGTTTCGCCGACCGAGTACGGCGGGAAGTTGTAGTGGTGCATGTAACGACGCGACTCGTCAGGAGTAATCGTGTCGATCATCTGCTTCATGCGAGGCATACCCAGTGTCGTCACGTTGACGACCTGCGTTTCACCGCGCTGGAAGAAGGCTGAACCGTGCGTCATTGGGAACAAGTCGACGGCAGCTTCGAGCGAACGGATGTCGGCCGCGCCGCGGCCGTCGATGCGAATGCCCTCGGCCACGATGCGCTCACGGACGATCTGCTTGGTGACTTCCTTGATGGCCGCCTTCACCTGAGCGGTGACGTCAGCGAACTCGGGCAGCTCGGCCACAATGGCCTTGCCCGCCTCGGAGAGGGCGTTGGCCCGCTCCGTCTTCGTCTGGTGGGCGTTCGCCGCGGCGAGACGGTCAAAGCCGATTTCCTTGACCCGAGCGATGACCTCGTCGGTGTAGTCAGTGAAGATCTGGTAGTCAATGGTCTCAATAGGACCCTTGGCGGCGACGTACTCACGAACGAGTTCGCGCTGCAGGTTGATCGCTTCGCGGATCCAAAGCTTCGACGCTTCGAGACCAGCGGCCAGGACCTCTTCGGTGACCTTCGGTGCGCCATCGGCGTACTTCTCGAAGGAACCCTCGGTGCCACCGGCTTCGACCATCATGATGGCAATGTCGGTTTCGACCGAGTCGGTCAGCGCACGGCCGGCCACGACGAGTTCGAAGACGGCTGCATCACCCTCGGCGAAGGTGGGGTGCGGTGCCCACTCGCCATCAGTGGTGTACGCCAAACGGACGGCACCAATTGGGCCGTCGAAGGGAATGCCCGAAATCATCAGGGCGGCCGAGGCGGCATTGATGGCCAGAATGTCGTGCGGGTTTTCCTGGTCCGCACTGAAGACGGTGCCCACGACCTGGACTTCGTTGCGGAAGCCCTCGGGGAAGGAGGGGCGAAGTGGACGGTCAATCAGACGGCAGATAAGAATCGCCTGGTCCGAAAGCTTGCCTTCGCGACGGAAGAACGATCCGGGGATCTTTCCGGCGGCGTAGGCGCGCTCTTCGATGTCGACCGTCAACGGGAAGAAGTCGATGCCATCACGAACGCTGCGAGCAGCGGCCACGGTGGCAAGGAGGACGGTGTCGCCGATTTGAGCAAGGACTGCTCCGTCGGCGAGTTGGGCGAGACGACCAGCCTCAAATGAGAGGGTCTTTTCGGTGCCCGTGATGGGACTACTTACGCGAATAGCGTCAGTCATGGATGTGGCTCCTTGTTACGGTTAGCAACACTCCGCCCGGATCCCAGTGAACAACCATCGCCTACGCGACTGTCCTCCACTGGCCTCCGAGGCCTCGGATGTGTTGACTGCGTCGACGGCGTCGACGCAGCTCGGCTAGCGACGAATACCGAGACGGCCAATCAACTCGCGGTAGCGCTCTACATTGCCACGCTGCACGTAGTCGAGCAGACGGCGGCGCTGGCCAATGAGCTTCATAAGTCCACGACGGGTGTGGTGATCGCCCTTGTGAACCTTGAGGTGCTCGGTGAGGTGCGAGATCCGGTCTGTCAAAATCGCAATCTGGACTTCGGGCGAGCCGGTGTCCGTTTCGTGCGCCTGGTAGTCCTTGATGATCTGCTGCTTCTCAGCCATAACGTATGTGCCTTATGAGTCGGGTGTCCCGTTGCAAGTCGTCAACGTGACGACCCACACGATCAGCGTCGCTGACCGAAGTTCTACCTTAGCAGAAAGGGCGACGACGGGGTGAAAGTCTCGAAAATTTCCTTCGCTCGCTCAACATCGAGTCCCATCTGCACCAGCAGTCCGTCCAGATCGTCGAAGGTCATTTCGGGCCGCAGCCGCGAAAGAAAGGCCACGTCGAGTACTTCCCCGTAAATATCACCAGTAAAACCTGGCAGATACACCTCGACGAGGACAAAGCCATTGTCGTAGAACTGGGGCCGTCGACCCACCGAAATCGCTGCACAACGCCACTCCCCCTGCACGAAGGCCGCCCCGGCGCAGATGCCCAAAGCCGGCAGCGCCTGATGGGCCGCGAGAGACAAATTAGCGGTGGGATAGCCAAGCTCTCGCCCGCGGTGGTCACCGTGGACGACTTCTCCGCGCAAGACAAATGGTCGGCCCAGAACGTTGGTCACCTCATCGAGGTCACCACCGGCCAGGGCTGCGCGGACGAGCGATGTGCTGAAGCGGACCTCTCCCCCGAAGGAGGGGCAGCGAACGACCGAAAAACCGGCAGTCTGGCCAAAGGATTCGAGGAAATCGGCATTGCCCTGCCGGTCCTTGCCAAAGTGGGTGTCATCACCGGTGACCACACTGATGGCGTGGATCTCATCAACGACAACACGCTGAGTAAATGCCGATGCGGACTCTTGTGCCGCCGCTTCGTCGAACGTGATGAGGCGCACTTGGTCAATGCCGAGGACAGCAAACCACTCGAGACGCTGGACGAGCGAAGCAATCTGCTGCGGTGCACGCTCGGGAGCAACGACGGACGCCGGATGAGGATCGAACGTAATAACTGTGGCCAGCGCCCCACGCTGACGCGCGTGGGCCACCACAATCGCCAGGAGTTCCTGGTGGCCGCGATGAACGCCATCGAATGTCCCGAGTGCCACCACACTGGGCTGCGTGCCCATACTGACGTCAGCGTCGCTGAGTATTCTCACGCGTCGACCTCCGGTAACACCACGTCCGGCTGGAAGTCACCGTCGCGGGGGTGCACGATGCCGGCGAGATGGCCCCGGCCGTCGACGACGGCGACATCACCGGTCGCACCTTCGAGGTCGAAGGACAAGCGCTGCCCTCGACGAAGTCGAACCAGGTTCTCCTCCGTCGCTTCGTACGTTGGTAGATGTTCCACGAAAGCCCTCGGCGGCAGCAGTACGTTGTCGCCCGCATCGGTCTTCGCCGTCAACTCGTCGAGTGACAGTGCCTCGGCCGCCGTGTGATCGCCGCTTCGTTCACGTCGCAATGCGGTCAAGTGGCCCAGGGTTCCAAGCCCTACGGCGAGGTCCGAGAGAAGGACGCGAACGTACGTTCCGACGCTGCAACCAACCGTGAATTCCCACACGACATTGTCGGCGGTTGGGGCGAGGGTGAAGGAATTGATGACGATGGATCGGGGTGCGCGTTCAACCTCAATGCCTTCGCGGGCGAGCTCGTGGAGGCGCCGACCGCCAATTTTGAGGGCCGACACCATTGGGGGGATCTGTGACTGTGGCCCGGTCAGTGCGGCGGCGGCCGTCGTCATCATCGCTTCGCTAAGGAGCGGCACCGCGCTGGTCGCGGTAACAACACCGTCGGCGTCCAGGGAGTCAGTCGCCGCACCAAACTGCACGGCACCGGTGTAGACCTTGTCTTGACCCTGCGCGAAGCGCATCAAGCGTGTGGCGGGACCAACGCCAATGACCAGGAGACCGGTCGCCATGGGGTCGAGGGTGCCCGCGTGGCCCACCCGTCGCTCACCCAGCGCCCGTCGCACCTTGGCCACCACGTCGTGACTCGTGATGCCCTGAGGTTTGTCAATGAGCAGCAGACCGTTAGGCGTCGTCATCGTGGTTCATACGCCGGAGCGCATCCTCCACCGCCGCCCCGCTCCGAATTGCGGGGTCAGCCATGAACGTGAGTTTGGGCGTTCGTTTCATGCGCGTCTGCGCATTGACCGCCCCTTGAATCTGACTTCGGCGCTCGTCAAGGACTTCGGCGGCCTCTTTGGAGAGCGAGTCGAGAAAGACCATGGCGTAATTCATATCGAGCGATACCTCGACGCCGGTCACGGTAACAAAACCGAGCCGGTCGTCAAGGTCGCCAATGCGCAACAACTGTTCCGATATGACTTCGCGCAAGATTTGATTAAGTCTCGCCGAGCGGGGATAGGGATGACGTCCGTCTTGGGCCATGAGTTAGGCCGTACGCGGAATCTCGCGCTCTTCGAAGGTTTCGATGATGTCGCCTTCTTTGAGGTCCTGGTAGTCGGACAGGCCAATGCCGCATTCGTAGCCGGCGTTGACCTCACGGGCGTCGTCCTTGAAGCGACGAAGCGACGTGATGGTGCCCTTCCAAATGATGGTGCCTTCTCGGAGGAATCGCACCTTCGAACCTCGGGTGACGACACCTTCGCGAACGTAGCAACCCGCGATTGCCCCGACCTTCGGCACGCGAATAACCTCGCGCACCTCAGCCTCACCGGTAACCACTTCTTCGAAGACTGGGGAGAGCAGACCAAGCATGGCCGCTTCAATTTCCTCAATCAACTTATAGATGATTTCGTAGGTACGAATTTCGACGCCTTCGGCCTCCGCCATGTCACGACTACGGCGGTCTGGTCGAACGTTGAACCCAATGATGGTCGCCGTCGAGGCCTTCGCCAACTGCACGTCGTTCTCGGTGATGCCGCCAACGCCACGGTGGACGATGACCAACTTGACGTCTTCTCGCTCGAGCTTGCGGAGCGATTCGGTGCAGGCCTCGAGAGACCCTTGCACGTCGGCCTTGAGCACGAGGTTAAGCGTGGCTGATTCACCGCGCTGGATCTGTTCAAACAGGTCCTCAAGGCGAGCCCCCGAAGCGGCCGCAATCGGCTGGTGGCCGACCATGCGAACACGCTGGGCGCGCGCTTCGGCCAGGTTGCGCGCGTTGGTGAGGTCGGTCGCGACACGAACTTCGTCACCAGCGAAGGGAGGCTCCGAGAAGCCAAGCACCTGCACGGGTGTCGAGGGGCCGGCTTCTTTGACCTGCTTGCCCTGGTGGGTGAGGAGCGCCTTAACTTTTCCGTAAGTGGCACCCGCGACGACGGGGTCACCGACGCGCAAGAGACCATCTTGGATCATGATGGTCGCCACGGGACCGCGACCAACTTCGAGGTTGGCCTCCAGCACCGTTCCGCTCGCACGGCCAGTGGGGCGAGCCTCGAGTTCTTCGAGTTCGGCCACGAGCAGTACCTGCTCGAGGAGTTCGTCGATGCCAAAGCCCTGCAGCGCGGAGACTTCGCAGACAATGGTGTCGCCGCCCCACTTTTCGGGGACCAGGCCGTGTTCGGCGATCTGCTGGAGGACACGGTCGGGGTTGGCGTCGGCCTTATCGATCTTGTTGACTGCGACAATGATCGGCACTTCGGCTGCCTTGGCGTGGTTGATTGCCTCAATTGTCTGCGGCATCACACCGTCGTCCGCTGCGACGACCAGGATAACGATGTCGGTGACCTTGGCACCTCGAGCACGCATCGCCGTGAAGGCTTCGTGACCTGGCGTGTCGAGGAAGGCGATGTGCTTGCCCTTCCACGACACCTGGTAGGCGCCGATGTGCTGGGTGATGCCACCGGCTTCGCCAGCGACAACATTGGTCTTACGAATTTTGTCGAGCAACAGTGTCTTACCGTGGTCGACGTGACCCATAACGGTGACCACGGGTGGGCGAGGCACCATGTCGATACCCTCGTCGAGGTCTTCCTCGTCGAAGTAACGAGCGAGCAACGCCGCTTCTTGTTGCTCACCCGGATCGACCATGCGAACGGACGCACCAACTTCGGCGGCGTAGAGCTCGATCATGTCGTCACTGAGCGCCTGAACGGCCGTGATCATTTCACCCTGCAAGAACAAGAAGCGCATGACGTCGGCGGCACTGCGATTGAGCTTTGGTCCCAAGTCCTTGGCCGTGGCCCCACGTTCGATGATGATTTCACCGTCTGGCACCGGCGCCGACGACGGCTGCCACGTGGTCATCTGGCTTGGCTCGAGCTCTTCCACGTTGCGACGGCGACGGCTCGTCTTCTTACGCTGCGATCCACGAGGACCACCACCCGCGCCACGGGGCGGCAAACCGCGACCACCGGCCGCGGGAGCGCCACCGGCCGCGGGCGCGCCGGGTCGAGCTGGGTAGTTTGCACCACCGGGGCGCGGAGCCCCCATGGGCGGGCGAGGACCACCGGTGCGGGGTCCACTTGGTCCACCGGGACGACTTGACGGTCCACCCGGACGAGCGCCAGGAGCACCTGGCGCGCCGGCGCCCGCAGGACGACGCATACCGGGGGGTGGCGGAATCGGACGACCGCTGGCGCTGGTGGGCGGCATGGGGCGTGGGGGTGGCGGAATCGGACGACCGCTGGCGCTAGTGGGCGGCATGGGGCGTGATGGCGCTTCGCCAGCTTCACCAGCGGGACGCTGGCTGGGGCGAATGGTCTGGGGTCCGCCGGGCGCTGGGGCACGGGGGGCCACCGGCTTTGGCGGCACCACGGTGCGGGTACGCACCGTGCGAGGCTCGGACGAGCCTTCCACGACGGGGGTTGCCTCGGCGGGTGCGGCGGGGGCAGCCTCGGCGACTGGTGCGGGCGTCGGCGCTACGGGTGCGGGGGCGGGAGTCTCAACCGGTGCGGGGGCCGGTGCTGGTGCGGCAACGTCGACCGCCGCTTCCTCAGCGGCCTTGGCCTTGGCCTTGGCGCGACTCTTTGATGGCTCTTCTGGCTGCACGTCACGACGGAGGCCGTCGGTGTCGGCGCGGCGGCGGATACGGTCCGCTTGGGCGTCCTCAATGGACGCCGAGGAGCTCGAAGCCTGAATCCCCAGCTTGCCAGCGAGGTCGAGCAGCTCCTTGCTCGTTAGACCGAGCTCTTTCGAGAGCTCGTGTACCCGGATCTTCTTCTGCGCCAAAACGTTCCTTAACCTCAGTGTGCACCTCCGTGCACACGGTTCCTTATTCTTTCACAACTGGTACTGATACCAACGAGTCGATGAAGACTCGCCAACTGCTCACTTCTTCCTCGCTCAGCGAGCGCCGAAGCGCTTTTTGAGCGTGGTGCGCGCTGAGGGCCGTTCCACACGAACCCGAGGCGCACCACCACAGTCCTCGCCCGCTCCCCCGACCGAGGTACCAACCCTGATCAGCAAATCCAGCGCGCTGCAGCGACGCATCCTCGTGGCGTGTGCGACACACGACGCACGTGCGAAGCGGGCTTATGCGTCACCCTCCACCAGGTCAACGACAATTATGTCGTCTTCGTTGCCCTCGGCATCGATGATGTGCACTTCGTCGACCACTGCCACGACCGCTCCGGCATCGTCGGTGGCCACCGTAATGGTCTCGTCGACGACATCGTCGCCGTCGGTCCAGACCTCTTCGACCACTTCGTCGTCAGCCTCGTTTTCGGAGCGAATGTCGATACGCCAACCGGTCAGACGTGCGGCGAGACGGGCGTTCTGTCCCTCCTTGCCGATAGCCAGCGACAACTGCTGGTCGTGCACGATAACCGTGGCGATACCTTCGGCCTCATTCAACTGGACTTCGCGGACGCGAGCCGGAGCGAGGGCCGACTGGATGAAAGTCACTGGGTCGTCGCTGTAGGGCACCACGTCAACGCGCTCGCTCTTGAGCTCGTTCGTGATGTTGCGCACGCGTGATCCTCGCGTGCCGACGCAGGCGCCAACGGGGTCGACCATCTGGTCATTACTGGCCACGGCAACCTTGGAACGGTGTCCGGGTTCGCGGGCGAGCGCCTTGATTTCCACGATGCCACTGGCGATTTCCGGCACTTCGATTTCGAACAACTTCGCCACGAGGGCGGGGTGCGTGCGAGAGACGACAATCTGGGGACCCTTGTTGGTCTTGCGCACTTCGACGATGTAGACCTTGACACGGGCGCCGTGCTCGTATTTCTCGAAGGCAATCTGCTCGCCCTGGGGCAGCAACGCCTCGACACGACCAAGGTCGAGCAAGGTGTAGCGGTTGTCGGTCTGCTGCACGGTACCCGAGACGATGTCGCCTTCGCGGTTGGCAAACTCTTCGTACATCTGGCGACGCTGGATGTCACGGATGAGCTGCATCAGAACTTGCTTGGCCGTCTGCGCCGCGATGCGACCGAAGTCCTCCGGCGTGGCGTCCCATTCGCGCGTCACGTTACCTTCGAGGTCGAGTTCTAGGCCCCAGACCTTGATCTCACCCGTTTCGGGGTTGATTTCGACTTCGGCGTCTTCTGCCGAGTCGGGCCGACGCTTGTACGCCGCTAGCAACGCGTTGGCTAACGCGACGAGGAGCTCGCCTTCATCAATGTTCTGGTCACGGGCGATCTGGCCCAGAGCCTCGAGAAACTCAAAATTTGCCATAGTCTTAGCCTTTCTTTTTCGTAGTGGATGCGGCTTTCGAGGGCGACGGTTTGGCCTCCGCCCCCCAGTGGAACACCGTGCGGGCACGTTCAATGTTCTCTAGGTCAATGGTCACGGCACCAACCTCGGCGTCTTCAATCGTGACCGCAGTACCGGTGGCGTTCGTCAGCACGCCTTCGAGGCGTCGCGTCGACTCCCCCGCCCGCAATTGTCGCAACGTCACGATTTGCCCGACGGCCGAGGCGAAATGCTTCGCCGTGCGGAGTTTGCGTTCGAGGCCAGGGCTTGAGACGTCGAGCGTGAAATGACCAGGAATCGGATCGTTGAGGTCGAGCCATTCGCCGATAGTCCGGTTCGCTTTGGTCAAGGACTCCAGATCAACGCCACCTTCCTTGGTGACGACGACGTTGAGCGTTCCCTTGGCGAATTCAAGGTCGTACAGTTCGAGTTCGAGAGTAGAAAGAAGTGTGCGCAGTGGTGTCTCAAGGTCCATGGCTGCACTCCTTTCTCGATGTCGCTCTTCGCGTTGAACAATGAGAAAGCGCGGGCCCGAGGCCCGCGCTTAAACGATGCCAAACGTCCAGAAGCGGACTGTAGGGTTCCAGTGTAGCAGTGGCGGCTCGCCCCCTCAAGCCACTCGCCCTTCTTTGGCGTTCCTCAGTAGGATTTGGCGATAATACAGGTCAAACCGGCCTCTTTTTCGTGATCCGGCATCGAACCATCCGCCCGCTGCAGGCAACGAACCGTGAGGGCCTCGCCCTTCAACTGCTTCTCAATTTCGGGGGTAACGAGGTCCCAGGCCAGGCGCGCGAACCCCGTTTGCGCGGCCGCAATCGCCTCTTCGACGGTGGCGACTTCGACAGTCTGGCTATCGCGGCGCTGGGTCGCGGCGGCCAGCAGGTCGGCTTGAATGGTCTCGAGTAATGCGGTGGCCGTAGTGACAACGTCCGCTACGGGGACCAACGTCTTCTCACCGGTATCACGTCGAACAAGGTTGACCACGCCCTCGGCGAGGTCTCGAGGGCCGACTTCAACCCGCAGCGGGTAGCCCTTCAGTTCAATGTCCGTCACTCGTCGGCCAAAGGAGCCGCGGCCCCGATCGAGACTGACGCGAACGTCGCTCGCGAGCAGGCCCTCGACAATGGAGGCGCACGCGGCGTCGACGGCATCATCGCCGTCGCGGACGGCCATAACGATGACCTGGGTCGGGGCGAGACGCGGTGGCACCACCAGGCCCCGGTCGTCGCCGTGGGCCATGATGAGCCCACCAACCATCCGAGTGGACGAACCCCACGAGGTCGTGTAGCAGTGGGCCGACTCGCCAGCGTCACTTTGGAAAACAATGTCAAAGGCCTTGGCGAAGTTCTGCCCGAGCTCGTGGCTCGTCGCCATCTGCAGGGCCTTTCCGTCCTTCATCATTCCTTCACAGGTCATGGTGTTGGTGGCACCAGCGAATCGCTCACTCGGCGGCTTGATGCCGAGAAATGTCGGAACGGCCACCACGTTGGTGAGAAAGTCGTTATAGACCTCAGTGTGAATCCGGCGCGCGTACGCCGAGGCGTCCTCGGCGCTGGCGTGAGCGGTGTGACCCTCCTGCCAGAGAAACTCCGACGAACGCAGAAAGAGACGCGGGCGCATCTCCCACCGCACCACGTTGGCCCACTGGTTGAGCAAGAGTGGCAGGTCACGGTGGCTCTGGATCCACTTCGCCATGTACTCGCCGATCACTGTTTCGGAGGTGGGTCGCACGACGATTGGCTCAGCGAGTTCTTCACCACCGGCCACCGTCACCACCGCGAGTTCGGGACTGAAGCCCTCGACGTGCTCGGCTTCCTTCGCCAAGTAACTCTGCGGAATAAAGAGAGGGAAATAGGCGTTCTGCGCACCAGCGCGCTTGATGCGACGGTCAACTTCGGCAACCATACGCTCCCAAATGGCGTACCCGTAGGGGCGAATGACCATGGTGCCTCGCACCGGGCCGTTGTCGGCCATTTCGGCCTTGGCGACCACGTCTTGGTACCACTTAGGAAAATCTTCGGACTGGGGGGTTACGACGTTCGCGGTGGCCACGATGCTCCTTTAGAAAACTCTGACGAGCCTACCCAACGAACTACTCGCTCCGTCGACGGATTCGCTCAATCTTGAGACCCGCATTGTTGGCGTCGCTCCCCTTGGCGTCCAACAAATCCGCCCGGTCGGCGGCCGCTTCGGCCTCGGCCGAAAGGTCACGGGCGGCCAGTCGGGCTTCGACACCTTGTTCGACGATCTTCTTCGCTTCTTCGACGAGCGCTTCGACCATCTCGTCTTCGGGGACGACGCGAATGATTTGGCCCTGAATAAACAAGTGGCCACGCTTCTTGCCCGCCGCGATCCCGAGATCAGCGTGGCGTGCCTCGCCCGGACCATTGACGACACAGCCCATCACCGCCACCTGAATGGGCAACTGCAAGGCACCGAGGGCCGCCTGCGCCTCCGTGGCAATTTTGATCACGTCTACCTCCGCGCGACCACAGCTCGGACAGGCAATCAAGTCCAGCCCCTGTCGTTCGCGAAGTCCCAGGACTTCGAGCAGCATCCGACCGGCGCGGGCTTCTTCAACGGGGTCAGCGGTCAGCGAGTAGCGCAACGTGTCACCAATGCCCTCGGCGAGCAACGTGCCAATCCCGGCGGTTCCCTTGAGGAGGCCACCGGGCAGTGGACCGGCTTCGGTCACCCCGAGGTGGAGAGGGTAGTCAAAGGTCTCGGACGCCAATCGGTACGCCGCGATCATGGTGGCGACTGACGAGGCCTTCACTGAAATTTTGACGTCCTCAAAACCAACCTCTTGAAAATAGGCCAATTCCATCCGCGCCGATTCCACCAGTGCCTCCGGCGTGGCACCCCCGAAGCGCTCGTAGAGGTCGGGGTGCAGCGAACCGGCGTTGACGCCAATACGAATTGGCACGCCGCGGTCTTTCGCCTCACGAGCAACGAGCTTGATCTCCTCGGGCTTGCGCAAGTTGCCGGGGTTGAGGCGCAGTCCGTTGACGCCGGCCTCGAGGGCGGCGAGCGCCATCTCAACGTGGAAGTGAATGTCAGCGACAATCGGCACTGGGGAGCGAGGCACTATCTGGGCGAGTCCCTCGGCGGCGGCCTGGTCGTTGCACGTGCAACGCACGATGTCGGCCCCCGCACCGGCGAGTGCGTAAATCTGCTGCAGTGTGCCCTCAACGTCGGCCGTTTTGGTTGTCGTCATTGACTGAATCGAAATCGGGGCATCGCCACCGACTTTGACCGAACCAACGGCAATCTGACGGGTACGGCGACGGGGGCTGAGCGGGGTGGCGGTGACGTCCATGGTTCTATTCTGCCGTGCGCCGAGCGTTCCGCAATCGTTTAGTGGAAGGGATTCGCCAATGGGTGGACGACATCGAGGTACAACGTCGACAAAAACAGGAGACCCAGGGCCGCCACGAAGGTGTACACCACCGGTGCCAACTTGTTGATATCGGCCTTGTAGGGCTCGGTTCGGCTTCGACGACGAAGGCGTTCGTAGGTGGCAATCGCCACGTATCCCCCGTCGAGGGGCAGCATTGGCACCATGTTGAAGAGTCCAATGAAAATGTTGAGATTGACCAAAATGAGCAAGAGGGCGGCGATATTTGAGGTGGCGGCCTGGTCGGCAATGCGCACCACCCCGACAATCGACATTGGCCTCGTGACCTGGTTACGCTGCGCATTGGCCGCGGCGGGTGACGTGAGTTGGTGGGCTAAGGAACTCACCGAACTTGGCGAAAAGACGTGCACCAGCGCCGAGGCGGACTGCGCGATGGTCCTGGCCACGGTGGTAAAGGACTGCGGAATTGCGCTGGCCCAACCCGTCCCGGCAATAGCTGGCTGCAGTTGAACGCCTATGAACCCCTGTGGAGCGTTCCCCGTGGCCAGCGGCTGGCCACCAACGCGTAGCGTGCGGCCATCAACTGGCGTGACCTGGAGCGTCAACTCACGCCCCTGACGTGAGACGACCACCGGCAGCGACACAGAAGCGTGGGTGCGAATTGCTGCTATTGCCCGGTCGAGCGAGGTAATGGGCACGTGGTCAATGGACAGGAGTCGATCCCCCACGTGAAGACCCGCCTGCTGCGCAACGTTGGTGGGATACCCCTGCCACACCTCAAAGCCACCGATGACGATCTGCTTCGGATGGGGAACACCGACGAACACCAGCGACGCCCACGCCAACGTCAGCGCAATCAGGATGTGCATGAAGGATCCCGCCGAGGCGAAGATGACTTTGCGCGGAAACGACGCACTGCGGTAGGTGCGAGCCTCGAGGGCCGGGGCCATCGGCTCTCCCCAGGTCATTCCCGGTACTTTGACGTACCCGCCAAGCAAGAGGGCCCGCACGCCGTAGCGAGTGTCGCCAAAGGTGGCTGACCACAACACTGGACCGAACCCGACGAAGAAATCGGTGACCAGCATGCCCGAGCGCTTGGCGGTGATGTAGTGCCCGAATTCGTGAAGCATCACAATGACGACCACACAACCGAACACCAGTGGGAGCGCCCAGCCAACGAGGGTGCCGAGCGCGGTGACCACCACGGCCAAGCCGAGTAGCAGGCCGAGCAGCGAAGTCCAGGAGTCGTTGGGCGTCGTTTTGGTCATCAATGAGCGAGCGTATCGTGCGCCACGCGACGAGCAGTCGCGTCCTCGCGCACCAATTCCTCCACCGAGGTCAACGCCACGTCGACGTAGGAATCCAGTGTCGTTGCCACCACTGCGACGATGTCGCGCCAGCCAATGCGACGCTCCAAGAAGGCCGCAACCGCCACTTCATTCGCGGCCGATAGCCACGCCGGAGCCGCACCACCTCGACGAGCAGCGCCGTACGCGAGGTCGAGTGCCAGAAAATCGTCGCGGCGAGGCGCTGAAAATTCAAGGTGGAGTCCAGCCGCAAAGTCCAGCCGGCCCCACTCGGTCGCCAAGCGATCGGGAAGTCCGAGGCAGTACGCGATCGGCAGGCGCATATCGGGGGCCGACAACTGCGCCAAGACCGAACCATCAATGAACTCCACCATTGAATGAATAATCGACTGTGGGTGAATGACTACGTCGATGCGGTCGACAGAAATACCGAAGAGGGCCGAGGCTTCGAGGACCTCGAGCCCCTTATTCATCAGCGTCGACGAATCAACGGTGATTTTTGGCCCCATCGACCACGTGGGGTGCTGCAAGGCATCGTCGAGCGTGACCGAGGACAATTGGTCTGCGGGCAGCGTGCGAAATGGACCACCCGATGCCGTGAGCAGCAAGCGTGAAACGTCACGGTAGCCGTTGCCAGTCGCCCCCACGAGGCACTGGTGAATAGCGCAATGCTCTGAGTCCACCGGGACGATGTCCCCGCCCGACGCGCGCACCTGCTGCACGAGTGGGGCGGCCGCTACGAGGGACTCCTTATTGGCGAGGGCCAGTCGATTTCCCGCCGCCAGCGTTGCGAGCGTGACCGGCAGTCCGGCGAAGCCAACGACTGCATTGACCACCAGCGCCGAGGCACTGGCGAGTTCACGAAGCCCTTCGGCACCGGTAACGATGTCGACGTTGGGCCCCACGAGTCGGGCGAAGGCGCCGCGATCGTCGTCACGCGCAATGCCCACTCGGGTCAGATTGAATTCCTTGACCACCTCGGCGAGCGCCTCCAGGTTGGTGCCGCCCGCCACCGAGTCGAGAACAAATTCCTCTGGAGCAGTGCGGAGGACCTCAAGGGTTTGGCGGCCAATTGAGCCCGTGACCCCCATGATGGCCACGTGACGAGGTGTCGTCACGATTAGCTCAGCCGAAGTACGTGCGCGAGGTAGTACGCCGTGGGCAGTGCGAAGAGCAAACCGTCGATACGGTCGAGCATGCCACCGTGACCGGGCAAGAGGTTGCCCAGGTCTTTGACCCCGAGGGTGCGCTTGACCATCGACTCAAAGAGGTCACCGATGGGCACCGCGACGGAGAGCACCACAGCGAAGACAATCCCGTGCAGGAGCGTCCACGGACTCATCAACGGCAAGATGACCGCACCGACCAGCACGCTGATGGCGGTACCACCAATGGTTCCTTCAATGGTCTTATTTGGCGACAACTTCGTATTGAGTGGACGCTTGCCAAAGGCGCGACCAGTAAAGAGGGCGCCCGAGTCATTCGCCACCGTGAGGAGCAACGTGCCGAGACAGTACGTCATGCCGTGACCAGCACTAAACGTCCGAGGCGCGATCATCAACACACCGAACGAACCCAGAACGCCAATCCAGAGGTAGACAAAAAGTGTCGCACCAATACCATCGAGCACATCGATCGGCCGGTTGGCGAAGAGGTACCACACGAAGCCGAACACCAGCAGCAGTACGGTCACTGCACCAATCTGACCCGCGCCCTTGGCGTACACGCTCACGTCCAGCGTCACTATGGCCGCGAGGCCGAGGATGGTGGCGGGGTGAGCACCCACGCTGCGGTACCCGGCGTACGCTTCCGCCGCCGCGAGGACGAACACCGAGGTGATGAGCACCATGACGGGGACGCGCCCCAGAGCAAAAATACCGAGAACGACAATCCCTAAGAGAATGCCCGTAATCGTGGCGGTCGAGACCGAACGAGCGCTCGTACGTGCCGCACGGTGCGCCAACGGGTCGGCATTTAACGACCGACGCGTGCGGAATTCACGCTGTGGAGCCGGCCGCGGTGTCGTGTCCAGAATTACTTCAGGCTCTTCTTCGACTGACAATGCCTTGAACGCATCCTCCGGTGTGGCGGTCGCCGCCAACAAACTGGCATCGAACTGGCCTTCGTGGGCTACCCAGTCCGCTTCCCCCTCGCGCCAGGCGGGCGCAGGGATAGCGGCCCACGGATCAATGGCCTGGGCAACTTCACGCGCAACGACGATTGGCACTTGACCGGTAGGGGCATCTGTCCAGTGCGGCAACAGCGTCGCGGGGTCGACGACGGGGAGCTCCCCCGCCAGATCACCGGCGAAATCGGCTCCCGTGATGGTGACGCGCGAATCGTTCGCACTCACCACCGGAACCGAACCGGTTGGGACGTCGCCGATGGCGTCGTCAGACTTCAAGAAGCTCCTGCTCCTTGACGGCCAACAACTGGTCGACGACGGCAACTTCGTCGGCAGTCATCTTGTCGAGGACCTTCTCCAAGCGTTCAACTTCGTCCTTGGAAAGACCGTGTTCCTTCTCGAGCGATTCAATTTCTTGACGGGCGTGACGACGAACGCCGCGCAAGGCAACCTTGCCATCTTCGGCCTTGGTCTTGACAATCTTGACGAACGACTTGCGTCGCTCCTCGGTCAGCGTCGGGAAGTTGAGGCGGATGATGATGCCGTCGTTCGAGGGATTCAGTCCGAGGTCGGCATTGGCAATCGCCTTTTCAATGGCGCCCATGGCGCCCTTGTCGAAGGGCGACACGATCAGCATGCGCGGCTCGGGCACCGAAAAGTTCGCCAGTTGCTTCAGTGGCGTCTCTGAACCGTAGTAGTCGACGAGAATATTTTCGACGAGGGCTGATGAGGCGCGTCCGGTGCGGACATTGGCGAATTCGACCTTCAGGTGGTCAATGGCCTTTTGCATGCGCTCACGCGCATCCTCCATGGCCAGTTCAATGAGCTCTTCGTTGTCCATTAGTTCACCAGCGTACCGACCGGTTGCCCGTCGAGTGCGCGTCCTAGGTTGCCCGGCAGCATCAGGTCGAAGACCCGAAGCGGCAAGTTGTTGTCTTTACAGAACGTTATCGCCGTCATATCCATGACGCGAAGGTCCTTGGCGATGACTTCATCAAAGGTAACTTCGTCGT
>CAIKBU010000008.1 GCA_903825765.1 uncultured Actinomycetes bacterium | reverse complement strand
TCGCGCCAGCGAGAAGCAGTCATCCTGAACCCGCTCTACGAAATTGTCGCAAGTCCCTCCGAGGTCTAGCCTTCGGATCAGGACGCACCGACATTTCGTGCGTCCTAATCCACCGCACGTGTCCTACGAACCACAGTCGTGTGCGATTCTGACACCCGTATGATTGGCGAGTGACGAACGAGACCTCTTTGCCAACCGCTCAACAAGGGCACCCTCGCCGGTGGTGGATTCTCACCATCATGATGATGGCCGAGGTGATGGACCTCCTGGACGGCACCATCGTCAATGTCGCTGGCCCCTCGCTCAAGCGAGACCTTGGGGCATCGGCCTCTTCGCTGCAGTGGGTCATCGGTGGGTACACCTTGGCGCTGGGCACGGGCCTCATCCTCGGTGGCCGACTCGGCGATCGCTACGGGCGTCGCAACACGTTCCTCCTCGGTATGGTGGGCTTCACCGCCGCCTCCGTACTCTGCGCAGTGTCGCAGACCACGACACAATTGATTGTCTTCCGTCTCCTCCTCGGCGTAGCGGGTGCCATGTTGCTGCCCCAGGGGCTCGGTCTTATCCGCGAATCATTCCCACCCCACGAGCTCGGCAAGGCCTTCGCGGTCTCCGGTCCCATTTATGGACTCGGTGGCATTCTGGGACCAATCATCGGGGGCTTCATCATCCAGGCCAACTTCTTCGGCTGGTCGTGGCGCAACGTGTTTCTCGTTAACGTCCCCATCGGCGTGGTTGGCGTGGTCATTGGATGGAGCATCTTGCCGCGGCGTGAAGGCGACAAGCGGGTCACGATTGACCTCCTTGGTGCGCTGATTATCGCTGCTTCGTCAGTCCTGCTGATTTTGCCCCTCATCCAAGGACGCGTCGACAACTGGGCACCGTGGACCTGGTTTTCCCTCGCGGGCTCTCCGCTGGGCTTCTATTTCTTCACATTGCGGGACCGAGCGGTAGAGCGCGGGCCGAAGACACCACTCGTCAAGGCGTCGCTGCTCCAGAACCGCCAGTACCTGGTTGGCGTCGGACTCATCGCTCTCTTCTTCGCCGGGTTCACGGGCATTTACCTCCTCATCACGTTGTTCTTGCAGATCAGCGAACACTTCAACGCCAGCCAGGCCGCCGTGGCAAATATCCCGATCGCGCTCGGCACCGCCGTTGGTGGCACGCTCTCGGGTGCCTTTCTAAACGAGAAATTGGGCCGTCTCACGTTGCACCTCGGTGCAACGTTCCAATTTCTCGGCGCCGCGCTGTTGTTTTTCTCCCTCGGTAACGTGACCCACTTCTCCGTGTGGCACCTCGTGCCCGGTATGGCGTTGTCGGGAATCGGCACCGGACTCATTGTTGCGGCTCTTTTTCAAACAATCCTCACCACGATCAGCAACGACGAAATCGGCTCGGGCTCAGGTCTCTTGACCGCCGTGCAGGCGATTGGCGCCTCAGCGGGGGTGGCGGTCTTTGGCACATTGTTCTTCAGTCACACCACCAACGGCCAGTTTGTTGGCGGCTTTCGCCACGCCCTCGTGGCGCAATTACTCTTAATTCTGGTGTTTGCTGCGGCGGCGTTCCGCCTCGATGCTCGGCCAAAAGCGGCCGACTCCTGGGACTGAGACTCCGTCAATCTCCGTGCCGCTACGCGTGAAGTGACGCAAAGACGTTCAGGTCGATCTTGGTCATCGTCATCATGGCGCCCATGGCGGCGGCGCGCGCCGGGTCGGGGTCACCCAGGTAGTTGCCCATCTCCACTGGTGTGATTTGCCAGGCAATACCAAATCGGTCGGTAAGCCATCCGCAGCGACCTTCACTTCCCCCGGCGGTGAGTCCGGCCCAGTAGTGGTCGACTTCCTCTTGTCCGTGACACACCACGCGAAATGACACGCCATCAGTGGAGGGCTGCTCCACACCGCAGTTGATGGCGGTAAAACTCGTGCCATCGAGCACGAAGTCGACGGCGAGAGGCGTTCCCGCTGGAAGGGGTGCACCTTCACCGTAGTAGTTGACCGAGGTAATACTCGAGTGCGGAAAGAGTGCGACGTAATAGTCGGCCGCCTCAAGCGCCTGCGTCGCGAAGAGAAAATTGGGGGTAATGGCGGGCATCGCGCTCCTTCACTTGTCGCACGCACGTTGGCGAGCACTACGACCGTAGTCGCCGTGGGTGCTGGACACCAGTGCTCGTTCAAAGTGCACCAGCGTATTAAGGACAACGGCCCCGCTCGCTCCAGCGAACTGGTGTGAGCGGGGCCGTTGATACAACAACGTCCGTTGGGACTCGTTAGGGAATAACGATGAAGTCGACGCGGTCAGTGCCTTGGTTGACCTTCTTCGCGGGGTCACCCGTGTAGACGTCCGAACCAACCTGCAGCAACATCGCGGTCCAGGAGTACGGACCTTCGTTGGTGCCCACGCCAGCAGTCGTGGTGGTGTCAGCCGGAGCCGAGCCAGTCACGACGTTGGTGTTAACCAAGGTGAAGGTGACGTCACCGTTGGCATCCGTGGTGCCGGTGAGGCTGCCCTGGGTGCTGGTGTTGCCACCACCATTACCGACGTTGAGGCCAGCAGCAGCCCAGGTAACGCCCTTACTGTTGGCGTTGTCCAAGTTGCTCTGCAGTGACACGGCGGCGTTCGCCAAAGGACTGCCGTTCGATCCGTTGACGTGCCACTTCATGACAATCGTGGCGCCAGCGTGGATGTAGTTGGCGTACCAGTGGTCAGCAGCGTTGTAGTACGAGAGGATGAAGTACGCGTCACCGTTGACCGTGTCATCGATCTGCGAACCGGCCTGTCCAGTCACCGATACCAAAGTCGCGACGTCAGGGTGGGCCACGGTGGGGTTTTCACCTGTCGGAGCGGCGGCGAACACGAAGGTTGCCGTTGCCGTCTGAGCGGGCGAGCCCGCCTTCGTCACCGTCACGACGCAGGAACCGGCGGCCGAGGCGTTCAAGGCACCAGTGGTCGAGTCAATGGTGCAACCCGTTCCCGTCACTGAGAAGCTCACGGCGCCCGAACCAGTGCCGCCGGCCTTCGTAACCGTTACTGGCGTACCAGCGGTGCCGGTCAAGGTGGCGTTGGTAACTGCCAGGGGTGACGCAGGTGCACCCGACGCGGGGATCAAGATGAAGTCCACGCGGTCAGTAGCCAAAACGACTGACGGGTTTGGAGTGCCACTGGTGTAGGTGTCGCCACCGACGGCGAGGAGCATGTCGGTGTAGAGATTCGAGTTCTCGTTCGCCTCGGCGCCACCAGTGGTCGTGGTGTCGGCTGGGCGAGTGCCTGCGTCCCCCACCGAGTTGGTGTTGTTCAGGGTGAAGGTAACGACACCGTTGGCGTCAGTCTTGCCCGTCAAGAAGCCCTGGGGCGTCGCGCTACCGGTACCGGGGTACGAGTTGAGCGACGTCTGGCTCCAGGTGATGCCATGCGCCGAGGAGTAGCCCAGGTTGCCCTGCAAGGCCACGGCCTGGTTCGCGAGAGGCTGACCGTAGGAACCGGTCACCGTCCACGTCATCGTCACCGTGGCGCCAGGGTTGATGTAGTTGATGTACCAGTGGTCTGATGGCGAGTAGTACTTGTTGATGAAGTCGTTGTCACCGTTGACGGTGTCGTTAATCTGGCTGCCATCAGTACCGGTCACGCTCGTCAGCACTGCCGTGTCCGGGTTGCTGAACGTAGGGTTCTCAACCTTGGTGCCGGGACCTGGCACCACGAAAGTGAAGGTCGCAGGTGCCGACGTCGCGGCAGTGTAGCTACCGTCCGAGGCCTTCGTCGCCGTGACAACACAGGTACCAGCGGCCGAGTCGTTCAAGGCACCTGAAGCATCGATGGTGCAACCAGAGCCGGTCACGGTGTACGAAACAGTGCCAGTACCAGCGCCACCATTGGTGAAGACGTTGGTCGCGGTACCGACGAGGCTGTCGGTAGTCGTGTCGTTACCGATCGTCAACGTGGGCTGGGTGCCTTCAGTGAACTTGAAGGTTACGGGCAGCGAAGTGACCGAACCCTTGGTGGCAGTGACGGGGCACGAACCAACGGCCAGTGCGTTCAGCACACCGGTGATGGAGTTAATCGAGCAAACAGCGCCCGTCGTGGCGAAGGTGTACGCGCCCGAACCCGAGCCGCCCGAAGCGGTAACGGTGATGGTGGTGCCCACCTTGGCGCTTAGTGAGGAATTCGTGATAGTGACCGACGGTGCCGCAGCGGTGAAGACGAAGGTCTTCGACGCGGCGTTCGCGGCGGCGTAGCCCTTGGAAGCGGCCTTCATGACCGAAACCTTGCAGCTGGTTGCGGCACTGGCGCTGAGCGAACCAGTTGAAGTGATGTTGCAGTGAGCACCAGCGGCCGTGAACTTGAGAGTGCCTGTACCGGAGCCACCAGAGGTGGTGACCTTAACTGATGAGCCGACCTTTGCGGTCAACGAGGTGTTCGTGATCTTCAGCGTCTTCTGGGCCATGGTCGCGGCACCAGCCGTCGACGTAACTCCCATCGCGAGCAGCAGTGACGCGCTCAGCGATACGGTGGCCAATCGTGCACCACGGACGCGACCACGCCCCGTGACGAAGGCCAACGACGCAGTACGCGTAGTGGCCATGGACGAAACAAACTTACTGTTCACCTGGTTCTCCCCTGAGTGGATGTCATCACAGTCCCCACCCAACTTCGATGGGCTGCAAGTCAAACTCTAATCGAAAGATGGCGAATACGTCGTTGTATTGCCGTGTCGCGAGAGAGATAAAAGGGGCACGAAAACCTACAAAGAAAGAGACAACGTTGTCCGAATTAAGTGCTCGAGTTACTCGACTTTTTCTGCGAAAAATTGTCAGCATCACCTACACTTACACCATGAGACTAAAACCCCAACACGCCATTGTCGCAGCTGTTCTCGTAGCAGCAACGTCATCCGTCATCTCCGCGAGCGCCGCTCCGACGTCACTCAAGGGTCTTCCCTGTGCCATCCCCGGCCTTTCGACGACCTACAAGGGATACACCTACACCTGCATCACGGTGAAGGCGACCAAGACCACGAAGAAAAAGACTGTGTACAACGCCGGTGTCAAGGTTGCTCCCCCGACCACGACCACGACGAAGCCATCGGCCCCCGCGTTGCCGACGAACAACTTCGACACTAACCCCGGTACGCCTATCTGGCAGGAGAACTTCGCCGGTGCCGCTGGTACCACGCCGAACACGTCAATCTGGACTCCAGTGACCGGCTACGGAACCTACGGTACGGGTGAGATTGAGAACAACACCAATGCAGCGGCCAACCTGTCAGAAGACGGTAACGGCAACTTGCAGATCATTGCCCAATGTGTCGCCACCGGCACCCCTGGATGCACGGCGTCGTCGCAGCCCATGGGTCAGACCTGGACCAGTGCCCGTATCTGGACGGAAAACAACGTGTACTTCCAGTACGGTCAGCTTGAGGCTCGTATCTGGATGCCGACCGGTTCCTTCAACTGGCCAGCCTTCTGGATGATGGGCAAGAACTTCAACTCGGGTCAGACCAACACCGGTTGGCCATACTGCGGTGAACTCGACATTGCCGAAGGCCTTCAGGGCAACAAGCAGGACCAGGCCACCATCCACTCCAACATCCCCGGATCGGCTACCGACTGGGCTCAGGGCAGTGGTTTGACGCAGGTTGCGCCAATCACCGGCACGCAGATGACGTCGGGCTGGCACACGTACGGCGTCCTTTGGCTGCCGAACTCCATCACCTTCACCCTTGATGGCAAGGCCTGGGCTCGCGTTTCCTACGACCCCAAGACCACTGACATCACCCAGACGGTGGGCACCCAGTCGGCGACCTACGGTCCCGGCACTGCCATCGGCTCCATCGGTGGTGACTGGCCGTTCAACCAGCCGTTCTTCATCATCTTGAACGACGCCATTGGTGGTGTTTCCTCACCAATCGCACCGAACGGCTCATCCGCCACGATGCGTATCAACTGGGTCAAGTACTACAAGTACCAGGGCCAGGGCACCATCTCCGGTAACGTCACCCCCGGTGTGAACGTCAACAACTAGTACCGCAGTAGCAAAAAACCCCCTCGTGGACCGTTTCTGGTCCGCGAGGGGGTTTTTCTTTGCCTACTCGCGGGGACGTCATCACTACTGCGGTGAACGCTCGATGGACGGTGTTCGAGTCCACCGGAGTACTGCCGAGTCCCATGGACATGTCGCTTGTTCATCACGTCGTCGCGGCACGACCTCACCGCACCGCAGAGCCCCACAAGATCACGTTGCGAGGCAACATAACAACGTGAGAGGAACGAGTCTCCGTTCTCGTTAGGGGCAGCAATGCAAAGAGGCGGGCGCCGTAGCGCCCGCCTCTTTCACTGCCTGTTTCGTTTTAGTACTTGCAGTTTGAACCAAGTGTTTCAAACTTCACACCATCGGGGCAGGTGGCACCGGTGAAGGTCGCTGTTGCCACGTTGGCGACACTCAGCAATCGAGAGTTCGCAAGATTCACGTTCGTAAAGTTGGCGTTCAGCAGGTTGGCACCTTCGAAGTCTGAGTTCGAAAGATTAGTCCCCGTCATGTTGGCGTTCGAGAAGTCCACGTTCTGGAAGTTCGAACCCGACATCACCGCGTTGGTGATTGTGGCACCGGCGAAGGTCGTGCCGACCAAGTTGGAACCAGGCATGTAGATGCCGTTCAGGTTAACGTTCGAAAAGGCTGATCCCTTCAACTGGGCGCCACCGATGCTCGCACCCGGTCCAACGAGGTAGGCCACCACGTTGCCTTCGAAGTTTCCGTCAACGAGCTGCCAGTTCGTCGGCAACGTACCCGGAGTGCCAGCGACGTAGGCCGAGATGACACCGTTGAAGTTGGCACCAGTGAAGTTGGTACCCGCCAAGGTCGCACGCGACAGTGAAACACCGATCAACGTCGCACCAGTGAAGTTGGCGTTCGTCAGATTGGCACTAAAGAAGGTCGCCCCCCGCAGATTCGTACCCGTGAAGTTCGTACCGGTCACGTTGGCTCCGAACAAAATCGCATTCGTTAGGTTCGTCTTGGAAAGGTTCAGGCCCGCCAGATTGGCGTTCGTCAGGTTCGCGCCGGGTCCGACCAAGTACCCACCCAGAAGCTGCCAGTGCGCGGGTAGTGCTGCTGGCTTCCCGGTAATGCGACCCGAGACGACGCCGTTAAGATTGGCAGTAGATAGATTCACACCAGCCAAGCTCGCCTTCGTAAAGTTGGCATTGGTGAAGTTGGCGTGCGCGAAACTCCCCGACACCGCCTTCGATCCCTTGGCGCAGGCGTGGGCCGAGGCGCTGATGCTCTTCAGGACACCAGCGGCCGAGCAGCCGTAGTACTTGGATGGTGTGGCGGCGCCCGATGGCAGCGAGGCCACAGCGACACCCACACACGTCGAGGCGGCGAGAGCAAACTTCAGCATTGATTGATTCTTCATAGTGTGTTCCTTACTAATAGGAGAGGGACAATCCCTGTGTTCCCGTAGGGCAAAGTATACCGTTCGCCCCGAATTTCCAAATGAAAAAGGGCAGCCCGTGCGAACGCACGAGCTGCCCTTTTGACAGTTCTTGAACAGCCTTAGCCCTTCGACTTGACCAGCATCGTCAAGACGTAGGCCACGTTATTGCCACCGGGACCTGGGTAGGCGTACTGGTTCTTGGGCGTCACCCAGTTGTCGAAACGCAACGTCGAGTAGACGTCCCAGTCGGGACCGTAGACCAGCGGTGCCGCCGGAACCTGCGTCGACATAATCGTCGACAACTGCGTCACGTACTTCTGGAACACTGGAGTGCCGGGAGCACTCGCAGCCAGACCAACGAGTGCGGCCAGGGCCTGTGGGCTCTTGAACTGACCGTAGTTGGTCGAACCACCAGTGTTCGAGGCGTCGTCCATCCAGTTTTCGAACTGGGTGTAGGGGTTCGAGCCACCAGCGCCCCAGTGGATGATCGCGTCAAAGTTGTGGTTGTACACGTTCGAGTTCCACTGACCAGTCGTTACTCCCATAGTGTTCACGTTGATGTGGTCACCCTGAAGGTTGGCCGAAATCAGCTGCTCGTCTTCGGCGTAGTCGGAGTACCCCGTGGGGTCTTGAATGTTAAAGGTGCACTCAGTGTTGGGACCGAGTCCAGTGGCCTTCTGAGCGGCGGCACTGGTGACCTGGAAGTAGTTACTGGAGTCGAGGGTGTAGCCGTGCGCCTTCAGGAACTTACCCACCTTGCTCGACGACCAACCATTGAGTGGCAGGTCATTCTTGAACTTGCCCTGGTACTGCACCTGGTTCGGCAGCAAACCACTGCTTGACGTGGCGGGAAGGGCAAAGCCGGTCTCGCCAATGGCAGCCAGCATGTTGCGGTTGATGCCCATCGAAACGGCGTAGCGGAAGTTGGGGTCAGCCAAGCAGTCCTTGGTGCCGTCTGGCGCCGAAGGACTGGTGTTGAACCACAACGTCACCGTCGACCCTGGTGGGTAGTAGAAGTGGTTGTGCTTCGGATCAACATTGACGAAGGTCTGCTGAATCTGGGGAATATCGTTACCAGCCCAGTCCAACTGGTGTGAGGCAAGTGCCTCAGTAGCCGCCTGGTTCGACGCGAAGTACGGCACGTTCACACCGGTGACGTACGGCGTCTTGGTGATCTTCCAGTGGGGACTTGCGGTGTAGCTCAGCATCTGACCGCTGTATCGAGTGGGCAAGTAGGGTCCGTTGCCGACCACGTTGTCGTGCGTCAATGTCACGGTACCGCTCGAGACGACACTATTCGGGTGCTTCGTCGCAACCACGTCACCAGCGACGGGGAAAATCAACACGCCACCGAGGGCCTCACGGTTCGAGAACTGAGGGCCGGTGAAGGTCAAGGTGACCTTGTTGCCAGAGGCCACGGCGGGCTGGGCCTGCTGTGGCACACCAAACACGTTCAGACCGGGGTTGGTGCTGATGGCGTTGAATTCGTTCGCGACGTCCTTGGCGGTGAGGGGCGTACCATCGCTCCACACGGCCTTGGGGTTCATCGTGAACGTTACGGTCTGACCGGTCGAGTTGAACGTCTCGTTCGTGGCGAGCCATGGGTACCACTGACCCGTCTTGAGGGCGTTGAACTGAATGAGCGGCTCGAACGCGAGCGAGTTGGTCGCCATCTGCGTACTGGTCGACTGGGAGTCAGCGGGGTTGAAGTTGTCGGTGAAGGTCACACCAACGTTGGTTTCTTCAGTGAGAATTGTGGGGTTGGCAACTGCGCCACTGAGGCCACCCGAGGTCCCAACGAGTCCGATCGCCATGGTCGACACGGCGAGGACGCTTGTAAAAATCTTTCTTTTCATACCACCCCTTGTTAGTGACGAACGTCACGAGTCCACCGCTACTGCACACCAAAACGGCGAAAGTCTGCGGTGAGAATCTGTTCGTGCTTCCTTCTTCTGTACTACTCGTAATTATAGATGTGACTTACGCAATTGGTTTCGCCGTGATTGAGACGGCGGCGCGCTGCTCTGAGGTTGCCTGCAGCCAGCATCGTGAGAGGTGACCTTCGGCGACCTCAGTAACGGGAGGCTGGTTGCTGTGACAGATGTCCATTGCGTCGGGGCAACGGGGGCTGAATCGGCACCCCTCGTAGTTGAAGCCCGTCGAACCACCGACTTTGGCGGTTGCCTCGTGACGACTCTCGAGGTTCTCGGGGTCGGGAACTGAGTTGACGAGCAACTGGGTGTAGGGGTGAACGGGCGCGTCGATAATCGAGGCGTCGCGGGCCCGCTCAACAATCTGTCCGGCGTACATCACGACTGTTTCGTCGGCGATGTACCGCGCTGAGGCAATGTCGTGCGTGATGTACATCATGGCCAAGTTGCGGTTATCGCACAGTTCGCGCAGCAAGTTGAGGACACCCAAACGCACCGAGACGTCGAGCATGGAGATCGGTTCGTCCGCGAGAAGAATACGAGGATTAACCGACAGACCTCGAGCGATGTTGATGCGCTGGAGCTGACCACCGGATAGTTCGTGGGGGAAACGGTCGAGGTACTGCTGCGGTGGGGTGAGTGACACGCTTTCGAGCACTTCGTGCGCCTTGGCGAGCACATCACCCTTCGTCGTTCCGTGTAGCAACAGTGCGCGCTCAATGCAGTGCATGATCCGATGCACGGGGTTAATGGCCGCGAAGGGGTCTTGCAACACGAGTTGCACTTGGCTGGCGTAGGCCTTGTCCCGTGGCGCCTTCAGGTCCACTTCCTGGCCATTCAGCACCAACGAACCTCCCGTCGGCGCAGTGATGCGCGACAGCATGCGGGCGAGCACGGACTTGCCAGAGCCGCTCTCACCCACGACGGCCAGGACGTGACCAGCCCGAAGGCTCAAGTTCACATCGTCAACCGCGCGCACGGTGCGCTTCTTCGCGAACAGTCCACTATCGCCACGCACCACAAAGTGACGGGTGAGGCCCTTCGCTTCAAGGAGGACGTCGCCCTTGGTTACGTTGCTCATTGGGCACCTCCGGCATTCGAGACAAACTTCTTCGAGAGCTCAACTGGCACGGCGGCACCGACTGAGGGCTCGTGCAACCAGCACGCCACCAAACGAGTGCCATTATCGAGTGGCAACTGTGGCGGTACTTTTTCGCGACAGATATCCATGGCGTAGGGGCAACGAGGACTGAACGTGCAACCGGTGGGCAAGGCCTTGAGGTCGGGTGGCGAACCGGGGATACCGGTCATGACTTCACGCTGCCCGTGGAGCGGGGGGAACGAGTTCATGAGGCCGAGGGTGTAAGGGTGACGCGGCGCGTTATAGAGCTCCGTTGCCACGGCACGCTCCACGATGTGTCCGGCGTACATCACCATAATTTCGTCGGCCAACTCGACCAGAAGCGAGAGGTCGTGGGTGATGAAAATCATCGCAAAACCGAGCTGCTTACGCAGCTCGTAGAGCTCAGAGACGATCTCCCGCTGCGTCACGACGTCGAGCGCCGTCGTCGGTTCGTCCATAATGACCAGTTCGGGGCGCAGCGCGAGCGCCATCGCGATCATGACGCGCTGACGCTGACCACCCGAGAGCTCGTGCGGAAAACGGTCCAACCGGTTGGCGTCGAGGCCAACCATAGCGAGAAGTTCAATGGCGCGCGCCTTGCGATCATCCTTCGACAGTGACTTGTCGTGGGTACGGAAGACTTCGTCAAATTCACGACCAATGCGGCGAAGCGGATTGAGCGCACTGAGGGCACTCTGCAATACGATCGAGATGTTCGTCCAGCGCACCGAACGAATTTCTTCCTCGGTGGCCGCCAGCATGTCGAAAGAGCGAACCCCGTCCGGACCGGGGATGTTCAAAATAACGTCACCGCTCGAAATGACGCCAGGGGCGCGGAGCAATCGAGTCAGTCCGTACACCAGGGTGGACTTACCCGAACCACTTTCGCCGGCGACGCCCAGCACCCGCGAGGTGCCGAGAGTGAAACTCACGTCCGAGACGGCGCGAACCGACGCCTCGCCGTAGCCGTAGTTGACGCTGAAGTCCTTGACTTCGAGAATGTTGGTTTGCTCGGTCATTGGGCGATTCCCTCTGCACTCGTCACTGGAATCGTGCTGATTTCGGGGTACGTGGTGATGCGCTGCACTGGCGTGAAGCCCAGTCGTGGTCGACGAGCGACGCCCAACTGGCGTCGGCGGCGCGCACTCAACCCACCCGCACGAAGACGTGGGTTGATGAATTCATCGATACCAAAGTTGATCAGGGCGAGGGACGTGCCAACGAGAGCAATCGCGATGCCGGGGGGACCGACCCACCACCATTCATTCGCGAGGGCGGCGTTGTTGGACTGCGCCCAGTAAAGCATCGTGCCCCAGTTCCAGGTCGCCACGTTCGTCAGACCCAAGAAGGCCAGCGTCGTGTACACACCGACGGAGTAGAGGATCGTGAAGAGCAACGATGAGGCGAGGATGGGCAACAAGTTGGGCCCAATCTCGGAAAACATGATGCGAGAGCGGCTTTCACCAATGATGCGGGCTGCTTCGACAAAGTCACGGTCACGCAACGACATCGTTTGCGCGCGCAAGACGCGCGCGCCCCAGGCCCAGCCGGTAAGGGCGATCACCAAACCAACCACGAGTGGATTGGCCTGCTCACCCGAGGGCAAGTAGCTATTGATCACAATCAACAGTGGCAGTCCAGGAATGGCCAAGAACACGTTCGACAGCAGCGACAGACCTTCGTCGGTGCGCCCACCGACGTAGCCCGCCGCCAGGCCGACCACGATGGACAGAATTGTTGCCACGAAGCCGGCGATGAAACCAACCACCATGGTGGCGCGACAACCAACCAACAACTGCGACATGACGTCTTGACCCAACGTCGTCGTGCCCAACCAGTGTTGCCACGACGGCTTGAGGTTCGGGATGAAGGCGCTCGAGCTCGGGTTATACGGGGCGACCCAGGGACCAATCACCGTCAACACAATGAAGACCAGCAAAATACCGAAGCCAATGAGGACCTTCGGTGAACGAGGAATTTGGATCGATTTCATTAGTGCGCCGTCGCCGTTCGAGTCCGAGGGTCAAGGAGGTAGTACAAAAGGTCAGCGAGGAAGTTGGCCCCCAGCACCGTGAAGGTGATTAACAAGAAGATGCCCTGTAGGAGGGGGTAGTCCTCGTTACCGACCGCTTGGACGAGCAAGTTGCCCACGCCGGGGTAGTTGAAGATTTGTTCGACGAGCAGCGAACCCGACACCAGGAGACCAATCGCGAGGGCGAAGTTAGCCACGGAGGGCAAGATGGCATTTCGGGCCGCGTGGAAAATAACGCGACGGCGGGGTAGACCCTTCGCAACCGCCATCAAGACGAAATCTTCGGCCACCGTAGTGATCATCATGTTGCGCATCCCGAGCATCCAGCCGGCCAATGACGAGAGCACGATAGAGAGAATCGGCAACTGGCTGTGACGGAAAAGACTCCAGATGTAGGTCGTGTTGAAACCGGGCGAGAGGTACTGGTCGTAGGCGTTCTGCAGCGGAAAGAAGTGGAAGTGCACGGCGAACGCCATGATCAAGATGGTTCCCAAGAAGTAGTACGGGACACTCTGCAAAAACGTGGCGAGTGGGATAACTGAGTCAAAGCGTGATCCACGCGTCCAGCCGAACACGACGCCGAGGAACGTGCCGATAACGAAGCTCAAGACCGCAGCGATGCCGATGAGGCCGATCGTCCACCAAATCTGTGACCCGAGAACCTGCGCCACCGGAGCGGAGAGACTGATTGAGGTGCCGAGTTGCCCCTGGAGAAGGTGGCCCCAATAGTGCAAATACTGGAGATACAGCGGCTGGTCGAGACCCGCACCGAACTGCTCCTTAATGGCCCTAATTTCCTCGGGCGTTACTCGTCCGGTCAACTTGGCAATCAGTTGCTGAATCGGGTCACCCGGCATGAGGTGGGGCAAAATGAAGTTGACAGTGATGGTCACCCAGGCCGTAAAGGCGTAGACGCCGAGGCGTCGAAGAAGCATTCTCATTGGGACAACATCTCTTTTAGCGCACTCATTTCTTCACCATTCACATTGCGACACGACAATTAAGCCGCCGGAGGCGGAGAGAGAGCCACGATGCTCTTCTGCGTTGGGGGGGCGAAATTTTTTTACCGCCGAGGCGGATTAGAAAATAGTACGCCACCGATGCCTACCACCGCAACGACGAAACGCTTCGAATAGGGCAAATGAAAAGTGTTTTTCGGACGGGAGCCTAGGACAACGTTGTCTTTTGTCTTTCCTCAGTGGCCGCGACGTTGCTCACCGTAGTGGTGGTGGTCTGCGAGCACGAGTTCTCGAAGTGCGTCGCGGTCGAGTGCGTAACTACGGTGTCCGTCTCGCCCCGTCATTGTCCCGTTCACGGTCAGCGAGTTCCACACCGATTCCTCAGTCGCCTCGACGACCGCGTCGTAGAAGGAGTCGAGTCGTCCCCACGGAACGAACGCCACGGACTGTAGCTTGTCACTTTCCGCGGGAAATGAACTGTCCAGTGCGCCGGCATTGGCCGTCGAGACGGCCAGAAAAATATCACCGGAAAAATGACTACCTGCCGTACCGGTCCGTGCAAGCCCACTGCTTACTCGTCGGGCCAGTGCCCGCAGCTGATCGGGCAGTAACGGGGCATCGGTGGCTACCACGCCGATACACGAGCCGGCACCGGCAACGTGCCGGTCGAGCGCAAACCACTCGTCAGTTTCTATCGGGCACGGTGTAGCCATGAGCCGTCCAACGGGACGACCACGGTACGAGAGTTCATCGCGTCGACCAAAATTGGTCTGCAAAAATACTCCGACGTGGTAGGTGGCGCCAGCAAAAGGAACGCGTCTCGACGATGTCCCGTTTCCGCCTTTAAAGCCGTAACAGTTCATGCCGGTGCCCCCACCGAACGAGCCCTCGCTCACCCCATCACCCGTGGCGCCATCGAGCGCCTCGTCCACGTGGGCTGCCGTCACGTGGGCACCGTTGATGTCGTTGAGATAACCGTCCCAGGTCTCGCCAACGACGGGCAGCAGCCACTGGGCCGCCGAAGGGCCGTGGTGTTGGGCTACCCACTCGATTACCGCCCGATGGACAGTGCCCACCGCGTGGGTGTTGGTAATCATGATCGGCGTGTTAAGTGATCCCGACTCTTCAATCCAATGGGCCCCCGTCAGTTCACCGTTGCCGTTATGCGCATACAGACCGGCCGGCACGGCGACGCCAACGCGATCACGACCGAG
>CAIKBU010000007.1 GCA_903825765.1 uncultured Actinomycetes bacterium | reverse complement strand
GATTGCCCCGAACTTGGTTGCCGGGAATTGTGTTCTCTTCGCCCACGGATTCAACATCCGTTTCGACCTCATCAACCCACCGGCCGACGTTGACGTCGCGATGGTGGCTCCCAAGGGCCCCGGCCACTTGGTCCGTCGCACTTACGTCGAGGGTGGCGGCGTGCCCGCGCTCATCGCGGTGCACCAGGATGCCACCGGCAACGCCCACGGCGTCGCGCTCGCCTACGCCTCGGGCATTGGCTCAGCGCGCGCTGGTGTGCTTGAGACCACCTTCACGGAAGAGACCGAGACCGACTTGTTCGGTGAGCAGGCCGTCCTGTGCGGTGGCGTGAGCGAGTTGGTCCGCGCCGGTTACGAGACACTGGTTGAAGCGGGCTACCAGCCCGAGTCGGCCTACTTTGAGTGCCTCCACGAACTCAAGCTCATCGTTGACCTCATGTACGAAGAGGGCATTACCGGCATGCGCTACTCAATCTCCGACACCGCTGAATACGGTGACTTGACCCGTGGCCCTCGCGTCATTACCCCGGCGGTCAAGGCCGAGATGAAGAAGATTCTGACCGAGATCCAAGACGGCACCTTCGCCGCCGAGTGGATTAAGGAAAACGAGATTGGTCGTCCCCGCTACCGCGAACTGCGTGACGCGGGCAAGAAGCACCCCATTGAGGACATCGGCAAGAAACTCCGTGCCATGATGCCCTTCGTGTCGGCCGGCAAGCAAAAGGTCGCCGACGTCTCGGGTGGCGACACCGACTGAGTTTGAACAACGCAGCGTCGTACGTCGCCGCGGTGACCTGGGTGGAGTAGTCGCCGAGGTCACCGCGGCGATGTGCATATGAGGATTAGTTATCACACCAGTCACGTCATCGTCGCCCCGGTCACCGGTGAGCCCGATGCGTCATCGCAGCGTTGGCGCGACGACGAAGTACCGTGTGCGAATGACGTTTGATGAAATGAGTTCGGTCGAGGACGATGCCTGGGATCTTCAGCGATTCATTGATGCGCAGGACAAGGATGGCACGTTCGATCGGGCGCTCGACGAACTTCGTGCGGTAAAGACCACCCACTGGATATGGTTCGTTTTTCCCCAAGTAAAGGGTCTCACGCAAAACCCGTCAGAACGAACGGCCTTCTTCTCCTTGCGCGGCAAAGACGAGGCCCTCGCCTATGCCTCGCACCCGGTGTTGTCAGTTCGGTTGGCGCAGGCGTGCGACGCGTTGCGAGAAAACAGTCGATCCCTCCGCGAGGCACTCCCGACCGAGGTCGACCGACTCAAACTTCAGTCGTCGATGACGCTGTTCGCCGCGGTTGCCCCCGAGCCCGCGATATTCGAGAAAGTACTGCGACGATATTTTGACGGCGAAAGGGACGAGCGAACAGTGGCGATGGTGGCGCAGACCCCCTAGTTATGGGGGCCGCTGACGCCCGTGTCATCGTCGACCACCATGGAGTGGTGTGCGCCCACTGCGTCAACTCGTCGACGGCGCGCTGACTAGCGTTTGCACTATGACCACTTCTCCCGTCATTATCGGTAGTGAACGGAGCGAAGCTGGCCTCGCTCTCGGAATGGATATTCTTCGACGCGGCGGTTCGGCCCTCGACGCTGTTGAAGCGACGATTCGAAAATGTGAAGACAATCGTGACGACGTGTTCCTCGGAACCGGAGGACTGCCCAATGCCCAGGGCGTGGTCGAGCTGGACGCCTCAATCATGGTCGGCTCCACTCGCGCCTTTGGCGCCGTGGGGGCATTGCAGCACTACCCGAATCCAATCTCGATCGCTCGCCGAGTAATGGAAGTGCTTCCTCAGCACTGCCTCCTCGTGGGCGAAGGCGCGGCACTCTTTGCCGCCGAGCAGGGTTTCGAAACCGCCGAACTCCTAACTGAGTACTCAAGGCGTCGGTACTACGAAGGACTCCAACCCACGGATCGCTCACTCGAGGGTGAGAACACGAAGGCGGTCGACGGTGACGAGCGCTATCGCCTCTCCGCACTCGAACTGGTGGCGCGACTCGGACCTCCCGAGGGTATGTACGGAACGGTAAACGTCATCGCCCTCGATCAGTATGGCGAACTGGTGACCGGGGTTTCAACCTCTGGCTACCCCTGGAAATACCCCGGGCGCGTCGGTGATTCGTCGCTCCCGGGTTGCGGGAACTACGCCGATTCCCGTTACGGCGCCGCGGCGTGCACGGGTCGAGGAGAGCTCTCGATGCGAGTCGGTGGGGCCCGAAGTGTGGTCGAGGGGCTCAAGCAAGGCCGCTCACCGGTTGACGCGTGCCTGGCCATGTTGCGCGATGCGGCGACGTTGCCCGATCCCTTCCGCGCGGAACTTCGGACGCTCTGTCTCACCCCCGACGGCCGTCACGCGGCCGCGAGTGGCCAAACTACCGCAACGTACAACGTACTGACGGCGACGTCAGTCGGCGTGGAGACGTACCCTCGCACCGTTGATGACGTGCATCGCTGACGCGTCCATCGACTGAGGCGCAGAGCGACCACGTCGCCGTTATTGAAACCGCTTCCTAACTTCCCACGTATGACCTGTGGTAATAATTATGACTAATTCAGTCATAATTATATGAATACCAGTGAGGAAATTGGCATGTCGGAAATAAAGGACTTGACGCTCGAAGAAGGTCTGAAAGAGTCGAGCTCGTTGTTGCGTGGTCACCTGCTCGAGGACTTGGCGGACGCCGCACCAAACCTGCCCGGGCGCTCTGAGCACCTGCTTAAGTTTCACGGTATCTACGCCCAAGATCACCGTGACGTTCGACGCGAACGGGCCCAGGCTGGTGAGGTGCTCGACTACATCTTCATGATTCGCGTCGCGATTCCCGGTGGCCGGCTGACCTCAGAACAGTGGTTGTGCTTGGACGAGATTGCCACTGAATTGGCTGATGGTTCGATTCGACTCACGACCCGTCAGGCCGTGCAATTCCACGGCGTGGTGAAGCACTCGCTCCAGACGCTGAGCGCGCAGCTGTATCAAAAGACCATGACGTCGTTCGCTGGCTGTGGTGATGTCGTCCGGAATACGGTGATGTGCCCCCAGTTGGAGACGGACCCCAACTATCGCTCCATCGTGTCCCTCGCTCAGAACATCGCGACGACGTATCAACCCAAGACCAAAGCGCACTGGGAAATATTCGTCAATGGTGACAAGGCTGCGACGTTTGAGTCCACGGCCGAAACCGACGTGGAGCACGAGTTCTACGGGGACACCTACCTTCCCCGGAAGTTCAAGATTGCCATCGCTCATCCCAACGAAAACTGCGTCGACGTACTGGCCCAGGACGTGGGGCTTATTCCCGCGACGCACCCCGAGGTTGGCGCCGGCTTCAACGTCTACGTCGCCGGTGGGCTCGGGCGCTCGTACGCCCAGCCCGACACGTTCGCTCGACTGGCTGACCCGTTGACCTTCGTGACGCGCGAGGAACTGGACCCCTTGCTCCGCGCCATCCTCACGGCCTATCGCGACCTCGGCGACCGAACGAACCGCCGCCGCGCCCGCATGAAGTACATCGCCGCCGACCTGGGTCTCGCGACCTTCGTGCGCGAGGTCGAGTCCCGGCTCGGTTCCACGTTGCGAGCGCCGTTGCCACTCGCACTCGGGGCCGCCCACGACCACCTTGGCTGGCGTACGCGGCCCGATGGCCTCCTCGAACTTGGTGTGCGCGTTGGCGCTGGTCGTGTTCGTGACGAGGTCGAGGGTCGCGGTATCCGTAGCGCCTTGCGGACCATCGCCGCTGCTCGAAGCATCAACTTCATTGTCACCGCGCAACAAGACATTGTCTTGACGGGAATCACCCAACAGGACAAGGGATTCATTGACGAAACCCTCGCGGCCCACGGCGTTCGCCCCGTGGACGCGCTGGGTCTGGTCGAGCGTTCGGCGTTGGCCTGCCCAGCGTTGCCCACGTGCGGGCAAGCGCTCGCCGAATCCGAGCGCGTACTGCCCAACGTCGTCGCGCAGTTGGAGGGATCCCTGGCGAGTGCGGGACCCCGGGGGAAGCGCTTGCAGTTGCGCATGACCGGCTGCCCCAACGGCTGTGCCCGTCCGGCCGTGGCCGAGGTGGGCATCGTTGGTCGCACGAAGAACTCCTACGATCTCTATCTCGGTGGCGGCCTGCGTGGTGATCGCCTCGCGGGCCTCTACCAAGAAAAGGTCAAACTTGACGATTTGCCGTCGGTGCTTGAACCGTTGCTCGCGCGCTGGCGTGATGAAGGCGACGAGGAGGAGTCCTTTGGTGACTTCGTGACCCGAGTGGGGATCGCGTGAGCGTCTACCTCGTTGGTGCTGGTCCCGGTGACGTCGATTTACTGACCTTGCGCGCGGCGCAACTGATAAACCGCGCCGACGTGGTCATTCATGACCGACTCGTGGGCGCCGATATTTTGGCACTTATTCCAGCCACCACGCTGCGAATCGACGTGGGCAAAATTCCCGGCACCTCGCATAGCCAAGATGCCATCAACGAGTTACTGGTGTCCTTTGGCCGACGGTTTGACTGTGTGGTCCGCCTCAAGGGCGGCGATCCCTTCGTCTTTGGTCGCGGTGGCGAGGAAGCACTCGTGCTCGCCGAAGCGGGCGTGCCCTGCGACGTTGTTCCCGGTATCTCGTCGGCGGTGGCGGGACCACTGCTGGCCGGTATTCCCGTGACGCACCGCGACGCGAGCCACGGCGTCACCGTGGTCACGGGGCACGCGCACGACGGCAGCGCCGTCGATTTTTCGAGGATTGCCAACGCCGACCTGACGCTCGTAATTCTCATGGGGGTCGCCCGCCGAGCAATTATCGCCGAGCAACTCATGACGGGAGGCCTCAGCTCTTCGACGCCGCTGGCCGTTGTCGAGCGAGCGTCGAGACCGGATCAGCGTGTGGTGCGTGCGACGCTGGCCGAACTCGGTGAACTTGACGTGACCAATCCCGCCATCATCGTGGTCGGCGCCGTGGCGGCGTTAGACCTCGGTCTCGTCTCGTCCTACGCGGTGGCGTACGCATGATGCTGCCCCTCGTCTTCGATCTGCGCGATCGAGACGTGCTGGTGCTCGGTATGGGGCGCATCGGTGCCCACAAGGCGCGACAACTTCTTGAGGCCGGAGCGCGGGTGCACGTCATCACTGAGCACTGCCTCGTCGACCCACCCGAAGGTCTCGCTTCACTGCAGCTTCGCCCCTACGCACCGGGCGACCTCGAGGGTATGTGGTTCGTCGTTTCCGCCACGGCGAACGCCGCCGTGAACGACCACGTGGTCGCTGAGGCAACGGAACGACGCGTCTTTTACAACGTCGTCGACGACCTCGAGCGCTGTGCGTTCTACTTCGCCGCGCTGCATCGTCAGGGCGACGTCATCGTGGCGGTCTCGTCGAGTGGGGCATCACCATCGCTGGCCCAATGGACGCGAGACCGGATTGCCCGAACGCTTCCGACCGGTCTCGACAAGGTGGCCACCGCCCTGCGGGCAGAGCGTGACTCCCTCCACGCAGCTGGTGAAAGCACTGAGCGAGATTGGTCTGCTCGAGTTCGCTACAACCTGGAGGTATTGACTGACGGTCCTTCCTGTTGCGCTCTCGACTGCAGGTTGGACGCAGCACCTTCTCTGCGATCTTGATTATCTGGCGGACGCCTCTACCGTCCTCATACGGCAATCAGTAAAGCTAACGGAAAAAAAGATGAAGATTGGCATCACAAGTAACAGGTAACCCTTAGTGTGTTGGCTCCCTAGTCAAAAGGAGCAACATGCATACCGTACCGATGAATAACCTGCCGATAATTGCAGTCGAGGGATACAGCGATTTGCAAATCATAAATCGGGTTCTGTTGACGCAAGGTCTTCGAAAACGGTTCACTCTCATTCAGTGCAATGGTCGAGATGGAGTGATCGCGGCAGTCGATGATTTTTCCTGGAATCGAGGAGCGAGGTGCCTCGGAATTATCGACCGAGACAATGATGCAAAGAGGTTGTATCGGTCGACGGTTGGTTCCATACTTCGCACGGACTTGCGCGACTTGGATGCCATGGCACTCCAATCCGAGGGTGGGAATAGGTTCCTGTTCACGCTGTTTGGCAAAGAAGCCGAGGCCGTTCTCTCCGACCTACTGACTCATGTTTCATTGATAGGTATTCTTCGAGAGATCAATTCCGATCAGAAACACAAACTGAACTTCCGTCAAAATCCCGTTCAGAAGTTTTTTTCTATCAAAGGTGGACGAGTTCGCTTTGACTTTCACGACTACGTGAAGGCCATAGCGAAGAAGGACAGCATCGCCGACGCGGATTCCTTGCGAGATAGTTGCCTTTCCGTCTGGGGTACAACAACATTGGAAAATCGCTGGCGCTACATCTGTGGCCATGATGCCCATGACTACCTCGCGGCAGCCAGTGCAGCCTTTCATGACTCCAGTGCACAGAGCTCTCGAGCGATTGGTTCTCGGTTGCGGTATTCCTACACTGTCGAGGATTTCCTCACGACCCAGCTAGGTGCTCAGATGCAGGACTGGATTAACGGCGGCTAACGGCGAAAGCGCAATGTGTGCCAACGACTGGTGTTCATTGTTGACGGGGGCGTTGCGTCCACCACGCCCCTCAGTCGCTCACTCAGTGGCTGAGGGGCGTGGTCACCTCGTGTCGCCGTGGTTACAGGGATCCAACGATGTAATTGATTGAGGCGCACAGGGCGGCGATGTCTTCAGAATCAATCGCCGGGAACATCGCAATGCGCAACTGGTTCCGGCCCAGCTTGCGGTAGGGCTCCGTGTCGACGACACCGTTGGCACGGAGAATCTTGGCAATGAGGGCCGCATCAATCTCGTCGGTGAAGTCAATCGTGCCGATGACGTGGCTGCGTTCGGCGGAGTTTTGGACGAAGGGAGTGGCGAAGTCCGACGCTTCGGCCCAGCCGTAGAGGACCTCGGCACTGCGCGACGAGCGGCCAGCGGAGAAGCTCAGGCCACCGTTTTCGTTGAACCACGAGATCTGGCTAGCGAGTAGGTGGATGGTCGCCAAGGCGGGCGTGTTGTACGTCTGATTGAGACGCGAGTTATCGAGCGCCGTCTTCAGGTTGAAAAACTCTGGCGTCCAGCGACCCGACGCGGCGATGGCCTCAATGCGAGCAATGGCCGCGGGGGAGCACAACGCGATCCAGAGTCCGCCGTCGGAGGCGAAGGACTTCTGGGGGGCGAAGTAGTACACGTCGAACTGGGTGGGGTCAACAATCAAGCCACCGGCCGCCGACGTGGCGTCGACGCAGACCAGGCCGGTCGAACCCTCTGGTCGCAGAATTGGCATCATGACACCGGTCGAGGTTTCGTTGTGGGTGAGGGCGTAAAGATCGATGCCGTCACGGGCAATGGCCTGGGGGTGCGTACCGGGCTCGGAGGAGATGACCTCCGGGTCGCCTAAGTGTGGCGCCGCCTTGACGGCGGTGGCGAACTTGGAGGAGAACTCACCAAAGACCAAGTGCTGGGAGTGCTGCTCGATCAGACCAAATGTCGCGATGTCCCAGAAGGCCGTTGAGCCGCCGTTGCCGAGCAGTACTTCGTAGCCGTCGGGCAAATTGAAGAGGGCCGCCAGACCATCGCGTACTTCGCCGACCTTGTCCTTGACCGTCGATTGGCGGTGTGAGGTGCCGAGGAAATGCGGCGCGTCGGCGAGTAGCGCGTCGAGTTGCGCGGCGCGCACCTTCGAGGGGCCGGCGCCAAATCGCCCGTCACGGGGGAGCAAGTTGGTGGGAATAGAAAGGTTCTCGGGGGAGGTCATAGACTTAATCCTAGAAAAGAATTGGAGCCCCCCATGCGCGCACGTGTTAGCGACCTTCTCGCCGGCCTTTCCCCCTCCGCCACCTTGGCCGTTGACGCCAAGGCCAAAGCCCTCAAAGCGGCTGGTGAGCCCGTGATTGGCTACGGCGCTGGCGAGCCCGACTTCCCCACACCAGCCCACATCGTCGAGGCTGCCGCGGCGGCTTGCTACGACCCGGCGAACCACAAGTACACCCCGACGGCCGGACTGCCCGTCTTGCGTGAAGCCATTGCCGCGAAGACGATGCGTGACTCCGGTCTCGAAATAAAGCCCAGCCAAGTGCTCGTCACCAACGGTGGCAAGCACGCCGTGGCGACTGGTTTCATGACGTTGCTCAATCCCGGCGACGAGTGCATCATTCCCGCCCCCTACTGGACGACCTACCCCGAAGCGGTCTACTTGGCTGGTGCAACCCCCGTGCCGGTGATGACGAGTGAGGCCAATGGCTTTCGTTTGACCGTCGAAGACCTCGAGCGTGTCCGCACGGACAAGACGAAGCTCGTGGTGTTCGTCTCGCCCTCGAACCCCACTGGTGCTGTGGTGGCGAAAGAGGAAGTAGCCGCGATTGGCCGCTGGGCCGCCGAGCACGACATCTGGGTCATGTGTGACGAGATTTACGAACACCTTACCTACGACGGTGTCGAGCACGTCTCGATGCCCGTCGTGGCGCCCGAACTGGGGGACCGCTGGATTGTGGTGAATGGCGTCGCCAAGACCTACGCCATGACCGGCTGGCGCATCGGCTGGATGATTGGCGCCCCCGACGTCATGGAGGCGGCCATCACCTACCAGAGCCAGACGACGTCCAACATTGCCAACGTCGCCCAACGCGCCGCCGTTGCCGCGCTCGATGGCAGTCTGGACGACGTTTACGCCATGCGCGAGGCCTTTGACCGGCGCCGGAAAAGCATGGTCGCAATGCTCAACGCCATTGACGGCGTGACGTGCGCCACCCCCGAGGGTGCCTTCTACGCGTTTCCGAACGTCACGGGGTTGCTCGGTCGCTCCCTCGGTGGCCAGGTGGCGGCCACGTCTGCGGAACTGGCGACCATGCTGCTCGACACCATCAAGATCGCCGTCGTGCCTGGTGAGGCGTTCGGCGCCCCTGGATTCTTCCGCTTCTCCTACGCCCTCGGTGACGATCAGTTGGCCGAAGGACTCGAGCGTTTCGCAAACTTTGTCAACGCCGGTTGACTCGTGTCTCAAATCATTAGTATTTGAGTCAACAATTGAAAGGACCCCCCATGGCCCGCGTACTCGTCACTGAAACGATTGCTGAATCTGGACTGCAGGCGCTTCGTGACGCCGGTCACGAAGTGGACATCCAAACTGGCCTATCGCCAGAAGCGTTGCTGGAGGCCATTGTTGGCGCGCACGCGCTCATCATTCGCTCGGCCACGCAAGTCGATGCGGCGACCCTCGAGGCCGGTACCGACCTCGTCGTGGTTGGTCGCGCCGGTATTGGTCTCGACAACGTGGACGTCGCCAAGGCGACGGACCTCGGCGTCATGGTCGTCAACGCTCCCGTCTCGAACATCCTCTCGGCCGCCGAGCAAACGATGGCGCTCATTCTGGCCCAGGCTCGCAACATCCCCCAGGCCCACTCGGCCTTGAAGAACGGCAAGTGGGAGCGCTCCAAGTGGGAGGGCGTCGAACTCCACGGCAAGACCCTCGGTGTTATTGGTCTGGGCAAGATTGGCGCCTTGGTGGCGCAACGAGCCATGGCGTTTGGTATGCACCTCGTGGCCTACGACCCCTACATCACTGATGAGCGTGCTCGTCACATGGGCATTGAGAAAATGAGTCTCGATGACCTGCTGGCGCGCGCCGACTTCATCACGATTCACTTGCCCAAGACCAAAGAAACGACCAACTTGCTCAACGCTGAATCGCTCGCCAAGTGCAAGCCAGGCGTGCGCATCGTGAACGTCGCTCGAGGCGGCATCATCAACGAGGCCGATTTGGCCGCGTCGATTCTTTCCGGTCACGTGCAGGGTGCCGCCCTCGACGTTTTCGAAAAGGAGCCCACCACCGAGTCACCGCTGTTCGCGTTGCCCTCCGTCGTGGTGGTGCCTCACCTCGGTGCCTCGACGGTGGAGGCGCAGGACAAGGCCGGTATTGCTATTGCGGAGCAGGTCGAGCTGGCGCTGGCGGGTGACTTCGTACCGTTCGCGGTCAACGTCGCGGCCGGTGAGGTCTCGAATACCGTGCGCCCCTTCATGGGGCTCGCCGAAGTATTGGGCCGCTTTATTGGTGGACTGCTTGACGGCCAGCCGGCTGACCTCGAGGTCATCTACCAAGGTGACCTCGCCGGTACCGGTACGAAGATCTTGACGCTCTGCGCGCTCAAGGGTCTCCTGGTGGCCACTGGTCACGGGTCGGCTTCGTTCGTGAACGCGCCGCAACTCGCGGCCGATCACAACATCACGTTCGGCGAGATTTCCACGCTCGAGAGCCCCGAGTACGTGAACGTTATTACCGTTCGCTCGGGTCAGCACGCGGTCTCGGGTACGTTGATGACTATCGGTTCGCGCGTCGAAACGCGCATCGTCGCCGTGGACGACCACAGTGTGGAAATCCCACCAGCCGCGTCGATGCTCGTTGTTCGCAACAACGACAAGCCCGGCATGATTGGTCACGTGGGAATGGCGTTGGGTGAAGCCGGCATCTCAATCACCGCCATGGCGGTCGGTCCCGACAAGCAGGCCGGCACGGCCCTCATGGTTCTCTCGACGTCCACTCCCACACCAGTTGAGGTGGTAGAGCGTTTGCGCGCCAATGAGGGCATCCTCGGTATTCACGTCATTGCCCTTCGCTGAACCGAGCCATTGACCACCGACGCAGTCGGGCGTTCGGCGTTGCCACGCCCACGCTGCGGTGGTCGCGGAGCGGTGTTTAAAGAGGTGCCGCGTCGATCATGATCGGCGCCGGTGGGGTCGTGAGTGAGGTCTGACTACTCGGCACGGGCATTCTGTCGTGTGGGAGTGGCTCGTGAGAATCAATGACGCCGTCACTACCAACGACGTACGGTTCCGCTTCTGGGATTGCTTCGGTGTTCGGTGGTGTCATTACTGACCTCCCTCTCTGTGGTCACCGTACACCTCGGGGTGCGGTGGTGCCAATCCTCGAACGGCGTGAGAATGGTCATTCTCTGGGTACGCTGAGCGAAGAGAGAAAGAGGCATTCGTGACCAGCTTTACTGACAAGACAATCGTCGTGATTGGCGCCAGCGGCGTCTTCGGTGGGCTCATCGCCCACGCCCTGCGAAACGACGGTGCCGATGTGCGGCTCATTGTCCGAACGCCCAGCAACCTCGATATCACGCTGCAGGACCTACCAGTGGCCGTGGCGTCGATTGGTGACCGCGCTGATCTGGAAGCGGCGTTTGCGGAAGTGACACTCGGGCGTTCGGTCGACGGCATTATTAACTGCGCGGGCGTTGTCGCCTTCGGTAGTTTCACCGACCTGAGTGACCGGGTCGCTCGCGAACTGTTCACCACGAACGCGTTGGGGACAATCAACGTGATCTCGCTCGCCACCCACGGTATTAATCCCGAGGGATTCCTCGCTTCCTTTACCGGCGTCGCCGCGGACATGGCCATTGTTGGCATGGGTGCCTACTGTGCGTCAAAGGTGGCGGCCAAAACTGCCATGGCCGTGGCCGCGCGCGAACTGCGGGCCAAGAAAATCGCGGTGCTCGACATTCGTGCGCCCCACACGGAGACGGGGCTCGTCGAGCGTGCTCTCGACGGCGCCGCCCCGAAGATGCCGACGGGGCTGACCCCTGAGGTGGTTGTCGCTCGAGTGCTCGAGGCGCTCGCGAACGGCGAGAAGGACCTGCCCGCCGATGCGTTTCCCAGCGCTTAGCATCGACGCATGAAGATTCCTGACTACCCCTCGATATCAGTCTCAACCGTCGTGGCGGCGTCCCCCGAAACGCTGTGGCGTCTGGTGTCGGATATTGATACCCCCTCGAAATTCTCATCAGAGTTTCGTGGCGCGTCGTGGTTGACGAGTGAACCGCACGGTGTGGGATCGACCTTTGAGGGTCACAATGGGCGCGGTGAGGCCACGTGGTCGACATTCTGTACCGTCACCGCGTACGTGCCTGGGGTCATCTTTACCTACGTCGTCGACCGCGTCGAGGAACCACTCGCCGTGTGGTCGTTCGTGTTAAATCCTGAAGGACGCGCCACACGGCTTACCTTCACTGCGACCGTCGGTCTCGGTGAATCGGGACTCAGTCGCGCGGTGGAACGCGATCCGCAAAACGAAGACGACATCGTTGCGGCGCGACTCGCCGCGTGGCGGAGCAACATGGCCGCGACCGTCCAGGGATTGAAGGCACTCGCCGAGGCTGCGTCGCGAGACGTCTAGCCACCCCACCAGAGCGGCCAGGTCGGCGCTCTGCCCAGAGTCCGCATCGCAACGGTATTGCCGTGCCGAGCTGACCGTCGGTCTCGAGTGACCCTGATGGGGCGCCGAGATGCCCCTTGGCACCGGTATCGTTTTGCCTCGCGAGGACCGCTGTGAGACTCAGCTGAGCATCTGACAAATGGCCGTGGCTGCTCGACGTCCACTGGCCATGGCCCCCTGAATGGAGGGGGTCTGAAGGTAATCACCCGCAACGAAGACGCCGTTGTGGTGCGCGGGACGATCGAGATCAAGCGGTCGACGAAGCCGGGGGAGCGCGTGGTGGATGACCTGGCGTTCGATGAGTGAAACCTCCGCGTCGCGTAGTCCGTAGAGGCGGGCGACGTCGCTACCCACGCGGGGGTCGTCAATGTCACCGACGCCCGAGGCCACGATCAGACTTCGCCCAGCGGGCGCACGTTCGGGTGCCACCGCGGTTATGTCGCACATGTTCCACAAGCCACGAACGGCGTCAATGCGGAACTGATTGGTGCCCTCGAGTGTCGGCGCAGCGAACCAATACGCGGTCTGCGTACGCCACCCGACATCGGGTGTGTCGAGCAGAGCGGCGGCCCGGCTCTGGTCGGTCGCAACCAGAACAGCCCGGGCGTGGTACGTCGCCTCCGACGTGGTCACGGTCGTGGCGGTGACTGCCGTCGCTCGTTCCTGGTAGTGCACCTGCACCCCCAGCGACGCCGCGAGTAGGGCGTCGGGGAGTGCGCTCACGCCGGTGGCGGGCGTGCCGGGCCGGCCAGAGACGAAGGACTTGAGCAAGATCTGGGTGTAGTGCCATGATGTCTCGAGCTGCTCGTCGAGCAGGGTGCCCCGCAGGAAGGGCTGGAGCACGCCATTGATCATGTCCTCGCTGAGTCCCTCGGAAAGCAGCCCGTCCATGGTTGAAAAATCGGCGCCACGAGTGAGTCGCGCGATTGATGAGAACCGAGCCCGCAGGAGCAGTCGGGCAAAGGCCAGGCCATCGCGAAGTGACAACTGGGGGTGGCGAAGTGAGCGCAGTCCAACGAGCGGTGCGTACCGAGGATCGGCGACGTTGTAGAAGGTGTCGTGATCACAGAAACGAATCACCGGGGCGAAGGGGCGAAGATCCAGGGCGGGGGTGACCCCACTCGCCACTAACTCGGGGTAACTCGGATTGATGAGCTGAAAGCCTTCGTCAACGATAAAACCGTCGATCGTGTGCGACCGCACTCGACCGCCGACGGCGTCAGCCGACTCAATCAAACGGACTGAAAGCCCCGCTTCGCGAATGAGTTGCGAAGCCCGAAGACCGGCCAGGCCAGCACCAACAATCAGCACATCAGTGGGTTCGGGCACGTGGGAAGGCTACTCGGCAGCTACGGAACTACCGACCGAGGTCGTCGTATCGGCGCTGGATTCATTGTGGCGGTGCCGTGTGGGGCCATTGCGCGAGTCCACGGTGCCACACGTTCGGCCGCGGTGAGCGATCACGAAGTGGGTCGTCAGTAACCCGCACCGCGGACGCGGACGTTAGTCCTGGTTGACGGCATCGATGCGTGCCATGACCTCGTCGGTCAACAGCGGCAGGACGTCGAGCGCACTCATGTTGTCGCGAACCTGAGCGGCGGAGGAGGCACCGGTAATCACGGTCGACACGTGGGGATTCTTCACGCACCAGGCCAGCGAGAGCTGGGTGACGGTGATGTCGAGGTCCTTGGCGATCTCCATGAGCTGCGCAACCTTGGCCAACTGGGCGGGGTCGGTGAGCATGTCCTTGAGCCATCCGTAGCCGGGGAGCGAGGCGCGTGATCCGGCAGGAATCCCGTTCTGGTACTTCCCGGTCAGCATGCCTGACGCCAAAGGTGACCAGATGGTCGTTCCGAGGCCCAGGTCTTCGTAGAGGCGGGCGTATTCCTTCTCCACGCGGGTGCGGTGCAGGATGTTGTACTGAGGCTGCTCGACGACCGGCTTGTGCAGGTTCTTACGCTCGGCGATCTCGTAGGCCGCGCGAATTTCGTCGGCGCTCCATTCTGAGGTTCCCCAGTAGAGAGCCTGACCGCGGGTCACCATGTCCGACATAGCCCAGACCGTCTCTTCGATCGGGGTGTTGGCGTCGGGGCGGTGGCAGTACGCGAGGTCGACGAAGTCGAGGCCGAGGCGCTCGAGTGAACCGGTGATGGCCTGACTCAAGTACTTGCGGTTCAGGGTGTAGTGCATGTTGGGCATGTCGCCGTTGATGCCCCAGTAGAACTTGGTCGAGACCACGTACTCGTGACGCTTCCAGCCCAGGTCGCGGAAGGCCTGGCCCATGACGCGCTCGGACTCACCCTGGGCGTACCCCTCGGCGTTGTCGAAGAAGTTGACGCCAGCGTCCTTGGCCACGCTGAGGCATTCAGCGGCCTGCTCGGCGTTCTTGATCTGGTTGTCATTGGCAAAGGTAACCCAGCTGCCGAACGACAGAACGGAGACTTGGAGGCCGGAGCGGCCGAGGCGGCGATATTCCATGGGGGTGGTCATAGTGATCCTTCTTCATCGTTGAGCGTTTCTTCGGTGGACGTACTCGCGGCCTCATCAGCATCGGCGATGGCCGGCGTCGGCTTCAGGAACGACGAGGCGTTCTTGGCCACGAGGGCTATGCCCGCTACGACGGCCGCCAGCAGGCTGACTTTGATGAGTCGTGAAATGAGTCGCACGATGGCACACTAGTGCTTCAGTGGAGTGAGCGTGATGGGTTCGGTACACTAGAGAAATGACTCACGGCACCATCTCACGACTTCTTCGATAGGGCGAGCACTCCTCGTCCGTCACCCCGCCACTAGGCGGGGTTTTTTTGTCACTGATGGTGCTGAACGAAAAGGAAGTTCGTGCGCGCACACCCCCAGCAGTCCAGCCCAATGGCCTTCACGAAGTACCGCCCCACGGTGCCGGTAGAGTTGCCCGACCGCACGTGGCCGAACAAGCGACTTGACCACGCGCCGATTTGGTGCTCCGTCGACTTGCGCGATGGCAACCAGGCGCTCATCGACCCGATGGACCTCGAGCGTAAGAATGTCATGTTTGCGCAGCTCGTCGCCATGGGCTTCAAGGAAATTGAGGTGGGATTTCCATCGGCATCGCAACCAGACTTTGACTTTGTTCGTCACATTGTTGAGGGTGACCTGATCCCTGACGACGTCACGATTCAAGTCCTGACCCAGTGCCGCGAAGAACTCATTCGTCGCACCTACGAGTCACTCCACGGCGCGAAGCAGGCCATTGTGCACTTCTACAACTCGACCTCGACGTTGCAGCGTCGCGTTGTCTTTGGCCTCGACGAGGCCGGCATCACCGAGATTGCGGTCAAGGCGGCGCACCTGTGTCGTTCGCTCGAATCGACGTCACCAAACACGGTGTTCCGTTACGAGTATTCGCCGGAGAGTTTCACTGGAACCGAGCTCGACTACGCCCTCGACGTCTGCAACGCCGTCATTGAGGCCATTGACCCCACGCCCGAAAAGCCCCTTATTTTGAACCTTCCGGCCACCGTGGAGATGTACACCCCGAACCTCTACGCCGACGCCATTGAGTACTTCTTGCGCCACGTGCATCGTCGCGACAGCATCATCTTGTCCCTTCACCCCCACAACGACCGTGGCACTGGCGTTGCGGCCGCGGAACTCGGCGTGCTCGCCGGCGCTGACCGCGTCGAGGGCACTCTCTTTGGCAACGGTGAGCGCACCGGCAATGTCGACGTCGTGAACCTCGCGCTCAACTTGTTCAGTCAGGGTGTCGACCCCGAGCTCGATATTCGTGATATCGACAAGGCCCGTCACGTCGCCGAGTACGCGAACCGTCTCCCGGTGCATATGCGTCACCCCTACGTCGGTGAGCTCGTCTACACCGCATTCTCCGGTTCGCACCAGGATGCCATCAAGAAGGGCATGACCGCGATTGGTGATACGTACGACGTGTGGGAGGTGCCCTACCTCCCCATCGACCCGAAGCACACTGGTCGGACGTACGAAGCCATCATTCGCGTTAATTCTCAGTCG
>CAIKBU010000006.1 GCA_903825765.1 uncultured Actinomycetes bacterium | reverse complement strand
GCTGGTCACGGTAACGGGACTTCTGCGCACGACGCTGCGAGACATGCTCCGCCTCGAGACGGATCCCGTCATCATTGGGGCAGGGCGCACTGACACGGGCGTCCACGCCTTCGCCCAAGTCATTCACGTCGATCTGCCGGACCCCCTGTTTCGCGACAGTCGGGCCCCCGACGAGGACCGCATCGCCCGAGCGCTTAATCTCCAACTACGAGGCCAGATTCGAATCACCAAGGCTCAGAAAGTCAATGACACCTTCCACGCTCGTTTTTCGGCGCAGTGGCGTGAGTATCGCTACCTCGTCCTCGAGACGACACCACCGGCGCTCGCACTTCACGACGCGTGGAGCTGGGCAGTCACGGGTCCCCTCGATATCGACGCCATGAACCGTGCGTGCGAGGCCATCCTCGGCACGCACGACTTTCGCGCCTTCTGCCGACGACCAGTGGACAAGACGCCCGACGAACCGCTGCGCCGACACGTGCTGAGCGCGCAGTGGGAGCGGTTGGTCGATACCTGGCAGATGAGCCCCGAACGGGCCCCGGTGGCACGGTTCACCATTCGCGCGGGCAGCTTCTGTCACAACATGGTGCGCTCGCTCACGTCGACCTTTGTCGCCATCGGACAAGGTCGATTGCCAGAAAGCGAAGTAGCGAGTAGGCTAGAGAGCCACCAACGATTGCATCTGCCCGCGCCGGCTCCGGCTGCGGGACTCAGTCTGGTGGGTGTTGGATATGACGAATTTGCCGGAGGGCCCTCCGGTTTTGTAGGCTAAGAAGTCCCCTGTCTCGGCACGGGTCATGACAAGAGATCGCTGAAGGAAAAACTGTGCGTACGTACTCACCCAAAGAAAAAGACATCACGCGCGAATGGCACGTGATTGACGCAGAAGGTCTCGTCCTTGGTCGCGTTTCCACCGTTGCCGCGTCGCTGCTTCGTGGCAAGCACCGCCCCTTCTTCGCCCCCCACATGGACACGGGTGACTTCGTGATCATCATCAACGCCAGCAAGGTCGTCGTGACGGCCAACAAGCTCGCGCAGAACTTCCGCTACCGTCACTCCGGCTACCCCGGTGGTATCCGTCAGACGTCGTGGCAGACCCTGCACGACACGGACCCCGCGAAGTTGGTCTTCGACTCGATCAAGGGCATGGTCCCGAAGAATCGTTTGGGTCGTGCTCAGATGGGCAAGCTCTTCGTCTACGCCGGCGACACCCACCCACACACTGCTCAGCAGCCTTCGCAGTACGACACCTCGGCAATCCGCCGCGGTTAAGGAGAACCTTCGTGACTACCCCGCTTACTCAGACCACTGGCCGTCGTAAAGAGGCCGTTGCCCGCGTGATGCTGCGCCCCGGTACTGGCACCATCACCATCAACGCACGCGCCTTCGACAACTACTTCACCTCGGCGACGCACCGCCAGATGGTGATGGAGCCCATGCGTCTCACCGAGACCGTCGAGACCTACGACGTCGTCGCCACCATCGAAGGCGGCGGCATGGCCGGTCAGGCCGGCGCCCTGCGTCTGGGCATCGCCCGTTCGCTGCTCGAATTGAACGAAGAGGCTCGCCCCGCGCTCAAGAAGGCCGGCTTGCTTACGCGTGACTCGCGTAAGAAGGAGACCAAGAAGTACGGTCTCAAGAAGGCCCGTAAGGCTCCTCAGTACTCGAAGCGTTAATGGCCATGGCCGTGCGTTTCGGCACGGACGGCATTCGCGGCAAAGCGTACGAGACCATCACGGTCGACCTGGCCTACCGCCTCGGTCGTGCCGTGGGCACCGTCTTTGATGCTCCCGTCTTCGTGGGCTACGACACTCGTGAGAGTTCACCCGTCTTGACGGCGGCCGTCCTCGCGGGGGTGGCGTCAGTTGGCGGACAGGCCACGAACCTCGGCGTCTTCACGACCCCCGGCGTGGCCGTGATCGCGCAGCGGCGACGTGGTGTCGGCATCGTCGTATCGGCGTCGCATAACCCCTACTACGACAATGGCCTCAAGGTACTCGGACTCGGTGGCACAAAGCTCGATTTCGTCACTGAGGCCGCCGTCACTGATGCACTCAATGCGGCGCCGTCGCCGGTATCGACCGACTTCCCCGTCGTAGCGATTGACGCCCAGGCCCAGCACGACTACGCCGCGCACCTGCGGACCATTGTCCCCTCGGATTTGTCAGCCTTGACCATCGTGCTCGACTGCGCCAATGGGGCATCGTCCTCGGTGGCGCACGAACTCTTTGAGGCCACGGGCGCCCGGGTGTTTACCTTGCACGATCAGCCCACCGGGCACAACATCAATGAGGCCTGTGGCTCCACGCACCCCGATGATCTCATGGCCGCCGTCGTCGAGTACGGCGCGGACCTCGGTCTGGCCTTTGATGGCGACGCGGACCGACTCATTGCCGTTGACGCCACGGGCACCCTGCGTGACGGTGACGACCTTATGGTGCTCTTCGCCCTCGACAGTGACGCGGTGCGGGCGAGTGGCGTCGTCGTGACGTCAATGAGCAACCTGGGCCTTCGTCGCGCAATGCACCAGCACGGAATCGAACTCGTCGAAACCGACGTCGGCGACCGTCACGTGTTGATTGCGCTCGAGGAGCGTGACTGGTCCTTCGGTGGCGAGCAAAGCGGTCACTTGATCTTCCGCGACCTGAGCCCCACTGGTGACGGGCTCTTGACCGGACTTCGCCTCGCTGAGTTGGTGGCTCGCCGTGGCCCACTCGCCGACCTCGCCGATGAAGCGTGGCACCGGGTGCCGCAAGCCCTGATTAATGTGCCACACGAGAACTACGACGACGAGGTCGTGCGCCACCTCTTCGCCGCGCTGCAACGACAGCACAACTTGAGCGATGAGGACGTACGACTCCTCATTCGCCCCTCGGGTACCGAGCCCGTGGTGCGCATCATGGTCGAGGCCAGTAATGGCGCCTTCGTCGATGACTTCGTCATCGCGCTCGGTCGCCACTTCAGCATGTAGCGCCAACGGCCACGAAAAGACGGGGAGTAGACTTCCCCCTATGTGCGGCATCATTGGGGTCGTTGGATCTCCCGAAACTCTCTCCACGTTGCTCGAGGGTGTCGAGCGCCTCGAATACCGCGGCTACGACTCAGCGGGCCTCGCGCTGGTGCGCCGAGGCGCCACGTGGCGCGCTCGCGCCGCCTCCGGTACGACGTCGGTCGCCGCCCTGCGGCTCGTCTGTGACGACGCGCCGACTAACTTCACGACCGGTATTGGTCACACACGCTGGGCGACGCACGGTGCCCCCGAGGAGATTAACGCCCACCCGCACCTCGATTGCAGCGAACAAATCGCCATCATTCACAACGGCATTATTGAGAACCACGTTGCGCTCAAAGAAGCCCTGAAGGCGCGAGGGCACGTCTTTACCTCGGTCACTGACTCCGAGGTGGTGGCCCACCTGATTGAGGAGGCCCGCAACACCGGCCTCGAACTCCTGGACGCCGTTCGACTGGCGCTTCGCGAGGTGCACGGCGCCTTCGCCCTCGCGGTGGTCGATAACCGTGAGCCCGACGTGATTGTGGCCGCCCGCCGCATTTCGCCGCTGGTGGTGGGTACCACCAAGGGGGCCACCTACCTGGCCAGTGACGTACCGGCCATCCTCGACAAGGCGGACACCTTCTACGGTGTCAACGACGACGAGATTGTCCGCCTCACTCCCGCGGGGTTCGAAGCCGTCGACCTCGACGGTGTACCAGTGCAACTCAAGAAGCTGCACATCGACTGGGACTTGGAGACCGCCCAAAAGGGCGGCCACGACGACTTCATGTCGAAGGAGATTGCGGAGCAGCCGGCCGCCCTCACCGCCACCTTGCTCGATCGCCGCCGGGGCGCCACGATTGCCTTCGACGAACTTCGCCTCAGCGACGAAGATCTGGCCGCGGTCAAGCGCGTCGTGCTGGTGGCCTGCGGCACCTCGCATCACGCCGCCCTCGTGGCCAAGTACGCCATCGAACGCTGGGCCCGACTGAGTGTCGACGTCGATATTGCGTCGGAGTATCGCTACCGTGACCCCATCGTCGAGATCGGCACCCTCGTCATTGGCGTGAGTCAGAGTGGTGAAACCATTGACACGATTCAGGCCACCCGCGAAGCGCAGCGGCGCGGGGCCCGGGTCGTGGCGATTTCGAACGTGGTTGACGCTTCCCTCGCGCGAGAAGCGGACGCGGTCCTCTACACCCG
>CAIKBU010000005.1 GCA_903825765.1 uncultured Actinomycetes bacterium | reverse complement strand
TGGTTCAAGTTGACGCACCGTGACATGGGACCCTACGTTCGTGGACTCGGCAACCTCGTGCCCGCCGAGCCGCAGATCTGGCAGGACCCCGTGCCGGCCGTCACCCACCCGTTGATCAACGACGAGCAGGTGGCCTCACTCAAGGCCGCCGTGCTTGCCACGAATCTGAGCATTGGCGACCTCGTGTCGACGGCGTGGGCGTCAGCGTCGACGTTCCGCGGCACCGACAAGCGTGGTGGTGCCAATGGTGCCCGCATTGCGTTGGCGCCGCAGAAGGACTGGGCCGTCAACAACCCCGCCCACCTCGCCACCGTGCTCACCACGCTCGAAGGCGTGCGGGCAACGTTCAACGCGACGGGCGCCACCGTGTCCTTGGCCGACCTGATCGTGCTGGCGGGTGTTGCGGCCGTTGAGAAGGCCGCGGCCGACGCCGGGTACCCCACCGTGGTGCCCTTCGAACCTGGTCGCACCGACGCGACACCCGAGCAGACTGATGAAGCATCGTTCGCCGTGCTCGAGCCGAAAGCCGACGGATTCCGTAACTTCCTCCACCCCGTCAAGGGTAAGGCCGTTGAACAGCAATTGCTCGAGCGTGCGCTCTTGCTGACCCTGACGGCCCCCGAAATGACGGTGTTGATTGGCGGACTTCGCGTGTTGAACGCCAACACGGCGGCCAGTTCCGCGGGCGTCTTCACCGATCGCCCCGGGGTCTTGTCCACTGATTTCTTCACCACTCTGCTGGACATGTCGACAACCTGGACCCAAAACGACGAGTACTCCTTTACGGGCACCAGGGCCAATGGCGACACCTGGAGTGCGACGGCGAACGACCTCGTTTTCGGTTCGAACTCACAGCTGCGGGCAATCGCTGAGGTCTACGCCAGTGACGACGCCAAGGAAAAATTCGTGAAGGACTTCGTCGCCGCATGGGACAAGGTCATGATGCTCGACCGTTTCGACTTGGCCTAGGCACTCCACAGCTCAATCCCGCGAGGAATTCGGCGACCACCCCATGGTTGATTGAGCTCCTCGCGGGATTCTGATTTAATCGCAGAGCGCGCTCGTGGCACGCTGTTCGAGGGCGATAATGCGATGGTTTTAGTTCATCATTTCATTTGTCAAGATGAGTTTTTACCAACTAATTGATTAAATGTTGACAAATTTTCCCCAATGATTATGTGTCATTTTTGCCCCCACGACGGGCACTCTCGCTGACAAAATCGATGACGACTTGTCAACGAACGTGGCGAAGAGCGCTGACCAAAATTCACTTTTGCCGTCAAGGGCGCTCTCGCACCACTCGCCAGAAAAATAAAGGGCTTCCGAGGCGCATAACTCACTAAAAGTTAATGTAACGAGTTTGTAATAGAATGATTCTGTCACGAAATCGTAACCTGCATTTTCTAAGTTTTGGGGGTGAATGTGCGCGCCATACGTCGACCCATCATGGGCCTACTGAGTCTCGCGCTTTTTGCCGTTTCGTTGACCTTTCCCGCCTCGGTCGCCGCGGCCGCGGGCTGTGGCTCCTACGGCAACTGCCCACCCGCGGTCCGGCCAACACTGATCCCCGCACCCACTGGTGTCATCGCCTCCCAAGTTGTCGTGCCGGACCAACCCCTCGTCGTGAATGTTGCGTCAACGTCGGCCAGCGGTGGCGCAACCCTGCAGATCACTGCCCCGGCCAACGTGATTCCCGCGGGGGCAACCGTTGACGTTGCCGCCGTCCCGTCGACGTTTATTGCTCTCTACCGCGTGAATGGTCACATTGAAGTTCTCACCAAGGACCAGGTGCAGCGCCTACGAGCCCATGTATCGACCGCGGCGGCACTGCCGGTGCACTTTGCCAACATCGCCTCGTTCTACGTTGGCGTCTACCAGGGCACCACTGAAGTGACGAAGTTCAACGGCGTCCTCACCGTCACTCTCCAGAATCCCAACATTGCCCCTTCGAACATCGTGTACCAGACCTCCGGGAACACATGGAAGCTTGACAAGCGAGCCATCGTCACCGCCGGTTCAGTGACGATCACGCTCAACACCGACCGCGCCTTCGACGTCATCAACCTGCTCGGCGCCAACGTCACGGTGTCGTACAGCAACAATGGTGGCCGGGGGTCGGTCGCCCCACTCACCGTGCCGTCGGGTACTCAAGTCACCTTGGCGGGTGGTATGTCAATCACCCGCAAGGGCTTTCAGTTCGAGGGCTGGAGCACGACGGGCCAACCTCCGGCGCTCACGAGTCCGTACCTCGTCACCTCATCACTCGCCCTGAAGGCGATTTGGCAGACTGAGCAAACGAACGTCGTGACCTACAACGACAATGGTGGCGTTGGCATAGTGCGCCCTCTACGCATCCGTGGTAACGCCTCGGTGAACTTGAATAGCGGCGCCACCCTGCAACGCAGTGGCTACGTGTTCGCCGGGTGGAGCACCACCGGCTTGTACCCGGCGCTCACTAGCCCGTACTTCGTGACGGGCTCCGTGACGCTCAAGGCCATATGGAACAAGGCCACAACGGTCTACTTGTTCTACCACGTCGCCGCTCCCGCGACTGGAAAAGTTGCTCCCGTTCAGATCCACGGCAGTGGCATTATTCGACTCAACGACGGCCATGGTCTCGCAAACCCAGGGTACGTCTTTGGTGGTTGGAGCCTGAATGGTCACCTGCCCTCCCTGACCTCACCACTCGATCTGACGTCGACGACGACCGTGCAGGCCATCTGGGTCAAGCCGTCCACGCTGACCCTCCGCTACGACGTCAATCGTGGACGCGGCGTCGTTCTACCCGTGCGTCGGCACGGCAATGCACTCGTGGAACTCAACACGGGACAGACGCTGCACCGTCGCGGGTACACCTTCGTCGGTTGGAGCATCTCTGGTACTGCCCCGGTCCTCCCCGGAACGTACTACCTCACGGGAAATGTCACCCTCAAGGCCGTCTGGGCAAAGATCGTCTACATCCACGTTCACTACAACCTCAACGGTGCGAACGGCGCCATCGAGCCCATTACCTTGCCCGGCAGTGGCGTTATTCAACTCGCCTCGGGCCTCGGCCTCCACCGTCTCGGCTACACCTTCGCCGGCTGGAGCCACAACGGCCATCTCCCGGCCCTTACTTCCCCGCTCGACGTCACCCGCAACATCACATTGAAAGCCATTTGGCAGCGCAGTACCAAGCAAACGACTGCCGCGACGACGAGCACCGTGCCGTCGCACCGTGTGCGCAGCCCCCGCACCATCACCACGTTCACAGTGGCGTACGACCTCAATGGCGGTGACGGCCTCGTTGAGCCCACAACGTTGGCCAGCCCGACGACCATTCAGTTGCCCACGCCAAACGGTCCGTTCTTGCACCGCTTCGGTTATCAGTTCCTCGGATGGAGTGCGAACGGTCAGCTCCCCGCCCTGCCCACGAACTACCACGCCACCGGCTCGACCACGCTCAGGGCAATCTGGAAGGCGTTGTCGCACTAATGGTCGCCGTCCGATACGAATCGCAACGAGGAGAATCTCGCTGACCCATTGTTCGAACCATCTCTCACGCACCAACAACTTCTCATTCAACTAAAGGACGTACCATGAAATTTCTCCAGACCAAACAACAAAAACTGCTGTCCCTCGCTGTCGTGATTGTGCTCGTCGGTGCCGGCGCTGCCGTGGCAATCAGCCAGTCCAAATCGAAGACCTCGGCGTCGTCGGTGAAGCCGCTCTCAATATTCCCCGCACCTACCGGCATTATTGGTGGCACCTCGCCGACGCCGTCCGGCGAGCTCTTCGTGCTCGTTAACCTCAACGGCAAAGCCAACATACAACTCTTGAGTGGCACCAGTAAGACACCGCTCGCCACCTTCCCCGTCTCGAACGCCGCCACCGGTATTGCCAGCAACGGCACGTCCACCGTCGGGATCTCCCAGGGCACGTTGAATGCCGGTTCAGTCGCTTTCTACACGACCGGTTCGCACAAGCTCTTCAACACGGTACCCCTGCCCGGTCCCGCAATTGGCATCCAGAGTGGCCCAAACCCCTCGATCTTCTACGCCCTCGTGCAGGTCAACAACAACGACTCCCTCGACCTGGTGAGTCCGAGTTCGCACAAGGTACAAGGCTCGATACCGATGCCGGCGGACACGACGGCATTTGACATCAGTGCCGACGGATCGACAGTGTACGCACTTCAGGGCAATGGGACGGTGTCACTCATTGGTGTGACTACCGGCAAAGTCCAGTCGTCCTTCAGCGTCGGAAGTGGCGCACGGAGTATGGCCCTCAGCCAGGACAACTCACGTCTCTACGTCTTGAAGGGCAGCGTCGTCAACGACAACGTCAGCGTCGTCGACGTGGCCAAGTCATCAGTCAAGTACGTCTTGCCTGCTCCGGCGTACGCTGTGCAGATTCAGGTCGCCCCGAACAACACGGAGCTCTACGACATTGTCGGCAACCCTTCCTACGGCAACATCCAAGTCTTCCCAACCAACGCCTAAGTACGCTTAGGAGGTGCAAGTACGCGAAGCAGGGGAGTCACACGCGAATCGATCCGGCTGGATCGTGGTGGGTGTCACCATCATCGCGTGGGCCTTCCTACTCTTTGGCTACAACGACGCCTATCCCTGGTTAGCGTACGTTGAAGTTGCCACCACGCTGGTGGGTATGGGCATCGTCGTCGTGTCACTGTGGCATGTCGACGATGCCATACCCCGTGGGCTCGGCGTCGTAGGGCTCTTCGTCAGTTGCGCCGCCTTTCTCACCTGGTGCTGGGTGCAAGTTCGTATCGCCCCCGCTTATGGCACCGACGAAGCAGCGTTTGACCAGTACGCCGCACAGCTCTTTGTGCACGGTCTCAATCCGTACACCCACTCAATGGCGCCGGCTTTTGACATTTTTCACGTGTCGCCGAATGGGCATACGTTCCGCATTGACGGTACGTCAGTTAATACGCTGAGCTACCCCGCGCTGAGCTTTCTCGTCTACGTTCCTTTTCTCTGGTTGGGTATCAGCACCCAACTCGCTATCACGATGAACGTGGTGGTGTGGCTCAGTGGCATTGTCGTCGCGTACTTTTTGCTCCCGCGAACAGTCAAGCCGCTCGCCATTGTTGTGGGTTCACTCGCGATCTACACCGGCTTCGCCGTCGGGGGCGTCACCGACGCGATCTACACCCCACTTCTCATCGCCGCTCTCTATCAGTGGGACCGATTCGCTGATCGGGGTCGCCTGAGTTCGTGGTTCTCACCGGTGCTGATGGGTCTCGCAATGTCGGTGAAGCAGACGCCGTGGTTTATCGTCCCCTTCCTACTACTGGGTTTCGTGCTCGAAGAAGTCACGCGAAAGCACGGGTGGCGCGTCGGACTCTCGATCGCCTTTTCGTACCTCTGGCGCCTCACGACCGTCTTCTTTGTGGTCAATCTCTATTCAATCGCCCAAAATCCCGTGGCCTGGCTGAAGGGCGTCGTCACGCCATTCTTTGATCACCTCGTGCCCGCTGGCGAAGGATGGATCGCCATTAGTGACTTCCTCGGTCGAGGGGGCGGCAACCTTCTCCTCTACACCGTCTTCTTCGCCACGGTCGGCCTGCTCTGTTTCGTTGTTTTCACTCTGACCTATCCCCGGTCGCGCGGACTGCTGGTCTTCTTCCCATCCGTCATGCTCTTTTTCGCCACCCGGTCGTATTCGAACTACCTAGTGATGCTCATTCTGCCCGCGCTGGTCGCGTTCTGTTCAGTGCGGCCCTCGCCTTTCGACGCCCCCCGCGTGCGCCAGCAACTGCTCGGTTCGCGACCTCGTGCCCTCATATTTCTGGGCGCGCTCGCGCTCGTGCCCCTGGCCGCTATCGCCGTTACTACGTACCCTCAGCCACTCACGCTCCACATTGACAACGTACAGACCACCGGTCAGCTGGCCACGGTGATTGACGTCACCCTCACGGTGACAAACCGTCTCGATCACCCCATTTCTCCCGTCTTCGCCAGCCAAAGTGGTGGCGCCATTACCGCACCGTGGAACGTCACGTCGGGTACCACGCGGATTCCCGCTCATAAGCGAGTGACCCTCACCCTGCAAGCACCCAACTTCTTCGCCCAGCCGTCGCTCAGTGGCGGCTTCCAAATGGTGGCCCTCACCACCTCGCCCCAAGCCATGAGCGTCTCACCACCGTTCGTACCGACGCGCTGGCACATCAACTTGACGCCCGAAGCAATCGACCGGCCAGTTGGTATCGGACAGCTCGTCACTGTAAAGGCTGAGGTGCTCGGACCCACCGACGCACCGATCAACATCGCGGGTGTCCCCATTTATATGGGACAGATCAGTTACGCCCAAGGCGGCATCATCTATACCCAGGCCGTCATCAATAACAGTCAGCCCGGCGCCACCCCCGTTGAGGCGCTCACCGATCGTCACGGCGTCGCTCTGTTCACCATCTCCGACCTAACGGCCAACCTGAATCCGGTGTACTTCGAGGCCAACCTCGTCAACGGCGCGTCCTCCTACCCCTACGGGTACTCGAATATATTGACCATTCGCTTCAAGTAATGACGAATTCGCTTCAGTTTGTCACCAAAGCACCGGAAAGTCACGAGCATTTTGCGTAGCGATAACGTAGGACAGGGAAGAATTTTGTCTTCGAGGGTAGAATGGTGCCATGAAGACATTCATTAAATCCACCGTCATTGCTGCCTCGATCTTGGCGCCATTTGCCTCGATGAGCAGTGCTTCCGCCATCAAGTTGCCAAAGGTCTACATTGCCACCTGCGCCAAGACCTTGATCCAGATTCCCACGACCATTGCACTTTCGTGCAAGAACCGTGGCCTGTACCTGGAGCGTTTGGTGTGGCAGACCTGGACCCTCTCGTCAGCAACGGCGACTGGCCAGCTGTACAACAACGGAAAGACCACGAGTGCCACCTTCACGTTTAGCGGCACCTCGTCCTACAAGGGAAAGAGCTACTTCACTCACGTCAGCGGCGGAAGCTTGGCCGCTCGCGCGCTGATCAAGCCGTAACGTTCTCCCCATCAAAAACCCCCGGGCGCATTGCGCCCGGGGGTTTTTGTTTAACGTCTTTCGCGCGGTTGCGCCAGGCAACCGCCGTCAATCAACCAAACTTACCGGCGATGTAGTCAATTGTTCGAGGGTCATTGGGGTTGGTGAATATTTTGGTTGTCTCGCCAAACTCGATTAACTCGCCCGCCATGTCGTCACCCATCAACAGGAACGCACAGTTATCCGACACACGACTGGCCTGTTGCATGTTGTGCGTCACAATAACGATGGTCAGGATTTGCTTCAGCGTCTGTGTGAGCTCCTCAATTTGCGCCGTCGCTATCGGGTCAAGCGAGGCCGTAGGCTCATCCATCAAGAGCACTTCGGGCTCCACCGCGAGCGAACGGGCGATACATAGTCGTTGTTGTTCGCCACCACTCAACGTACCGGCCGCATTTTGCAATCGGTCCTTCACTGAATCCCATAATGCGGCTGCCCGCAGCGACCGTTCTGCGGATTCGGCGAGAAACTTCTTGTCCTTCACGCCGATGAAGCGCAGACCAGCCACGGCGTTCTCGAAGATTGACATAGAGGGAAACGGGTTCGGGCGCTGAAACACCATCCCAATCCGAGTACGAAGATCGGTCAATCGAATCGACTTATCAAAAATATCAACACCGTCGATCGTGATACTTCCACTCACCTTGGCCGACGGTGTCAAGTCGTGCATACGATTCATCGCGCGAAGCAATGTCGTCTTACCCGATCCTGACGGGCCAATCATTGACGTCACCTTCAGAGGCTCGACATCAAAGGTAACGTTCCTCACGGCCATGCGTCCAGCGAACGCCACCGACACGTCATCGAGCCTCATGCGCTGGCCGTTCGGACTTACGGTGGTGTATTCGGTGTGTTCAGTAGAAGAGAGGGACATAGTCACAGTCGGCTTAGCCGTTCGCTTTCTTTGATCGAGCCAGGAAAATTCGACTTAGGACGTTGAAAAACAGCACGATTATGACCAGCAACAACGCCATACCCCAGCACGCTTGCACCTGGGATTCAAACTGACTTCCAAAGTAGGCATAAATCTGGGTCGGCAAAGTGGTGGCGGGGAGACGGGGATTGAAGCTCGGCACCAGCACACCACCGATAACGAAGAGCACCGGAGCGGTTTCGCCCAGCGCACGCGACACCGACAAGAAGAAGCCCGTCAAGATTCGTGGCAACGCCGTGGGCAGAATGATGCGCATCATCACTCGGCTCGGACGAGCACCAAGCCCCAAGCCGGCCTCAATGAGCGTCTGGGGAACACTACGAATTGCGGCGATCATATTCACCGTGGCTACTGGGACCACGATGAACAGCAACGCCATCGATCCGTACCAGGCTTCGAACTTGTGCGTCACCGATACCGTGATAGCGGCAATGAACAGACCGAACGTGATTGCGGGCATGCCGACAAAAATCTCAATACCTTGTTCGACGATACGCGCGAGTCGGTTGCGAGTTTCGAACAGCGCGACGCTAATCAAAATGGTGAGAGGAACGGCAAGAAGTACCGCAATCCCCGTCACCTCGAGCGTTCCATCAATGGCATTGGCCACCCCACCAATTGGCGATGTCGCACTCGTTGGGGGGATCGGATTCGCGGTAAGAAACGTCCAGTTGAGGGAGTGGTACCCCCGGACAACGATGGTGGACAGCACACCGTAGAGGGGAATGAAAATTACCAACAACGCAATGGTCAATACAGCGAAATAGAGGTTTGACAAGAGTTGACGACGTTGGCCAGATTTCTGCGACGTGCGACGAATAATCTCACGAGGCGTCATCTGGTCGATGGCTGCTGCGACCGTCATTGGAACTTCCTTTGTGATCGGCGAATAATTGTACGAGAAAGATAGTTAACCAAGCCCACGATCACAATCAGGACTAGGGCTGAACAGAACAAAACGCTGTCACCGAGTGCACCGCCGTTACCGAGCGCCGACGCGATCTCTGACGCCATCGTGGCACCGGCTGAGAACAAGCTCTTCGGCACCGTACTCACTCCGCCCAGAACAAACGTGAGAGCAATTGTTTCGCCAAGCGCCCGTCCCAGCGCCAGGGTGAGCGCAGCCAAAACACCGGTGCGACAGGAGGGGAGAACCACGCGTCGGAGCACTTGGCCACGCGTTGCCCCTAAGGAAATCGCACCCTCAATCAAATCGCGGGGGACTACTTCGAAGACGTCACGCGAAATGGCGGTCACGATGGGAACGCACATCGTGGCCAATACGACGCCACCGAGCAGAATGCCTTCGCCACTGGGAACGCCGGTGAAGGGCCACGTGTTGTGTGTAGTCCGCTGGAGCCATGGCTCAACGTGATACAGCATTATGGGTCGCAAGACAATGAATCCCCACGCACCGTAAATAACCGATGGCACGATCGCCAAAAGCTCCACGAGCGAGGAAGCGAGTAATTGCAACCTGCGAGGCACGAGATACACCAATGCGAGGGCTGCACCAATACCAATGGGCGCCGCAAACAGCATGGCAAGAAGAGTTGTTGAAAGCGTTGTGACAATGAGCGGCAACGCGCCGAACTGGCCGGCATTGAGGTTCCATGTCGTGCCAGTGAAGAAGCCAAATCCTGCGGCTTTCCATCCGGGTATCGACTGGTCAATAATCGAATAGAAGTAGTAAACGCCTACTAAGACAAAGAAGGCCAGGGCGACAATAATCAGCCCGCGGTACAGCGTGTCGCTGTGGGTCGAGAGCTTGCGCTCTCGACCCACAGTCATACCACTCTTGGGGGCAACTGGACTTTCCGTAATTGACATGTCAGTTACCTCCACGCACTTCTTTAGTTGTTGGCCTTGCAGAGGAGCGAGAATGCGCCGTTCTGGTAACCAGTCGATGAACCGTTCAACGTTCCACAGAGGGCCGTGAAGTTGTTCGTCAAGACAGCCTTAGGCAAGGCAACGAAGCCCGCCGCTCCGGCATTTGCGGCCGTACCGTAGGTGTTCGTGAACCAGAGAACGAACTTCAAGTTCTCAAGCTGCTGGTTCGCGTCGAGCACCGAAGCAGCCGAGCCACCCTGCAGGTTCGTCAACGACGACGTTGGGAGCAATGCGTAGGTGAAGCCGGCGATTGGGTACGCCTTCGCACTGTTGGTGTTGTTGATCGAGAAGCACGTCGTCGATGGAGCATTCGACGCCGAGATGTCGAACTTGCCACCACAAACCAACTGGTTCGCTTCGATAGCGGCTACGCCAACGGTAGCGGCAGCGGTGAGGGAGTTGGTGTTGATGACAACGTATCCCGTACCGGCGCCGGAGCCAATGCTCGCCAGACCAACCAAGGCGTTCGCGGCTGAGTCGTTAGCACCAGCGCTCTTCGCTGCCGTACCGTAGCCGAACTCATCGTAGGTGATTGCACCATCAGTCGACTTCACGGCCGTGGCGAGGTCACCCGATCCACCACTACCTGGGTAGGTGGAGTCAGCGGTGTTGCCGACGTTCGTCAGGCTGTCGTTGAAGCCGTTCTGGGTGGGGGCCGAGAAGTCAGCCGAGTCAACCTTGGTCAGGTAGTCAGTGAACATGAAGGTCGTACCCGAGCCATCCTTACGCGAGAAACGCGTAATGGTCTTGGTGGTAACGTCGTTCAGGCAGCTAATCGTCGCAGAGGCGTTCTTCTGATCAACGGTCTTGAGGTGCGAACCGGCACCGGTGGTGTATCCCTGCACGGAAGGAACCGAGACCTTCACATCCAACTTAGGGTTCAAGGCAATGATTGCTGCGTTGTCCCAGTTGGTAATGACGTCGCTCTTGCCCGACCAGATTTGGCCAAGAACAGCACCCGACAATTGCAAGGGGTGCGCTGCCAGAGCCGTCTTGCACGCAGCACCAATGCTGGTGGCAACGGGCGAAACGGTGAAGGAACCCGAGTTGGCAGTGACGCCAGTTGGAGCGGACGCAGGAGCGTTCGTACCGGTACCGGGGGTGTAGACGTACTTACTGTTTACAAGCGAGTAGTCGCCAGGAACGGCCGACCAGCTGTCGTTGAAGCCAAGGTTGTAGATGATGGCCACGCCCGAGAGAGCGTCTGGAACCTGAACAATACCAGAACCTTCTGCAGTGTTGGCGAAGCCCAGTGGGACGTCCGAGAAACCGAGCTGGTACGCGCCAGTGGCGACGTTTTCACGGCCAGTGTGCGAACCAACACCACCGTACGCAGCGGTGAACACGCCAGAGGTGTGGTACGCAGTCATTGCGGCCTGTGCGTAAGGCTGAATGAACGTTGAGCCACCGACGGTCAGTGCTTCGGCCGAGTTGACGGACGCGGCGTTCGTAATAACATCCGAAGCCTTAATCTTCACTGACGTAGCGCCAGCAGGGACCATTGCAGCCAGCAAGGCAGCCGAAGTGGCGACCAAGATAGCGGAAGAGCGAATTGCCTTCTTCATTAAACTTTCCTCCTAGAAAGTGTTAGGTGTTGTCCCCGGGACGAGGCAACTCCCGTCACGTCGTCCAAAGAACAGTTGTCAACCTAGAAGTGCTAAGTGAAGTGCACGTGACAAGGGGCGATGCCGTAAGCAAATTTTCCCCCAGCATTTTTTTACGCAACCGGAATTTTGCAGGCCTTTCGAGGCGAGCACCCAAAACGTCATCGAATCGTTACCTGTCGAACGTGGGTGCGTCGGCCATCGCGCCGGTGCTGCAGAGTGGCGGCTAGCGCGATGACGTGGTCTTGCTCGATCGACGTCGACGGATGTCACTCAGTCCCGCCACCACTGCTCCCACTCCACTCACCGTGGTGAGCGCCAGACCAATGCGTTGCGTCGTCGGAGGTGTAAAAGTCACGTTGACCGTTGTTGCCGAGGGCACAATCAGCATCTCATTGGGCTCTGCGCGGTAGAGTTTCCCCCCCGTCACGTGCCAGAGCGGTGAATAGCTCTGTCGAATAATCACTGGCTCGCCCACGCGGTCAACTCGAAAAGAGATGGCCGTCGAGGAGATGGAGGCCGACAACACGTGGGCCACTGGTCCGCTGTAGGGGGCGGCGTCCACCGCTGGCACGGGCGCGCGAGTGTTGCGCCCGATGGCTTGCAGAAAGCGAACTTCGGAAAGGGCGTAGGGCTTGGCCGCCAGGGGCGACATTGGCACAATGTTGGTCACACCAACGATGACCGGAGCCTGCTTGATGCCGTAGACCCAGTACGTCCCTTGCGTGTTGAGTGGCGAGAACAACTGGGCTGGCGTGTCGGTTGTTAGGACGTTCACGGTGGCCAGTAATTGCACGTCGGGAAGCCCCCGAAAGGCCGCTTCCAGTTCCGGTGTCTCGACGACAAAGTAGTTCACACCGAGGGCTCGAAGCTGCGTGACCCCCGCCCGGGGATCTGGCGCGGCTGGATTTGGCTGCCAGGAAGTGACTGGCGACGAGTACGCCAGCGACAGATTCTCGTAGGCGTACTGAATGGCGATGCTCGACGGGTTGACATTAACGAATACCGCTTCCGGTGACGTGTCGTGACCATTGGTCGAGAGCGGCAAGAGGTTTGGCCAGAGCCAGTCGCCCTCTTGATCGACGAAGTTCGCCGGTGTCTCGACCATGACGCGACCCGGTGGCAGTGCGGCAAGCACGCTGGTCAATTTCTGTATCGCGGGGTAGCCCTTGAATGACTCGATGCCCCGATTCGTCACGGCATCGACCGTGGTAAAGGCCGTCCGGTTATAGGCATTACTGAGTGGCACCACCAGCGCAACCAACGCCACCACAATCACGGTGGTGATTGACACCACACGACCGCGGCGTTGGACCACGTCGACGATGTCGAGGACGATGAACACCCAGCCAAGTACCGCCAACCAGAACACAACTGGCAACACGCGACCAGCGCTAAAGACGGAAAAGGGAAGTAACACCGTTGATGCCACTACCGCGACCGCGCTCACTATCTCCGTCGCACCGGCCCGGCGACGCCAGGTACCGAGGAGAAGACCAAGAACACCAACCACCACGAGAGGACCGGTCTGGGCGTCGAGGAAATAGCCCGCCAGATTGTGCGACACCGGGTTGACGTCACCCAGAGTTTCATTCGCAACGGCCGCCCCCGGCAGCCACCACCAGGCACTGAGGCCGAGTCCAAGGACGGTTGCCGCCGCGATTGAGTACCAGGACCTCCGCCCTCGCGCTCGAAAGACGAGCACGCACACGGTGCAGAGTGCCACTCCAATGGCCCCCTGCAGGTGCGACAGCACCGTTGCCGCGATGAGAATCCCAGACCACCACCACCGCCCCGAGCCGTCAATTAACTGAATGAGTGACGCAATGGACCACAGACCAAGACCCAGGGAGAAAGCCATTGAAAACTCGCCCACCAACGTGTCGTAGAGAGTGCCACCAATCGTGACGTAGTGACAACTAAGCAACGCCAACGGGGAGGCCGACACCACCAGTGCCTGCACCAACGCGTTGTGCCCGAGGGCCTTGCTCAGGCGCCACAGGCCAAATGGCATGCTCAGGAGTGACCCGAACACCATGATCTTGATCGCCGCTGCCATCGGCAGCACGAAGGACAAGGCCGTCACCACCAGTGGTGGGAACGGAAAATAGGTGTAACCGAAGAGATAGCCGAGATTGATGTCGTTGCTCCACCCCAGTGGGTGCCCATGGAGGAAGGCGGAGCGGAACGCCGAGAGCCACCAGACGTGACCCGTCATGTCATTGGTGTAGGGCAAGCGGCCGTCAAGCAACGCGATCGGTCCGCCACTCGCGTACAGCACCACGAGCGAGACCGCCAAAAATGCGATTCGTGGCATCCACGGCGAGCAATACGGCTCTAGGGACGCTTCGGACTCAACGGACCGAGTCAACGTAAGCCTTGGTACATGGCGACCATAATGTTCTCACCTTAGCGAACCGTCTCGCCATCCACGAAAGGTGGCGGTGGACTAATTCGTTGCGTTGAGTGAACTCACACCATTTACTGACATCGTGAGGAGTTGCGAGAAATCGTACTGACGCATAACCATCGGCAACGCGATTGCAGCGGTGCCCGAGGCGAAGGACTGACCAAATGAGGAACCAATGCCCGACGGTGCATTTTGCGATAACCAGGCCAAGTACTTCGCAACGGTAACACCCAGGTTGGTCGACCCCGGCGAACGCGGCGCCATCGCGAAAATGAGTCCCACTAACGGATAGCCCGCCCCCGCGTTCGTGACGTCGTAGCGGGAGGTGCCTTGCAAAACGCTAAAACCACCGTTCGCCGCAATCGTGGTGACCGCAGCGGTGAGATCTTTACGCACTGTCGACGCGGTGAGCGATTGATTCGACGTGACTCCTTTGGACGACACTTGGAGTCGGGCCGTAGCGAGTCCCGCCGACTGGACGTTCGACCATGGAAGATACCCCAGCGCCCCATCGGTCGAGCTAATGGCCGAGGCAATCGCGGCGTTGTCATTCAGTGGTGTTGCGACGAGGGCCGGCGTGGCGTCGGTCGTCGCCGGAAAATCAGTGGGGTCAACCTGGGAGAGATAGTCCGTCATCGTGACATTGAGACCCGAGCCCGAGGTCGGACCAACGAGTGAGATATTCGGAGTCGAGACAAAGCGGAGGCAGTTGACGACTTGCTTTTGGTTTCTTTGCGGGTGGGTCGTCCCATGAGAGGTGTAGCTCGCTGCGATGGGGACAAGGGCACGAAAATTCAACTGTGGATTCGATGCCTGGATCGCACTGGCTGACCACTGGCTGATCTGACCAGAGAAAATCCCCGACAGCGTCGAGGGCGTCACGACGAGGGGGTACTTCGCGAGGAGGGCCGAACACGTGTCACTCGTGGTGGCACTGAGTTGCTGTCCGCCCACCGTGGACGTGATTGTCACCGAGGTGGGGAAAGAGAGGTTGTAGCTCAAGGCCACCGCCGTTGCGGCCACCGGTATCTGTACGTACTGCGCTACTTGTGCATCAGGGACGTCGGTACTCACCGCATTGAGTGGTGCGCTCGAAATCCCAACGTCGAGTTTGCCCGAGACCACGTCTCGACGGGCGGCGGCGGACGACGAGGGGGAAAAATTCGAAAGTGCGGCGGCGTTCGTCGAACTCAGGCCCTGGTAGTAGTCGAGGGTCGACTGAAGGAAGGGGCTGATGGCACTTTCTCCACCCACCGCGACGGCACTCGGTGGGGCAAAGCGAATAAGGAGGGCGTTGCGAAGAATCGCGGCGTTCGATTGCGCACCGGACTCGGTCGGGGCCACCACTACTCCAGCGAGCAGGAATGCCAACCCCACGGAGGAGACGTGCCGCCACCGTCGAACGGAACGGTGCGCCAACTTGTCGCCCGCGGGCCACGTCATCATGACCTCATCCTAGGGGCGCCCTTCTCGAATAGCCAAGGTCGAAACCTGACAATTGCGTTACGTGAGCCAGCGCATTGCACGCTTCACTCGACGCACCAGCACGGTCTCACGCAGCCGTTGCGTAGCGGGCGACCCACGCCACCTGCGTCGAAACCGGCGAGGTGGGGCACGCGAAATGGTGCGAGCACCACGTTTGTTGCTGCAGGTGCACCGACATGGCGACGTGGGGAATGGCGGCGGGCGTTGTTACACGACCCCAGACGTGGCCGTCGAGTACGTAGGTGAGGGCCGTGGGTGTCCAGATAACACCCCAGGTGTGCCACCGCGTCATGGCAACGGCCGTGACCCGGTGCAGCTGAGTGTCGTGGGGGCCGTAGTGGACCGTGGCGGTCGCTTGAAGGATGCCGCCAAAGGTTTCGTCAAAGTCGACCTCGGGTCCCCTCCCGACACGGGGCCACAGCAGCGCCACTTGCGTCGCACCAGCGCCCGTCATGCGTGACCGCACGAACACGGCGCCGTAGCGAAAGGGGTGACC
>CAIKBU010000004.1 GCA_903825765.1 uncultured Actinomycetes bacterium | reverse complement strand
TGTAGTCGTCGTCCTGAGTGACAATCGGCACTTGAAGTGCCATTGCCGTCGCAGCAATCCACGAGTCATTGACCGGCATTCGTTGTCCTGAGTCACGCAGCATTACTCGTAGGCGCGCCCACTGAGCTACGACATCGTCATCAATGGCAATGGGATCGAGCGTCATAGCCGCTGTCAGCGTCGCTAATCGCGTGTCACGAGTCGTGACGTCGCTCGCAGCCAGCACTCCCGCACGCAGCTCACCAATGGTGATAATCGAAACCGCCAGTTCATCTGGCAACAATGACGCTTGGATCGGTCGGCCAGACTCGCGCGCGATGAATACCGAGGTGTCGGCAAGCCCGCGTGTCACAGTGGTAGGTCGTCGGTCATGTCCGGCGACAAGGCCTGCAATTCCGCTTGCAGCCCTGGGTCGGCCTGGCGATGAGATAAACGCCGCGCAAATTCGGCTCCATTCATCCAACGAGGTCGAAGGTTCAACGATCGCAGTGCCGCGACGGGCTGACCGTCTACGGTGATGACGACGTCTTCGCCACCAGCAACCCTTTGCAGCAGTCCCCGAGTGTTATTTCGAAGTTCACGGGAGGCAATTTCCGACATGCACAACTGTAGCACATATGCGACAGTAGTGTGAAGTAACACCAGTGTTCGAACTTTGTCCCATTGCTTCCACAAACAACATCCTTAATCTTCGTGAATTGATGTGGACCAGCGTGTCCTGGCGCAGACCTGCTGGCTTTCTTGCAGGGTGACCTCAACGAGCTCGATCGGGCGAAGGCGCACAGTGGTTGCCAACAGTGAGACACCCAACTGAACAGCGAGTTCAACAGAAAGTGCACCCGCGAGGCGGAAGTTGGCGCGCCCCGGTACTCATGTAAAAATATGCATCAGCCTGCCAAATGAGGATGTTTCTTTCCTCGACGAGTACGTCGAGGAAAAGGGACTCGCTTCTCGGTCAGCCGCCCTTCAGAAAGCCGTTCGACTCCTCAAGGCGAGTGGACTTGGCGTAGGTATGAAGCCGCGTGAACGAACGTTACGGTGCGCGGTGGGATGACTGCAGGGCGGCGTCCGCGGCCGCCACATGGGTACGGAGGGCTGCTTGCAGACTGCGAACGGACTCGTGAATCTGCGCCACGTGTTGCTCACGCTCCTCACTGAGTTGTTCCACGGCGTCGCGAAGTCGCTCACCCGTGATTCCATCCGCCCGCAGTGACCAGTCGGTTCGGCCGATCGAGGCCATAAAGTCATCGGCCTTAGGCCGATAGGCCAGCGCCACGGTAGGGATGTCGAGCATGCTGGCGAAGACGGCACTATGGAGTCGCGTGCCAACAAAGACTGAGCAGGTTCGTGCGACGCGGAAGAAGTCGGCGGGCGTGGCGGGCACGGTGACGCGGACACGGTCACTGTCACCGAGGGCGCGCACGAGCTTTCGAGTGATGGCTCGATCATGCATTGGCCAGAAAATGAAGAACTGGAGAGTCCACCCATCGCGAAGCAATGAGCGAGCGACGTCGAGGTTGGCCTCGAACATTTCTTCCACGCTCGATCCCCAGACGCCATCTGCCGGGGCCGCTAAACACATGCCCAGATGCTTCTCACGGGGCGCTGGTGCGGGCGTCGAGATCCCGAGGGCGATGTCGCCACACACCGGTGCTTCGATTCCGTAGACCTCACGGAGCGTCGCGGCGGACTGGGGACCACGAACGGCGAGGTAGGTCATGTCGTGGAGAATCTCGCGCCACTGCGCGACCGCTTCGTCACTCGTCATGCCCCACTGTTGGGCGAGTACCGACTCGACACCAGTGCCGAGTGCAAACGTGGGAGCGCCCAGTTCGCGTGCCGCTCGGCGAAAGCCATCGGCGAAGCCCATCGAGCCGATAAGGGTGCCGCCACCAAGCTGCACGGCGCGGGCGCGCGGTGTTCCTCGCAGGGCCGCCGGGGCGTAGTCGCTGATCCGCCGCCAATCGAGCACGGTGCGCGACGGAGAGAGCTCGCGGGCACCGGTGAGGCACGCGTCATCGCCGAGATTGTTGACGGCGGTATAGCCGTAGTAGGCCACCGAGTCGACGGGGGTCTGGCGGGCGAGGCGACTTTCGCGAAGGCCCTGGACGTAGTTGGCGGTTTGGGCGTAGCCGAGGTCGTAGGCCGTCGCAGCGAGGTTCGTCGCCCCACCGTCGTGAAACGCGGTCGCCACTAGATCAATTGCTTGACGCCACCGGGGTGTGTCAGTCACGGGTGGTGCGCCCCGTGTTTCGAACATGAGTTAACAGAAACGTGCACCGTGTCAAATTACACCGCACCACTCGTAGGCACGAGTGGCGGTACCGCGGGGCGTTAGTGCTTCTCGCTTCGGTAGTGCTGTCGCCAGATCAAGCGGTAGAGCTTGACGCGGCGGGGAATCGATCGCAGACCGGGGATGAAGGGAACGAACACCACGAGGGCCGACAGCAGCATCATGGTTGCCCACACCAGAGCGTCCGCATTCGAACTCGTCGAATACGGCGATACCTGGTAGAGGAAGGTGTAGAGCCATAGCCACGCCTGACCCGGAAAACTTCCCGTCTCATTCATCATGCCCCACTGGTCCCCGGCGAGGTGCTTGTCGCTGGCCAGTCCGGCAAAGTACGTGCCGTCACTCAAGAACAACAACGGTTCGGTGTAGTTCGTTGAGAAGTAACTCGTTGAATTACTCAGCAATGCATTGTCGAGGGCCCCGGACTGGGCCATGGTGGTCAGACCGCCAATGAGCGAAGGCACGGGACCGGCGTCGTTCGGGGTGACGACCATGACGGAGTCCCGGATGGCGGTGGGGAGATGCTTGGCGTAGTTGGTAAGCCACGTCTGTTGCTGCGTCGCGCTGGCGTGTTGCCAGGTCGCCAGCGACGCCGTAACGGTGGGCACGCTGGTCTGGGTGCCCAGTGGTCGCAGGACGAAGTCCGCGGCCGCGTTGATGGGAATAGTTACCCCCATCAGGTTGACGAGTGAGACTGGACCAATCTTCTGTCCAGTGCCGGGCACGTTGTTGTACGGCGCGCCGTACTGGGCAACGCCCGAGGTACCGGCGAGCTCCTGAAACGCGGTCGTGGCAAAGTCGATCGGAGCGGCGTTGCTCCACTGCTTCAGGGTGACTGGCTTGTCGTCGGGTGAACCGAAGAGGAACGAGAGCGTCAGTACGACGATGAGGACGAAGACCACCGCAATGGTGCCCTCTTTGATGATGTCGTAGGGGCGTTGCGTGCCGGTCCATTCGGCGACGTCAACGTCCGGATTCCAGGAAGTGGGCTTCATGCGACCACCCCCTCGGGGACGTCGGCAAAGGGCGGGACCACGCCACGCTTACGAACCAAGATGACGTGGACGGCCGTGAGGCCAAGGGCCACGAGGGGCAACAGCACGATGTGCCACATCAACATCTGGCCGAGGTTGAGCACGTTGAAGACCGATCCCGCTCCGGTGGCATTGATGCCATCTTTGGCTTGGGTGGCAATCCACTGCGAGTCGAAGTTGGTCTGTGAGAGGTAGCCGGTGAAGGCCGCACCAATGGAGGTAAGGAACGTCACGGCGCCGGTCATCCAGGTCATTGAACGCCCGCCTCGCCACGCCGCCATGAAGTACTTGCCCCAAAGGTGAATGACCATGGCGAAGAAGAACACCTCAACACTCCAGAGGTGGGTCGAGTTGATGTAGTGACCGAGCCCACTCACGTGCCACCACGTTGGGCCCATGATGGCGAGGGCGCAACCCGTCGCAATCACCATCACCAGAGCGGCGAGGGTCAGCACGCCGAAGACGTAGATCCACGAGGCGACGTAGCTGGGTTGCGTATCGGGGAGGACTTTTTCGGGCGGGAAGGTGCCCTCGACGCGCTTGCGCAGGCGAGTGGTCCATTGTCGTTCAATGCGTGGATCGGTCATCGTCCCCCCTTGTCGCGGTGTCCGGGAAAGGGCAGCAGCAAGGCCGCCACGAATGCCACCACCATCAGGACGATGACTACCGCATTGCCGTAGGAGACCTGCAAGACGCCCCACGAAATGAAGTGTCCCGGGTGGCTCAGATTGAACAGAGCCGCGAATCGTTCGGGGTGAACCATACGCACACCTTCTTTCTGGTTGAACTACGTACTCTGTCTACACCCTGTGTGACGATTTACTCACCAAAAATGACATTATTTGACGAATTTTCTCATTTCTCCTATGAAGATGTACGAAATTAGTAAAAGAAAACCGGTGTCACGAAATGCGGTGGCGCACGCGTCGTAGCATGAACCGATGGCCAGCTACACCTTCGACTCAACGGGTCCCAACGCCATCGTTGCCGGTGACAATCTGGCGGTGGTGCGGGCGCTGCCCGACGGCGCTATTGATCTGATTTATATTGACCCGCCGTTTAATACCGGTCGCGTGCAGGCGCGCCAGTCCATTCAGACCGCCCGTTCGGCGTCGGGCACGCGTATTGGCTTTAAGGGTCAGTCCTACGAGACCATCAAGGGCGCACTCACGTCCTACGACGACGACTTCGAGGACTACTGGGCATTCCTCGAACCGCGACTGGTAGAGGCCTGGCGCGTCCTCGCCCCCACTGGGACCCTCTACCTCCACCTCGACTACCGTGAGGTCCACTACGCCAAAGTGCTGCTTGACGCCCTCTTTGGGCGCGAGAGTTTTTTGAATGAAATCATCTGGGCCTACGACTACGGGGCCCGTTCAAAATCGAAGTGGCCGGCCAAGCACGACAACATCCTTGTCTACGTCAAAGACCCACGGGCCTACACCTTCAACGCCACCGAGGTTGATCGCGAACCCTACATGGCGCCCGGCCTCGTAACGCCTGAGAAAGCGGCCTTGGGCAAGCTGCCCACCGACGTGTGGTGGCACACCATTGTCTCGCCGATGGGTAAAGAGAAGACCGGGTACGCCACGCAAAAGCCCGAGGGCATTCTTCGACGCATTCTGCAAGCCAGTTCCAATCAGGGCGACTGGGTGCTCGACTTTTTCGCCGGCAGTGGCACGACCGGGGCGGTGGCCCAGCAACTCGGTCGCCGATTCATCGTGGTCGATCAAAATCCCGAGGCAATTGACGTGATGCAGCGACGCCTGGGACTTGGTACCACCGACAATCTCGAGACGTTTGACGCCGCACCTCGTTAGGGGGCGAGGTCGAGTCGTGCCAGTGCGTGGTGGTGAATGGCGACGTGGCAACAACCCCTCGTCCACCAGGTCGACCACCCACTGAACAGCGTGGCCGCGCCGCCAAGTGCGCTCAGGACTACGTCGTGGTGCCACCAGAGTGCGAGTGAGCAGACCAGCAGCTCGACGGTGATGATCGCCAGTAGCCAGAGGGCCACTGGTCCGTACTCGAGGCAGGCGTCAAGGATTTTTTGTTCGGGGTGTGAGCGCCTCGACCAGAAACTGTGCAGCAAGGCTCGCTTCTCGGTTCGGGTACAGGAACGATAGGTCGAGAGGTTCACTGCCGACACTCTACGATGACCGAGCCGGTACGGTGGCGACTATGGATTCCTCGTCACGCCCCACCTCGTCAACGCCCGGGCCCGTGGCGCTCGTTGGCTCGGGAGAGTATCTCGAGGTCATGGCCGGTATCGAAGGTGGGCTGCTCGAAGGCCGACCCCCGCGCTACGTGCAACTCGCGACCGCCGCCGCGCCCGATGGCCCCGACGTCGTGGCGAAGTGGCATCGTCTCGGGCGTCAACAAGCCGAGCGGCTCGGCGTAGAACAGGTGATTCTGGATGTGGAGAGTCGCGCAGACGCCAATGACCCCGCCGTGGCGGCGCTGGTCGAGGGCGCTGGCCTTATCTACCTCTCGGGTGGTCACCCCACCTTCTTGGCCGACACGTTGCGCGAAACGCTGGTGTGGTCGGCCATAGTGTCGGCGTGGCAGTCGGGCGCGGCCCTCGCGGGCTGTTCGGCCGGTGCTATGGCCATGGGGACTTGGGTGCCTTCGATTCGTCACCCTCGCGGTGGTGGTGGGGTCGCCGGACTCGGCGTCGTGCCCCAACTACGCGTTATCCCCCACTTCGACGCCTTCTTCGCGAGAACCCCAGACGTGGTCACGCGCTTTCTGGCGGGTGGTGACGCCGACGTCACCGTCGTGGGTATCGACGAAGACACAGCTCTCGTCGGCGGGCCCCACGAGTGGCAAGTCCAAGGCTCCTCGTCCGTCTGGGTCCTCACGACCTCGGAGCGTATCGCCCACGCCGCGGGTACCACGTTGCGCTTTTAGCGCCCTCGTATGCTGGGAGGGTGCTTGACCCTCACCCCCAATCGCAGCCCCTGGCCTTCTTGAGTGCCACCGAGGTGCTGGCGAAGTTTGACGACGGGTCGTTGACGTCGCACCAATTGGTTGACGCGTTGCTCGACCGGATTATCGCCCTCGACGGCCCCGGTAGTCCTATCGCCCTCCACGCCATCGCGGCCGTCGCGCACGACGCGCTCGAGGTGGCCCACCAGCGAGACCTCGAACGGGCCAACGGCGAGATCCGTGGCCCCCTGCACGGCGTGCCGGTGCTACTCAAGGACAACATTGAAGCAACCGGACTCCCGGGGACCGCCGGCGCTACGGCGTTGGTTGGGCGACCCGCCCACGACGCCGAACTCGTGACCCGCCTACGAGACGCGGGCGCCATCGTCATGGGCAGTACGAACCTGAGTCAGTGGGCCAATCTTCGGTCCAACAAGTCGGCTTCCGGATATTCGGCGACCGGTGGCCTGGTGGGGAACCCGTGGTCACTGGACCGGTCCGCGGGTGGTTCGTCGTCGGGTTCGGGGGCCGCTGCTGCTGCTGGCTACGCCCCACTCGTCGTCGGAACGGAGACTGATGGCTCCATTACCTGTCCCGCTTCGCTCAATGGCGTCGTGGGTCTCAAGCCGACCGTGGGCACGGTCGCGCGTCAGGGCGTGGTGCCAATCTCACACGTGCAAGACAGTCCTGGTCCCCTCACCCGGAGTGTGGCCGACGCCCGGCTCCTCTACGCTGCGCTCTCGGGCACCACACCGCCGGTGGCGGGCTCGACTCCTCGACTCGTGCGTGCGACGACCTGGAACACGGGCCACCTCGCGACCGACAAGGTATTCACCACGTTCCTCGCGACCGCTCGTGAGCACGGGCTCGTCATTCCCGAGCGGGAGTTCGCCGTGTTCGGCAAGGATCAGGGTAACGACGAGCAGCACGCCCTGCTGTGTGAGTTCTACGACGACCTCGGGGCCTACCTCGCCGCTCGTCCCGGTGAGGGTGTCCACTCCATCGACGACGTCATCGACTTTGAAAATCGCCACGCCGAGACCGAACACCGTTACAGCGGTCACGAGCACCTAGTGGCCGCCAAAGCGACGGGTGGGATGACGAACGCGACCTATCGTGAATGCCGTGACCGCGTCGTGGCGTGGGCGCTTTCGTCGTGCCTCGAACCAGGACTGGGTGATGACGACATCATCGTGGCCCCGGCCTACGCGCCGGCGTGGAAGAGTGACCTCGTCCTCGGTGACCTCGGCATCTGGTTCAACTCGGGCATCAGCGCCGCCGCCGTGGCGGGATGGCCGATTGCCACGGTGCCCATCGGTCTGGTCCAGGGCCTTCCCGTGGGAATGACGCTCATTGGGCGGCCGAACTCGGAGTACGCACTCCTCGACGCCGCCGCCTCGTTTGAGGCGGTCGCGACGGCGACCGGCTGGACGGGCACGCCGCAGTGGCGTCACCAGCGAGGTCTCTAGGACTTCGACGGCGCGATACCGACCTCGCGGTCGTGGGCCGTTTGGCGGAGGTGGAACTGCGTGACACCGATACACAGTGACGTCGCCCCGAGGACGTGCAGTTCGACCAGCACTGGTGGGACGTGCGTGAGAAACTGCACCGCACCGATGAGGGCCTGCACGAGGGCAATCACCACGAGTCGACGGACGCCTTTTTGCAGGGCCAGGGGTGCCTGGGACTGCCACACCGCCACGAAGAGACCAAGGACGAGACCGACGAACAAGGTGGCCGCCAGCGAGTGCACCCACGTGGCCGAGGCGAAGGCGAAGGGGAGTCGCCGAGCATGAATCTGGCCCATTGATGAACCGGCGTGCGGACCCGAGCCGGTGGCCATGGTCCCCGTGGCCAGGAGCACGATGAAGGGTACCCACAAGAGTCGGGCAATCCAGAGGAATTGACGGCTGCGCACCTCGGCGCGAGCGCCGACGCCGTAGCGGTACTTCGAGCGGTGATAGAGCACCGCACTGGCCACCACCATGGAGAGTGACAACAGCAGGTGCACCGACACGAGCCACGGGTTGAGCTTCGAGTACACCACGAAAGCCCCGAGCACGGCGTCGAGGACGACGCCGAGGACCAAGAGACCCGAGAGCACGATGAGGTCTCGTCGGCGAGGACTACGCAGCCACGCGGCGATGAAGGTGACGCCAGTGAGTATCACCAGAGTGACCGTCACCATGCGGTTGGCGTACTCAATGAGGGGGTGAATCGACCACGAGCCCGCGACTTTGTTGTGAAAACAGGTCGGCCAGTCGGGGCAGCCGAGCCCCGAGCCGGTGAGACGTACCGCCGCACCGGTCAGCACGATGATGATCATCGAGAGGAATGCGGCGTAGGCGAACCACCGAAAGACGGCGGGGGTGAGGGAAAGTCGAACGCGGGCCATACCAATAGCCTAGGGAGTTGCCACTGCGCCGTAGACTACTGACGTGTCAGTACTGCAGGGGACAACCTTTACCCCACTCGAAAAAGTCAAGGGCTACGTCGCGCTCACGAAGCCTCGCATCATTGAGTTGCTCCTCGTCACCACGTTACCGACCATGGTTGTCGCGGCCAAGGGTGTGCCCGGCATTGGGCTGATGGTCGCCACCCTGATTGGTGGCACCCTCGCCGCCGGCGGGGCGAACGCCATCAACATGGTGGTGGACCGTGACATTGACGCCATCATGAAGCGAACCCAGGGTCGCCCCCTCGTGCGAGGGGTGATGTCGCCGCGCGCTGCGCTCATTTTCGCCCTCGCGATTGAACTCGCCGCTTTCGTGGTGCTGGCCGTCTTTGTAAACCAACTTTCGGCGTGGCTCGCCCTCGCCGCCACGGCCTTCTACGTGTTCATCTACACGCTCTGGCTAAAGCGTCGTTCGAAGCAGAACATTGTGATTGGTGGCGCGGCCGGCGCGGTGCCAGTGCTCATTGGTTGGTCGGCCGTGCAGAACAACGTGACCTGGACGCCCATTTTGCTGTTCATGGTCATATTTATTTGGACGCCCCCTCACTTCTGGGCCCTGGCCGTTCGTTACCGCGACGACTACGAAGCGGCCAACGTCCCAATGATGCCAGTGGTGACCTCACTGCGCCGGACCACCCTCGAGATACTCGTCTACTCGGTCATTATGTGGGTGACCACGATTGCGGTTGGTCCCATTGCGCACCTGGGCTGGATCTACGCCCTATCGGCCACGATTCTGGGCGGTGCCTTCACCTACATGGCACTGCGTCTCTACCAACACGCTCGTATCGGCACGGCCGACGTGGCCGAAGCAATGAAGTTGTTTCACTATTCAATTTCGTATCTTACGGGCCTCTTTGTCTTGATGGCGGTGGATGTCCTTGTCCGAGGTCACTAAGCAGCGGGGGCGACCCTCGCCGATGATGTTCATTTCGCTGGGTATTGGCGCCGCCGTCGCCATCGTGCTGATCACGATTGTCTCCTACTTCACCGGTGGCACCGTGACTGCACCAACGTCGCAGTCGCCGCTTATTGGCAAATCGGTGCCCGCGTTCTCCGTTCGGTCCCTTACTGGCGTGACGACGACGTCACCGTGGTCGTCTGGTCATCCCACACTGCTGGTCTTTCTCGCGAGTTGGTGCGCGCCGTGTCGTAAGGAACTCCCGGGCCTCGCGTCGTATCTTTCTCACCACTCACTCGGGAATCTCGCCGTCGTGGGCGTGAACTACAACGACGCCCCCTCGGCTGCGGTGAAACTGCTGACGACGTCGCACGTCACCTTCCCGGTGATTCCTGATTCAGGACCGATTACCCAGAGTGACTTCGGTTTTGTCGGGCTCCCCGATACCGTGCTCGTTTCCTCAACGGGACACGTCTTGGCCGTGACGTCGGGCGCGACGAGTGACGCGCGCCTCAGCCAGTACCTCGCGCTCGCGCACTAGTCGAAGCGAAACGTGCGCGCCGCAAACAGTGGCGCGACCAAGGCCCACGCCACCAGGGCCAGCCAGTCACGAAGTGAGGCCGCCCCGCCGCCCCCGAGAGCGTGGTGCACGACGTCGGCCATGGCCGCGGAGGGAAGCCACACGATTGCGTCACGCAACGCGCTGGGGAGCGCGCTCAGTGGCACGACAATGCCCGAGAACAGCAGCAGCAAGAGGTAGAGACCATTGCTGGCGGCCAAGTTAACTTCGGCGCGCAACCGTCCCGCGAGCAGCAGGCCGATACCGGCACACCCCGCCGAGCCGAGCACGAGGGCCAGTGCGGACTGCCCGGCTGCCCCGATCCCACCGTGGGGTTGCCAGCCGAGGGCGAGGGCGACGCCCACGAGCACGACAACTTGGAGGACTTCGGTGACCAGTACGCCGGTCATCTTGGCCGCAATGAGTCGGGGTCGCCCGAGCGGCGTCACGTGGAGGCGGCGCAGTACGCCGTAGGAACGCTCGAAGCCGGTGGCAATCGACAGTGCGACCAGTGAGGTGGACAACACGCACAGGGCCAAAATGCCCGGGGCGAGGAAGTCAACCCGACGTCCCGCGGGCAGCGTGGTGACCTTGACCAGTGAAAAGAAGATGAGGAGTCCTACGGGAATCCCGAGGGTTAACAAGAGCGTCTCACCCCGCTGTATCGTCATACGCACTTCGGCGCGGGTCTGCGCCCACCAGGCCTTCATCGGGTCTCCTCTAGCAGTGCGAGGTACCGCTCCTCGAGGGAGGCCCGCGAGCGCAGGCTCACCAGCGGCCGCTCGGCCGCTTCGAGGGCGGCGGTGATGATGGCGAGGTTCGCACTCGAGTTCGCGACGTGACAAGTAAAGGTCGTCGGGCTCGTGGCCACAACGGGAGCGCCCAGCTGTCGCGCCAGATCGTCAACGTCGATCGGTCCCGTGGTGTCGACAATCACGACGGGGTCACCGGCCAAGTCGGCCAGGGTGCCCTGCGTCAAAATACGGCCGTGCTGCATGATGACGACTCGGTCAGCGAGGCGCTCGGCCTCACTCAGTTCGTGCGTCGTTATAAGCAGGGCGCAGCCCAGTGCGCGTTGTTGGCTGAGCAAGTCGCGAATGACCTGACGACCCTCGGGGTCAACGGCCGTGGTTGGTTCGTCGAGAACGAGCACTGTTGGTTGGCCGATGAGGGCCAGGGCCAACAAGGTGCGTTGCTGCTCACCACCACTCAAGCGACGCCATGGGGTGGCGGCACAGCCGCGCAAGTCGAGCAACGCGAGAAGTTCATCGACGCCTCGCGGCTTGTCGTAGTAGGTGGCAGTGAGAGTGAGCACCTGGGCGGGCGTCATCGGAAACCAGACGCCACCACGCTGGAGGAGGGCCCCAGTGCGATGCACTACCTCGGCGTGATTGGTCACGGGGTTGAGTCCCCCAATGCGCGCGTGACCACTGGTCGGCGAGCGAAAGCCGAGGAGGGTTTCGACGACGGTGGTCTTGCCAGCGCCGTTCGGTCCGAGCAGCGTGACGATTTCACCTTCACCGACGTGGAACGAGACGCCGTCGACGGCGGCCAAGGGGCCGAAATGGACCGTGAGGTCGAGGGTCTCAATTGCAGTGTTCACCTCGACCAAACCTAGACGCTGCCGAGGTCACGCGCACTGTCTTCACTAGGCTTAGGCGCATGATTGATATCGCCCAACTCCGCCGCGAACCCGACGTTGTTAAGGCGGCCCTCGCCCGCCGAGGCGTTGACGGTGCGGTTCTCGACTCGATTATTGCCCTCGACGTCGCGCATCGTCAGCGGCTGCAAGAGGCGGAGAAGCTGCGCGCCGACGTCAAGGAGCTCTCCCGTCAGGTGGGCGAGGCCCGGCGCACGAAGGACAATGAAACGGCCGAAGCGCTCACCGCTCAGAGTCGCGAACTGGGCGGCGCCGAGCGTGCGGCGTCTGAGGCCAGCGACGAGTTGGCCGCCACGCTGCGCGGCGAACTCCTGATGATTCCGAATCTGCCATCGGAGGACACACCCGATGGGGCCGACGAGTCGGACAACGTCGAGGTTCGTCGTTGGTGGGTCGGCATGGATGACGGTGCCCCCTTTCCCACCTACGGCGAGCATCAGCGCATGCCCCACTGGGAAGTGGCGAAGGAACTAAACATCCTCGACTTAGAGGCCGGCGTTAAGTTGGCCGGTTCGATGTTCCCCCTCTACCGTGGTGACGGATCGCGCCTGTTGCGCGCCCTGGGCGCCTTCGCCCTCGACCAGCACCGCGACGCCTACGAAGAGATTCGCCCCCCGAGCTTCGCCCTCACCGAGACCATGATGTCAACTGGGCACTTACCAAAATCGCAAGACGACATGTACGCCATTGAGCGTGACGATCTCTGGGCGATTCCCACCGCCGAGGTGCCCCTCACGTCAATGCACCGTAACGAAATTCTCGACGCGTCGGTCCTGCCCATTCGCATGACGGCCCAGACGCCGTGTTTTCGTCGAGAGGCCGGTTCGGCCGGTCGCGACACGCGCGGTTTGTTGCGCGTGCACGAGTTCGACAAAGTGGAGCTCTTCGCGTACTGCCTGCCCGAACAGGCGCCGGCCGCGCACGCCGATATTTTGGCCCGTGCCGAGGGGCTGTTGCAGAAGTTGGGCCTCACGTACCGTGTTCTCGACCTCTGTGCCGGTGACCTCGGGACTTCCTCGGCGCGCACCGTCGACCTCGAAGTCTTTAGTCCCGGTGTTGATCGATGGCTCGAAGTGAGCTCGGTCTCGTGGTTCCGCGACTTTCAGGCTCGCCGCGCCAATGTGCGCTACCGAACCGAGTCCGGCACGCAGTTCGTGCACACCGTTAACGGTTCGGCCCTGGCCTGGGCCCGTATTTGGGCGGCGGTCGTCGAGACGTTCCGTCTCGAGGATGGTTCGGTCACGATTCCCGACGTACTCGTTCCCTACCTCGGTGGGCAGACCCACCTGGTGGCGCCTACTTCGTAGATTCGAGGCGGTAGCCCACGCCACGGACCGTGGTGATGTAGGCGGGGGCCTTAGGGTCCTCTTCGATGAGGCTCCGCAGACGTTTGATGTGGACGTCGAGCGTCTTGGTGTCGCCGACGTAGTCGTTGCCCCATACGCGGTCAATCAAGACTTCACGTGTAAGGACTCGACCGGGATTCTCCATCAGGAGTTGCAGCAGGGCGAACTCCTTTTTACGAAGTTTGACTTCCGCCTCGCCGACGTAGCAACGACGAGCGTCCACGTCGAGTCGCAACGAGGAGTGAATGAGTACTTCTTCGCTCTCGGGTGCGGCAGTGTGGCCCTCGCGGCGACGCAGGACCGCACGAATGCGGGCCACGAGCTCTCGGAGACGGTACGGCTTGGTGACGTAATCGTCCGCACCTATTTCGAGCATCAAGACCATATCGACTTCTTCACCCTTCGCACTGACGATGATGATTGGCAGGTCGCTGGTGGCGCGGATGGAACGACAGACGTCGAGACCGGACACCTTGGGCAACATGAGGTCGAGCAGCACGAGATCGAAGGTCTTAGCCTGAAACAGCGAGAGCCCCTCTTGGCCGTCGCGGGCGATCGTGACGTCGAAGCCCTCTCGGGTGAGGCCAATGTTGAGGGCATCAACGAATGACTCTTCGTCCTCGACGACGAGGATGCGAATGCGCTGGTCAGGAGCGGACGTCGTTGTCATGCGTTTTGTACCGGCAGTTCTAACGTGAAGGTACTACCCTCGCCTTCGCGAGAGTCTACGACGACTCGGCCACCATGGTTTTGCGCCACGTGTCGAACAATACTCAATCCGAGTCCGGTGCCGCCCGTGGCGCGGGCGCGGCCCGGGTCCACACGGTAGAAGCGTTCAAAGATTCGGTCTAGATCCTTCGAGGGGATACCAATTCCCTGATCGCGAATGGCAATGCGCACCATGGGGATGACGTCATCACCCGACGCACTCGGCTCGGACCGGGTAATGCTCACGGTGATGGTGCCCTCAGCGGGCGAGTACACGACGGCATTCTCGAGCAAGGCCTGCACGGCGGAAATCAATTGGCGGCGGTCACCACCCACCACGTAATTCACGTCGGTTTCGTCGAGAGCGAGGTGCACGCGCTGCTGCTCGGCGGCCACACGAATTCGTTCGACTGCTTCGGCGACGACCACGGCGATGGCCACGGGTTCGCGAGTGGGCTGGCCCTCACCCTCAATCCGAGAGAGGTCGAGGAGGTCTTCGATGATGCGATTCACGCGGAAGGCCTCGGAATTGATGCGTTCGGCGAGGCGATTCGCCACCACTGGGTCCTTTTCGAACTGCAGGGTTTCGGCCAGGAGACCGAGAGCACCCATGGGCGTCTTTAGTTCGTGGGAGACGTTGGCGATGAAGTCGCGACGAATGTCCTCGAGGCGCCGACGTTCGGAGACGTCGTCGATGAAGGCAATGACACCCAAGGGGCGACGACCGTCATCGATAACCGCGGCGTGCACATTGAGGGTGCGACGAGGGGGTCCGTAGATATCGACGGTACGGTCAGTCACGCCGTTGATCCAGCCTTCGGCGAGGGCGTCGGTGACGACCTGGGCGGCGATGGCGTCTCCGTAACGACTGACCATGAGTTGTTCGGCTTGCGGGTTGCGATACACCACCGCGCCACCTTCGTCGCAGAGCACGAGGCCGAGGGGCAGGGCGTCGAGTGCGCGACGCAAGCGGGTCACATCGGCGCCGGCTTCGGTCACGACGGTGGTGGCCGCACCGGCCACTTCTTCGAGGAGCGCGACCGCGCTCTCTAACTTGCCACGATCGTCGCGTGGCTCCACGCCGAGACGTGCCGCCAACGCGGTGAGACGTTGGGCCAGGGCCCGATTGCCACGCCAGCGATTGATGATGATGCCGGCGTAGACACCGACGACGAGAACCGCGAGCGTTACCCCGTCCACCAGGAGAGCGGACCAGTGAGCGGCGAAGTTATGGCTAAAGGCGATGTGCACCTCCGCATTCTCGCAGATGTTGTCGCGCCGCCGGTGGCAGCGACCGTTGCGTGACCCCTACAGAAAGAGGAACCATATGTTGTTAGCGGCCGTAAGCCTCACTCCCTCCACCACGGCGTTGCCGGGTGGAGCCGTCATTCAGTCCTTGATCAATGGTGTTGACTACTGGGCGCTGATTGCGTCCCTGGTCGCACTGGTTATCGGAGCCGTGATGTGGGCCGTGGGGAACCAGACCCAAAACATGCAGCAGTCCAGTGCTGGTCGCCGTGCGGTCTTGACCGCCGTGGCCGCCGCCATCCTGCTCGGCGCCGCCCCGACCTTGATCAACTTCTTCTTCACCACGGGAACGACCGTCAAGTAGATGTCGACCATCCTGTGTTACGTCACGCTCAGTTGCGCCGTCTCCACAATCGCGAATGCGTCGCTAAACGATTTCTTTAGCGCCCTGACCGGCTGGATTCTCGCCTCGGTGACGTGGTTGCTTGACACAGTGGTGGCCGTACTGAATGCCACCGGTGACCCCAGCACCATTGTCGCGGGAGCGACACCCGAGTTCGCGACACTGCTTTCGTTGTCGCCGGCCTTGGTGGTGCTGGGGTTACTCGTGGCGACGCTCCAAGCCGTGCGTCACGGCGACCACGCCGCACTCTGGCGGGTCTACCTCGGGGTGATGCCGGCCAGTGTGGCGGCCATCTTTTTAGCCAAGCCCCTCGCGTTGTTGGTGCTCGAAGCGATCGATGCGATGTCGACAGCGGCGAGCGCGGCCACCGCGGCGCATCTGGCCACGCTGGCGACGGCCCTCAACAACGTCACCGTCATCCCCGGCTTCGGCGTTTTTCTGCTCTCGGGACTCGTCATCGCGGCGGGCGTCATCTTGTGGATTGAGCTGCTCTTTCGCACCGTAGCGCTCACACTGTTGCTGGTCTTCGTTCCCCTCATTGTGCCGCTCTCGACTTTCCCCGCGCTGCGACGGGTGGGCTGGCGATTGGCCGAAACCTTTCTCGTCATTGCCGGATCAAAGATCATCGTCGTGATCACGCTGGCCGTCGGTCTGGGTGAGGTGGTGAGTAGCGACGCGACCTCGATTCTCTCGGGTGTCGTGACGCTCTTGCTCGCCTGCGCGACGCCCTTCGTGGTCCTGCGCCTCGTACCAATAATGGAACAATCCTCGGCGCACGCATTCGACGGATTGCGGCAACGGGCCGTGCGAGCGGCAATGGCTAGTCCGCAGTCACCCATCGGTCTCGCGGTGCAGCGACTACTGCCCGCGGCCCCGCTCCCCGAGCCGCCAACGAAGGGCGACGATCTGGGTTTCCCCACCTGGGAAGGGGGAGGTGACTTACCACTTCCCCCTCGTGATGGTGAGCGCCCCGCGCCCCCGATCGGCGAGCCCCGACTGCGTCGCGGCAAGGTCGCCTATTACAAGGACAAGATGGGCCCCGTTGTTGGGTGGCACTGGGATGACTGAGCCGACGCTCGAGCGACGAAGTGATAGCGCCGAGCAGTGGGGTCCGTTGCAGCGACACCAACTCGTCCTCCTCGTCACCGCGTGCGCCCTCGCGACGGCGTGGCTCCTCCTGCACAGCGTTCCCGCATCGGTGCTCGCCATCGTGGTGGGTTGCCTCGGCGCCGCCACGCCGCTGCGTCGCGGCGAGACCGTGGGCCAGTGGCTCGTCATCGTCGTTCGCTTCGCCCTTCGTTCTCGCTGGAGCACGGTGACAATCACGCTCAACGGTGGCGTCCTCACGCTTCGCCGAAAGGGAAGCGTCACCACGTCACTTCTCACCCTGCACCACGTCGGTCGACTCGATCTCTCTGGTCACGACGCGGTCGTCACGGGTCACATTCGTGACGTCGTGGGTGCGCTGTCGGCCACCTCGACCGGCGGTCACGTCACCCAGTTGGTCACGATGAGCAACGAAGGTGCCACCACGATGCTCAGTGCACCGCGCGCCAGCGACCTCGTCGGCTGGACAATAGGCCAGACCATGCCACTGCTGGAGACGACGGACGGACAGCGCCTGGTGCGCGAAGGCTGGCGAGGAGTGCGCACCATTGACGGGGTGTACTGCGTTGGTCGCGTTGAGACGTTTCGCCCCGACGGCGAACAGTCACTCCTCGAACTGCTTCAACGCACTGGCACACCGTCGATGCTTTCGGTGCACTATGCCGTCGTACCATCATCGCGGGCTCCACGGATCGTGGGGCGTGCGGTGCACCGCCGGGGTGTGGACGAGACCGCCACGCGCGCGCTCGGCTTTCGTCGTTCCGCCGTGGCTGATCGCACCCTGGCGAGACTCGCCCTTCGCGAGGCGGCAGTGGCCTCGGGTCACGCCCTCGTGCGGGTCGCGGTCTACCTCGTCGTTCGCGGTGAGACGTTGGCGGAAGCCCGCACCGGGGTGGCGCGAATCACGGCGATGGCCAATGATGATGGCACCCGTGTGCGCTGGGGTAACGGACGACAAACCCAGTGGTTTCTGTGGTCCCTGCCGGGAGGGTTGCAGTGGTGAAGGCGTGGACGCATTGGGCCACGAGTGCCGACGTCTGGTCACTACGGCTTCCTAGTCACGACGCCGGCACGGGCCTGGAGGGTCGTCGACTCGGCGTCACCCAGCGAGGTCGACGGTTCGTCTTTGACCCTTTCGACGCGTACGGTGCGGGTCAAATTACCAACCCCAATATGGTGATCGCGGGGGCGATTGGTCAAGGCAAGAGCACCCTCGTCAAGATGCTGCTCGATCGCGGCCTCCAGCGCGGACGACGCGTCGTCGTTGTTGACCCCAAGGGCGAATACGGCGAACTCGCCGCCTCCTACGGCACCACGCCGGTGGTACTCGGACGAGATGGCTGGTGCAACCCCTTCGTGACCACCGACGCCGAGCATCGCGAGCTGGTGCGAACACTGTTAGCCAGCGCCCAGGGGTCGACTCTCACGAGTGAGCAACACTTCGCTCTCGACACGGCCTGGAGCGCGTTGCCACCGCGGAGGGGGCCTCGTCTCTTGGCCGCGCTCCTCGACGTGGTCTCGTGGAGTCTCGAGTCCGAGGCCCCGTCCGCCACACGGTCGGTGGCGCTTCTCCTACGACGTTTCGTCGACGGTGACTACGCCGCCCTCTTCGATGGTGAGGGCCCGCCACTGTCCTTTGGCGGTCAGCTCGTGATACTTGATTTATCGCAACAGTGGTCTTCATCATCGCTGGGCATGGCGGCCCTCAGCGCCGTCGCCGCGGCCCAACAGGTAGTGCAGCGCGGGGGCGAACAGGGCCACATCATCGTGGACGAAGCCTGGGCCCTGCTCGGCGACCCCTACGCACTGCGCTGGCTCCAGGGGTCGTGGAAGTTGGCGCGCGCTCGAGGAATCTCGCACCTCCTCGTGCTCCACCGCTGGAGCGACGTCGGGGCCGTGGGTGATGAGGGCAGCGCCAATCGTTCTCGGGCGCAGGGGTTGCTGCGCGAATGCGAGACCATGTGGCTCTTTCGTCAAGTGGCCGACGAGACCGAACTGATGGCTCACGCCCTCTCTCTTAACGCCCTCGAGCAACGCGTACTCGCGCAACTGAAGCGCGGCACCGTGCTCGTTCGCTACGGCGCGGCGCGCTCCATTGTTCGCCTCGAGCCCGATGACCGCGATCGTTCCTTCATTGATACCGACGCGGCCATGCGAGCGACCCGTGACGAGTGACCGGCCCCCTCTGGGACGTCGCAGCTACGCCGGGATCGGGCTCGGCCCCACGAAGCGCTTGCCGACTGGCCACTCCCTGCTCATCGTCGGACCGACCCAAGCGGGCAAGACGTCATCACTCGTGCTGCCCGCGGTCTTGTCGTGGCGTGGCCCCATGGTGGTCACGAGCGTTAAGGGCGACATCGTGGACGTGGTGAGTGCCTGGCGCGCCTCGCTCGGGTCGGTGCAACGACTCGAGCCGGGGAGCGCCACTGGGGCCACGTGGGATCCTCTCGACGGCGTGCGCGACCGTCGACACGCACTGCGGGTCGCCAAATCATTGACGTCGTCGTCGGGGCGGGGTGACACCGAGTTTTGGAATGCCCTGGCCACGAAGTTGGTGGGGGGACTGTTCTGGCTCGCGACGCGCAGTGAGCGCACCATCTTCGACGTGGCGGCGGCCATCGATGACCGCTCGTGGGAGCGGTGGGACGACGAAGAGGGGTGCGTGCGCCCCTTTCGATCGTATGACCACAAGACCCTCGACGCCGTGGTGACGACGGCCGAGGCAATGGTGCTGCCGTGGCAGTTTCCGCAGCCGCTCGCGTCGGTGCGTTCGAGTGTGTCGGGGAGTAACACCCTTTTTCTCTGTAGTCCGCGCCATGAACACGTGAGTTATGAGCCACTCTTTCGGGGCGCGTTGCGCATGGTGATCGAAGAACAGCAATCCCGCATCGACGCCGGTACCGCCCAACCGCTGCTGCTCGTGCTGGATGAGGCGGCCAACGTCGCGTCGCTCGACGAACTCGATCAACTGGCCTCAACGGTGTCGGGGCTGGGCGTGACGCTGGTGACCGTGGTGCAAGACTTCGCCCAACTGCAGGCCCGCTGGGGGCAGCGGGCCGCCACCATTGTGAATAATCACGCCACGCGTGTGGTGCTCAGTGGGCTCGCTGACCCGTCGGTGTCGACCTACCTACCCGAGGTCACCGCGCCGAAGAAGAAGGATGCCGTGGTGGTCCCACTTCGCCAACGACCCGGATCGACGGCACTGGTGGTCTCGGGTCGTTCACCGGTCTACGCCGTGCGGCTCCGACCATGGTGGCGCCATCGCACGTTGCGCCGGCGCGGACACCCCCCACGTTAATTACAGTGGGAACGTGTCAAGTCCCGTCGCACTGCCTGCAGTCCTCGCGATTGATATAGGTGCGACCAGTATCAAAATGGCTGACGTGTCCGCCGCCGGCGCCATCCTCGGTTCAGTACGGCGACGTTCGACCCCGTATCCGTGCACCCCCGAACGACTCGTGGTCTGGTTGTCGGAGCGTATAACGCGACGCGGCTTTGACCACGTCGGTATTGGTTTTCCTGGTGAAACGAGTGAGGGAGTTGTTGTCGCGCCGGGGAACCTCGCCCGACCATCGGGCATTACCTCAGCCCCCGACTCGTCCATCGACGTCCAGTGGCGCGGTTTCGCCCTTGAACGCGTCCTCCGTGATCGAACACAGCACGACGTGCGCGTGGTGAACGATGCCGCTCTCGCTGCCCTCGGGAGTAGTACTGGTCATGGGCGAGAACTGGTGCTCACCCTCGGAACAGGATGTGGCGTCGCTTTGTTGGTTGATGGCCAACTGCAAGTGATTCCCGATTATGGTCAACGCTCACTGGGCGGAGGCCGCACCTTTGACCAGGCCCTTGGCGAACGGGCGAGGGCCGACAACGCCGTGACGTGGCAGCAATCACTTCGTGAGGCCATCACCGTACTTTCGAGCGAGTGGGAAACCTCGCTGGTGCATCTCGCCGGCGGCAATTCTCAGCGCCTAAAGGCTGGGTCGTTTTCGAGTGAGAAGACGGCGGTCACTATTCAGGGGAACCGCGCCCCACTGCGGGGGGCCGCTCGACTATTTGCGGGCTGGCTCGCAACCCCGCCGATGGGCTAGGATGGTTCTCCTGCAACATTGCGGCTGTAGCTCAGCGGATTAGAGCATCGGTCTACGGAACCGAGGGTCGGGGGTTCGAATCCCTCCAGCCGCACCATTCGAACCAGTAACTAGGGCCTAGATAAAGGTGGCCCAACATGGTTACAGCAGTGCTTGAAAAAAGCAAAAAGAACACTTATCAGAACCCTTATGTTCTGGAACGTTGTTTTGCCACGTCTCACTCGGAGTTTCTCTGGGCGTCGTCCAAGGTTAAATACTTGACACCGTCGGTACGGTGGTTTCAGAAGGTAAATCCACTTACTTTCTTTCATTTTGAAACCACGAAAGACCGAACGCTATTGAAAAATACAGACATCAAACCTGAGGACTTAAACAAGTACCTCTATACGATTCCACAGACCGCCTCATTGCTTTCCTGCTCCCCAGGGACTATTTACAAACTTATGGACTCTGGCAAGTTACTCGCCGTCTACCCAACATCAAAGGCTCGAATTTCGGCGTCATCGATTGTTAACTATGTGAAGCAACTTGAAAAAGAGGCACGTGACTCAGGGGTGCAGTTCTAATGAGTAGAGCACCCAAAGGGAACGGAACGGTTGTAAAGAAAGGTAAGAAGTTTCTTGCAAAGTTCCCGATAGGCAGACTTGAGAATCCAGCAACGGGTCGATGCGACACCAAGTATGAATCACAGACGTTTGCTACGAAGTCAGAAGCACAACGTTGGCTGAACAAGATGATTGCTGCAAAACAGAACGGTCAACTAGCCGTTGGCGGCAAGCAGACCTTCCGCTCATATGCGGACCAAATACTGCTCAATGGAGTATTGAAAGTCTCACCTCGTACAGCCGACGGTTACTACCGAAACCTCCGTAAGCACGTATATCCAGTGTTTGGACGAAAGAATTTGACCGAGATTGAGCCGAGTGAACTCGACTTGTTTTTTAGCGAACTTCGCAAAACAAAGGCGGCACCAACTGTTAATGCAGTTCGAACCGCGATTAGTGCGGTCTTCAAAAATGCGATGAGACAGAGAAAGGTCACGTACAACCCAGTGGCCCATACTTCAAAAGCGAAGCGTGACCCATTTGAGCCAACGCAAGTAAGAGTTCCTTGGAGTGAAGAGGAAATTCGTGAAGTGTTGCGGGCAGTAGAGGATAAGCCATTTGAAGCGTTTTTCAAACTCGACATTTCTACAGGGCTGAGGCGAGGAGAACTACTTGGGTTGAGATGGCAAGACGTTGATTTTGAGAACGAAACAGCATCAATTGAGCAGACAATTCACCGCGAGTCACGTACGTACCCCGATGGAACTTCAAGTTCGCAAGTAGTTATTGCGCCACCGAAGACCGCTTCGAGCCGTCGTGTTGTCCGACTTTCCCCACCTGTCCTTGATGCATTACGTAGACATAAGTTGGCACAAGATGTGAACCGCGCTATGGCTGGAGATAAATGGATTGACTCTGGCTTAGTCTTTACGAATTCAATTGGTGGGCCAGAAGACGAAAGCAATCTGTATCGCAGGTACCTTAAGTTCCTCGAAAAACATGAAATTCGTCGGATTCGAATTCATGATATGCGCCACACTTTTGCAACCGTGCTTATAAGCAACGACGGAGGTAACTTGCCCGGAGTTTCTCGTGGTCTTGGCCATTCGTCACTTTCTATAACTATGGACATTTACGGAAAGACTGCACAAGTTGAAGACCAAGCATTCTGTCGCATGAGCGAAATCGTGTTCCCGGAATATGGACAAGTGTTCCCTAAAAAAGTACCTCCACCCCAGAAACCAACGTCAATTTCACCATGGTTCCTACATTCAAGTTGACGTGGGGTGTTATCGGAGAACGTTTCAACATGTTCTTTGTGTTGAGACCCCAAAGTTGAGTACCAAGACTTGTTCCCCATACGCGTACGCGAGGCTGAGACAGGCGCATGTACATCGATTTTCGATATTACGGTGCTGAACAGACCCAGTTAACAACTGCTTTTGGTATTCCTGCATTCGAAGGAGCGAGACCGGGGGCCCATGAGACGAAACAAGGCCATCCTAAATATAGAGTCCAAGATTCCCCTACAAGATTTGCAAGAGAAGGAGGGTCGGGTGACGCATAGGGTGATTCAAAATGCCAAGTAACCCAGGCTGAATTAATTGGGACTACATGAACTACTAATTTAGTTGTACAACTCTTGCTTTGAGTTACAGGATTATTTGGGTCTTGCCCGACATCTGGATTTTTTAGTATTTGCTTTGCAAGTGAATACCATTTTTTGTCACTTATCCTTAAGCATGCAGCCACGCTTGGTTCAATTGTTGTCGTGGTTTCAATTGTTGTTGTTTCCGGTGCAGACGCTTCCCCGTGAGAAGGTGGCTGAGGCAAATTAGAAACATCATTGCCTGAAGACTTAAGTGCGTTACACATGTTGGCTGCAGATTGTACTGAGCCAGGGCTTACAACTTCACTTTGGATATATGCATTTAGTGAAATAGTTCCGCCCTGACCTGAAGAACCTGAGTATCCACCCAACTCGCTATTAATTGTTTGATTAGCAGTTCCTGCTTGAGAAGAGTAAACCAGCGATGAGTACCAACTTTTCCAAGAATCAATTGTCGCAGTGCAACTCTGTGCTGCTGCCTTCTGACCACCAGCGCTCCCGCACGCTGAAAGGGTTAGGCCACTAGTGGAAATAAGGAGCGCTATCACGCAAATTGACTTAATCTTTTTAGAGAAGGTAAGCATTAGTTCTTTCTACACCCATTACGTGCGTATGTGAGGCTTAGACAGGCGTAATTGGATTAGTTTTGGGATATGAAAAACATCTTGCTTACTAGTGTTTTGGCCATCAGCGGTTTGTGCTTGTCTTCTTGTGGCGGAGGTATTAGCAATTCGTACAAAGATGGGTACATGTACGCCTATGAAATTGTCTGTGCAGGTGCACAATTAACTTGCAATCCAGGGGACTACACGGCTTCTGACATCTACGACCCCCAATGTGACCATTCTTGGACGCTTGCGGGTTCTGATAACGAGGAGGAGTGGCAGGCAGGTTGCGATGCAGGTTTTAACGCCTTTAAGGCTGGCGACCCTCCTGCTTATTAGCCATTTACTCAAATTTAGTTTTCACCCGATGGAAGCCCTTGTGCACTATTTTGCATGCCCAAAATCACCATATGGGACTGTTTAAAGAGAATCTAGACTCAATACTGAGTAATAAATCACGTCTCTGATTAATTGAACATATGTTCAGAAAAGAACCTGGTAATTACAGGGGTTTCCGTACCGTGCAGAGTTCTCGATGTTTGTGCTCCCTATCGCTGACCTCTTTTGTATTGATACATAGTCAGCGTATGGTTGGCTTATGACAGAAGACATCGTAATGACTCCTTCCCGCTTGTTCCCCGTAACCAAAGGTGGCGGTGATAAAGACCGTGAAACAAACTCAACTTCAGTACTGCTTGCCGCTATGCAAGGTGCTGGTGAGTTCGGCCGTTCAATCACACAAAAACTTGGTGCACCAGCGGGAAAACTAGAGACGTTTGTGGAAGTTACTTATGAATTAGGGGACGTGAAGGTAAGACCAGATGGTTTACTCAGGGTTACACGTGGCAAAACATCTTGGACTGCACTGGTTGAAGTGAAAACTGGGCATTCAAAACTCGACGCAGACCAAGTAGATAAATATCACGAAGTAGCCCGTGCAAACAACTTTGACGCAGTTCTAACAATCAGTAGTCAGTTGGTACCTGCATGGGGTGAATTACCTGTACCCGTAGACAAAAGAATGTCAAAGAAAGTTCAGCGATTCCATATGTCATGGAGCATGATTCACACAGAAGCACTTCTACTTGACAAGAACAATTCAGTTAGTGACCCCACACAAGCATGGATACTCTCTGAATTTCTTAGATATCTAGGGGAAAAGAATTCTGGACCACTTGATTTTTACGACCTAGGTGATTCATGGGAAGAGGTCAACCGTGCCTCAATTGCTTCAACATTACGACCACAAGACCACAGCGCAGAAGAAGTTGCTGACCACTACCTCCAATTAACAAGTTTCCTATCATTGGAACTCTCGCGTGAGTTGGGTGTGCCGGTTCAACAACTCATTTCCAAGAAAGATAGGGGAGACATCCCTGGACTTATTAAGAACATGGCTCAGGAACTCGCTTCTTCTGGAAAACTTGAGACTGCAATTTCTGTTCCAAACGCCGCTTCTGCGGTGTATGTCACGTCAGACCTACGTGCTCAAGTAATTACCTGTTCTGCAAAAATTGATGCACCCATTAAGGAACATGCGAAGACTCGAGCGAATTGGTTGCTTCGCCAACTTAAAGATGCGCCAAGTTCGCTACGAATTCAGGTGAATGGCCCTAAGAAGAAGGACGCGGGTCCAGTTGTTTCGCTTGAACAAGCACTTAAAAAGCCAGAGATACTAGTAAAAGACGTGGATTTCGAAATTAAAGCGTTCACTCTGACACTTACAACGAAGACAAGTTTCAAAAGAAGTGTTTTTATTGACAATTCTGTAAAGGCCGTAAATCACTTCTACCAAAGCGTTGTACAGAACCTCAAGATTTGGGTTCCACCAGCGCCAAAGGTTCGCCAAGAACCTGCAACTACGGAAATAGTTGATGTGACAATTGTTCAAGTTGGTGAGACAGGTGAACTGATTGAATCTCAGGACGAATGACCTTACTTTTGTAAGGGAACACTTATGAGAACACTTATCCAACTAAACACCCATGAACATGAGTGATGATTTCGCTCTAACGAAGTGGTATATTTACTAGAGAATCCCCTAGTAACTGAATTCGAATGTAACTACGGAACCGAGGGTCGGGGGTTCGAATCCCTCCAGCCGCACCAACTGTGGAATACTTATTTAGGGCAATTCGGCTGTAATCCCATGAAAATGAGGGAAGTCTTTTATGAGAATTGAAAACGACATAAAGCTTGATTTCA
>CAIKBU010000003.1 GCA_903825765.1 uncultured Actinomycetes bacterium | reverse complement strand
TTTGGGTGCTGTTCTCTTCAACTTGGTGACGTTAAGAAAGGAACGGCTCGTCGTTTTCTATCCAAACGACAATGGACTGCACCTACAAATGACGAGCTTCGCAGGGGCTCTTCTTCATAATCATCAGTCGCCCTTCGACCATTGGTACCCGTTCCTTTCGCTGGGATCACCCTTTTTTGTTGATTACCAAAGCTTTTCGGCCGCGTTAATCGGCGCAATTGGTAATTTCTTCAACACGCCGCAAGCATTCGCATGGTCCATGTACCTCCTACTCGCTCTGTGGCCCCTCTGTGTTTACTGGTCTACTCGGTTGATGGGCTGGTCGAGCAGTATCGCAGCGGCAGCAGGTGTATTTGCTCCCCTCCTTTTCAGCATTACGGGCCACGGTTTCGAGTACAAGAGCTACCTCTGGGTCGGCAACGGCCTTTGGTCCCAACTCTGGGCGATGTGGACGCTTCCACTCGCGTGGGGTTTTTGTTGGCGATATCTCGAATCGCGGCGTCACTATGTTCCCGCCATGCTCTCGGTTGCCCTAACAATCGTGTTCCACTTTCTCACGGCGTTCATGGTTGTTGGTGCCCTGGGCGTCTGGGTGATCGTGTCGACGTCCCGATTTCGAGAACGACTCATTCGCGCTTCATTAATCGGGGCTGGCGCTCTTGGCACCACCTTGTGGATCACCGTTCCACTGCTGTCTCAGGGTCAGTGGTTGGCGGTCAACCAATTTCAAGTCGGCACCACGATAAATAATTCCTACGGCGGTGGACAGGCACTTTCGTGGCTCTTTCACGGCGATCTCTACGACAGTGGACGACTCCCGATCATCACGCTGCTCGCCGCCATTGGAATGGTGTACTGCATGGCGAACCGACGGAAAGATCCCCGAGCTCGGGCATTGATTGCGTTGTGGGTTCTTTCCATGATCTTCTTCTCCGGACGACCGACATTCTCATTTCTTCTCGACCTCATCCCCGGTAATCAGGGAATTCTTTTCCAGCGCTATATCGCCGAGGTCCAACTCACCGGTATCGTCCTCGCCGGGGTCGGCGTCGTTAGTCTCTGGGGGTCGTTGGTACGTGAAGTGCCAAAGCGATGGCCGATCACCAAAGAGATTCTCGCGCTGCGTGGTACGCAACGTCGCGTCGCTATGGTGCTGGTTGTCGTGCTGGCGACCATTGGACTCAGTCCCGCGTGGCACGAGTCTCAGGCGTACGCGCACCGCAGTGCGTACTGGATTGCCCTGCAGCAGCGGGCTGACGCATCGGATGGCACAAGTGTCAGATCCCTCGTGCGTTTGGCGGAACTCCATGGTGGCGGACGTATTTACGCGGGTATGCCGAGCAACTGGGGCCACAGGTTCCACGTCGGCGATGTTCCAGTGTACATCTACCTTGAACAGCTCAACGTCGACGCCGTTGGCTTCACGCTTCGTACGTCGGGAACGATGACCGACCCCGAGGCTTACTTCAACCAGTACAACCCCGGCGACTACGTTGCCTTCGGCGTCCATTACCTCCTTTTACCCTCCAACTACAAGCCACCAGTACCCGCAACACTCGAGGCGACGAGTGGTCATTACCGCCTCTGGTCAGTCGCGACCTCGGGGCTCTTCCACGTCATTCAGACGCAGGGTGTGATTCATGCCAACGCCAGCACCATTGGGTACAACACCAGCCATTTCCTCAGCTCCGTCGCCATTGAACGTGGCGTGTATCCCGAAATGGCCTACGGCACCCAGCCCGCGGCGCTGCCAACTCTTCCAGCTGGCGCGCCGACAACGTCGCGCGGCAGCGGTCATGTGGTGCGAGAAGTCGACAACCTCACCCAGGGAACGGCCCGCGCAGTCGTCGAGGTCCAACGGACGTCGGTCGTGCTGCTCGCCGCCTCGTACGAGCCTGGCTGGTCGGTCACGCTCGACGGATTCGCCGCCCCCACGCAGATGGTGGCGCCCGCCCTGCTCGGCGTGCAAGTTGGCCGAGGCCTTCACACCATCGTCTTCACCTACCACGGCTATCGCCACTACGGACTTTTGTTTAGTGCCTCCGGCGCCACCGTCATCGCCGCGGCCATTTTGGCCTGGCGATCACGGCGCTCGCCGCTCGCCGTGCGGTACGTCGGGAAGCGACTCAACCCATTGCCGGCAGAGCGTTCGCCAGCCTGAGCGACGTGGTGCTCCGTCTCGTTGGCGCACCACTCACCGTTGCGACACCCCTGCTCTTTGTGGTTCAGAGCAGTTCCATCCACACCCGCCGTGATAAGCAAAAAGCACGTCCGACCAAACTCCGTTAAGGTCTTCGTGGCGTGAGAGGTCGGTCCCCCACCTCTCAGCGATGCTTAGCCGCAAGCTGCAACACGGTGCCCTTAGACGCCAACGTAGTCAGGGTCGCCTCTAACCCCCCCCCTTCGGGTAGACGAACATTTTGACTTTCGATTCAACCAGGTACCGAACAAAACTAGAGTCGGGCATCGTTAATTCAACTGTGTGGTCACGTGTAATTTGCTCTTCGTTAATCCTTCTGTGGGCCAGTTGTCGATTCGATTGGTAGAATAGGTTTTATGAAAACACTTCTAAAATCAGTAGTAGCGGTCGTTGCTATGGCAGCGCCCCTCGCATCATTCAGCACCGTCGCCTCAGCCGCCAAGGCGCCAGCACACGCGTACGTTGCTGGTTGTGACAAGACCAAGTTGTACAAGCCGTACAACATGGCAATTAGCTGCACGAACGCGAACCTGTTCCTGTCGAAGATGGTCTGGTCCACCTGGACCACCACCTCGGCCTCAGGCTCCGGTCGCCTCGTAAATGGCAACACGACCATGGGAACCTTCACCCTCTCGGGTGCGACCACGAAGAACGGTGTTACGTACTTCACCAAGCTGAGCGGTACCGGTATCTCGAAGCAACTCGCCTTGCCAAAGCCCTAGCGCACTCGGAAAAAGCCCCCGGTCGAGAGACCGGGGGCTTTTTCCTTTAAGACTCGTCGCACCAACCAAGTCTGGACGGGCAGTGGATCAACCGAAGCGTCCCGCGATGTAGTCAATCGTTCGCGGATCTTTGGGGTTGTTGAAGATCTTGTCCGTTGTATCGAATTCAATGAGTTCGCCAGCGCGGTCCTCGCCCATCAACAAGAAGGCGCAGTTGTCCGATACTCGCGAGGCTTGTTGCATGTTGTGCGTAACAATCACAATCGTTACCACTTCCTTCAGCGTCTGCGTCAGTTCTTCAATCTGCTGAGTGGCAATGGGGTCAAGCGACGCCGTTGGTTCATCCATGAGGAGGACTTCGGGTTCAACAGCGAGCGCGCGCGCGATACACAAACGCTGCTGTTCACCGCCCGAGAGAGTACCGGCAGCATTCTTCATGCGATCCTTGACCGAGTCCCATAGGGCAGCGGAGACGAGAGCGCGTTCAACAGCTTCTTCTACGAACGCGCGATCCTTGAAGCCAATGAACCGAAGACCCGACGCGACGTTGTCGAAAATTGACATCGTCGGGAAAGGGTTGGGCTTCTGAAATACCATGCCGATGCGGCTGCGAAGGACCGTAAGAGGGATGGCCGACGAATAGATGTCCGTACCATCAAGTTTGATTGAGCCGGTCAACGTGGCCCCGACCGTCATCTCGTGGAGACGATTCATGGACCGCAACAAGGTGGTCTTCCCGGAACCCGACGGTCCGATCATTGACGTGACCATCTTCTCTTCAACGGCAAAGCTCACGTTCTTGACCGCTGGCTTAGCGCTGAAGAGAACAGTGACATCGTCAATCGACATCACCGGCGCAGTAGTGCTGGATGGTACTTGGTTAATGTCTACCTGACTCACGATTTCCTCACGTTACTTTCTGTTTGTCACGAGACGCAGGACTACTTACTCGACCGGGCGACAAAAATACGACTAATGAGGTTCAACGCCAACACCGTGATCATCAAGACCAGGGCAATTCCCCAGCAAGCGGTGCGCTGCGACGGGTACGAACCAGTGAGGTAGTTATACATCAGGGTGGGCAACGTCGACTGAGATGTCGTAAGGCTGTAGGTCGGAAGCAGTGACACACCAATCACAAAGAGAATTGGTGCGGTTTCACCTACTGAGCGCGCGAAGGCGAGGAACAAACCCGTCAAAATTCTAGGGCGGGCTACCGGCAACACCACGCGCCACATCACGCGCGACGGACGAGAGCCAAGGGACAGTCCAGCCTCAATCAGCGTCTTTGGCACGCTCTCTAGAGCGGCCAAACAGTTAATTGTGGAGACGGGGACAATAATGAAGCACAGTGCGTACGAGCCGTAGATTCCTTCGGTGATGCCGTGGTTATTAGCGACAAACAGCACGTAGATAAACACACCAAACAGAATCGATGGCAGACCGATGAAGGTTTCCATTGCGGCTCGAACAATCAGCGTCCACTTGTTACGCAGATCAAAGAACGCCACGGCGAGCAGTAGGGCGATCGGTACGGCGAACAAGAGCGCCACGCCGTCAACCACGGCCGTTCCCGTCAAGGCATTACCGATGCCACCAATAGCGTTCCGTGACATGAGGTCCGGCAGGTGCTGGGACTGCGTGAGGAAGCCCCAGGTCAGGTAGTGCCAACCATTGCCGATGACGTTCTGCAGAATGGAAAACAGAGGAATGAAGGCGATGGCTAAAGCAATGGCCAGTGAGGACAGATACAACTTCGAAAACAGGTTGCGACGCGCCACCGTCGAGGTGGCCTGAAGGCGGACCCGCTCACGGCGCTCAGTCGAGGAAAGCTGCGAAACGGTACTTGTGCTCATGAAAACTGCCTTTGGCTACGACGAATAATTGAACGACCGGCGTAGGTGATTGAACCAACAATGACGAGAAGCATCACGGCGAGACAGAAGAGGGTTGACCCCTGTGATCCAGTGAACTGACCGAAGTCGATGGCGATCTCCGCAGCCAAAGTCGAACCGGTGGCAAATAGACGGTCGGGGAAGGGACTGAAGTTAGTCACGCCACCGAGCACGGTGGCGAGCGCGATGGTCTCGCCCAAAGCGCGTCCGGTCGCCAGCACAATTGCACCCGTGATACCCGACTTACAGTTCGGCAAAATTACCTTACGAATGACCTGACCGCGAGTGGCGCCGAGTGAATAGGCCCCTTCAATAAGTTCCCGAGGAACAGCCACAATGACGTCTCGACTGATGGCGGTAATGATCGGCATAATCATGACACCTAGGACGACAGCGCCCAGCATGATGCCGTAGCCAACGTAGGCGCCGTTGAAGGGCCAGGATCCGTGGAACGTACTCTGCAGCCATGGTTGACCAGTGCTGCTCAGCCAGTGGGCCAGCACGAGAGCGCCCCAGACGCCGTAGACAATTGAGGGAACCACAGCGAGCAATTCAATGAGTGACGACACCAGCAACTGCAGGCGACGCGGAATGAGAAAGACGATGGCGAGGGCTGAACCGATGCCAATTGGCACTGCCAGCAGCAACGCCAGCATCGTTGACACCAGGGTGCCGAGAATGAGTGGCCACGCGCTCACGGCAGACGTGCCGAAGAGCCAGCGCGAGGTGGTGAAGAAATCCCAGCCAGCTAACTGCCAGCCCGGGATGGAATCAGAAATCAGAAGGTACACAAAATACAAAACGATCACACCAACAAAGATGGCGATCGCCCACAGCACAAGCTGGTACCAACGGTCACTGCTGGTCGGGGGCGTACGCCCCCGACCAGCAGTCACAACGTTGGACGGCTGTGAGTGAATGTCTACAGAACTCATATAACTCTCTCAGCAGCCTTCAGTACTACTTAGTTGTTGCTCGCGACGTTGCCGCGGAGGCCAGCCTGAATCGCAGCGAGAGCATCGTCCGAGACGGCGGAGGGCAGTGCGACGTAAGCCTGAGCCGGAGCCAAGTTCTGACCAAACGTGGTGTCAGCCGAAGTGCCCTTACCCTGCTGGGACAAGAAGATGAGGAACTTGGCAATAGCCGTGTTCGTCGAGTTGACCGCGGTGGTCTTAGGCGTGATGGCGTACGAGAATCCCGCAATCGGGTAGTCGCCAGCCGCGCCAGCGTTGTTGATCGAGAAGCAAGTCGTGTTCACGTTCGGCGTGCCCGTGGTGTAAGTACCACCGTTGAGCGAGAAGCCGTTCGGGCAACCAGTGGTGTTGGCATTGATGGAGGCGAGGCCGTCAGACGCAGCCGCAGCAACTGTCTGAGCGGTCAAGGTCACAGCAGCACCAAAAGCGTTCTTCACCCTGGCAGACGTTTCGTTGTTCAACAAGGCGTAGCCGTACTCCACGTAGCCAATCGAACCATCAGTGCTGTGCACTGCGGCGGCGAGGTTGGCCGAGTTCGAAGCCGTCGCCGAAGCAGCCGTGAAGGCAGCCTGGGTGGCGGTGGCGAACTTGCTAGGAGCAACCTGGTTGAGGTAGTCGGTGAACATGAACGTCGTACCCGAACCAGCAGTGCGGCTGATCACCTTGATGGTCTCCTGCGAGAGCAGGCTCAAGCAGTTAACGGTCACGGTAGTGAACGTCTCAGCCTTGGCAGGAGTGTGCGCGGTCGCCACAACAGCGGCCTTCTTTGGCGCAGCCAACTTCACGGTAAGGGGGTTCAGCGTCTCGAGAGCACTGTCGCTCCACGAGGTGATGTCACCGTGGAAGATACCAGCCAGCGTTGCACCGTCCAGGAGCAAGGGATTCTTCGCGAAGAGGGCCTTGCAAGCAGCCGAGATCGTGGCCTGCGTGCCGTTCGCAACATTGGTGACAGTGACGTCAGCACCAGTGTTGGGAGCAACAGCGCTCTCCACAACTGACGAAACGAAATTCAGGTTGGCGATGATGGCAACGCCACCCAAGGCAACAGGAATCTGCACGTAGTCGGAAGCGGTGGCGTCAACGCCGGCGTAGTTCAGTGGAACGTCCGAGAAACCAATGTTCAAGGTGCCACCGATAACGCCTGCACGGCCGGTGCCTGATGAGGACGTGCTGTACGCAGCCAAGGCGCTGCCGTTGTTCGCGCCGTGCAACTTGTAGAGGCTGATGGCAGCGTTCAAGAGGTTGGCGTCGAACGATGAACCACCGGTGGTGATTGCGCTTGACGGAGCAGCCTTGAGAGCCTGCGAGTTGTTGATGATCGCCTGGGTTGCGGAAACGCTCGCCAATGCTGGTACGGCAGCAGTGACCAGAGCGGCCGAGGCCAACATGGTCATTGCGGAGAGGCGGAATGCCTTCTTCATAAAACTTTCCTCCTAGAAAGTGTTAGGTGTTGCTCTCCACATGAAGTGACTCCCGCCACGTCCCGTAAAGAACATCGAGAACTTATGGGAGGTAAGTAAAGTGAATGTGACGTCGGGCAGACCTCAAAGAAAATTTTGTCGCATCTCGCCGGCCATCTTTCCGATATTTCGTGGGTTTCTCGGCCATCGACCGAAATTGTCATTTCGTTGTCATAGTTCAGACCACGTCGAAGCCGATCACCCTGGTTGGTTCGGTGGGGGGCACACCGACGCTCTCGTCGTAGCGCGGGCGAGAGCGAGTTAGTTCGTGGCGTTGAGAGTGGCCGTGCCGTTCACGGCAACGGTGAGGAGCTGCGAGAGGTCATATTGTCGGAACAACGTGGGTAGCGACACCGCATTCACACCAGTGGCGTAGGTCTGGCCAAACGATATTCCCGTACCGGACGGAGCTGTCTGCGTGAGCCACGCGAGAAACTTCACACTCGCAACCCCCACCGTCGCCGTCGCTGGCGACCGAGGCATGATGGCGAAGTCCAGTCCCACCAATGGGTAGCCCGCCCCTGCATTCGTGACGTCGTAGCGACCGGGCCCTTGCAATACGGAGAATCCGCCGTTGGCACGAATCGTCGCAGCGGCGGCGTTGAGATCTCGTCCTACCGATGCGGTGGTCAATGCCTGATTCGACGTTTCGCCCTTCACCGTGACTTGAAGTCGAGCAATCGCGAGTCCGGCAGACTGCGCATTCGACCAAGGCAGATACCCCACTGCGCCGTCGGTTGAGCTAATCGCGGAGGCAATGGCGGCGAAGTCATTGAGTGGCGTCCCCACCACGGCGGGTGTTGATTCAGTCGTAGCGGGGAAGTCCGAGGGGTCAACTTGCGAGAGATAGTCCGTCAGCGTGACGTTGACACCCAGACCTGCGCTGGGGCCAAAGAGTGAAATACTCGGCGTTGAGACGAATCGCAGGCAGTTGACCACTTGATTCTGATTCTTTTGGGGTGTTGTTTTCCCGTGCGAGGAGGCACTCGCCGCCACGGGGACGAGAGCGTGAAAGCTCAACTGTGGATTCGAGGCCTGAACTGCGCTTGCCGACCACTGGCTAATTTGCCCCGAAAAAATGCCGGAAACCGTCGCTGGGGTTAGAACGAGTGGGTGCTTCGCGAGAAGTTCCTGGCACGAGTCGTTCGTGGTGGCACGGAGCTGCTGCCCGCCGACGGTCGACGTTATGGTCACTGAGGACGGAAAGGAGAGGTGGTACCCGAGGGCCACCGCCGTCGCCGCCACCGGTATCTGCACGTACTGCGCGACTTGCGAGTCAGGAACGTCGCCACTCACCACGTTGAGAGGTGTGCTCGAAATGCCGACATCGATCTTCCCCGAGACCACGTCTCGACGCGCGACCGCGGACGATGTCGAAGAGAAGTGCGTAAAAGCCGCGGCATTGGTGGTGCTGAGACCCTGATAACGGTCAAGCGTTAGTTGAAGGAAGGGGCTTGCGGCACTTTCACCACCTACCGCAACCCCGCCCGACGGGGCGAAACGAATAAGGAGTGCATTGCGAAGGATTGAGGCGCTCGATTGCGCACCGGACTCTGTCGGCGCCACCACCACTCCAGCGAGAAGGAACGCCATCGCTACGGAGGAGACCTGTCGCCACCGCCGCGAAGCACAGCGCCCCAACTCGCCACCCCTGTGTTCCGCCATCATGGCCTCATCTTAGAGTTGCAAGGTTCTTCTAGCCAAAGTCGAAGCCTGACAATTCCGTTACATCGTGGCGTGGCGCCCAACTCGACGTACCAGTTCAGTCTCAAACAGCCCTTGCGTAGCGAACAACCCACGCGACCTGCGTTGATACCGGCGAGGTGGGGCACGCGAAGTGGTGTGAACACCACGTTTGTTGCTGCAGGTGCACCGACATGGCAACGTGGGGAATAGCGGCGGGCGTTGTCACGCGACCCCAGACGTGGCCGTCGAGTACGTAGGTAAGGCTCGTGGGCGTCCAGATAACACCCCAGGTATGCCACCGCGTCATGGCAACGGCCGTGACTCGGTGCAGCTGACTGTCGTGGGGGCCGTAGTGGACCGTCGCGGTCGATTGAAGGATGCCGCCAAAGGTTTCGTCAAAGTCGACCTCGGGTCCCCTCCCGACACGGGGCCACAGCAGCGCCACTTGCGTCGCACCAGCGCCCGTCATGCGTGACCGCACGAACACGGCGCCGTAGCGAAAGGGGTGACC
>CAIKBU010000002.1 GCA_903825765.1 uncultured Actinomycetes bacterium | reverse complement strand
TCGTAGTTATCGTTGCGATCAAAGGCACCCATCGCGAGGTTCTCCTCGACGGTCATAACGGGGAAGATACGTCGACCTTCGGGGACGTGGCTGATACCCAGCGATACAAACTTGTGGGCCGGAACAGCGGTGATGTCGTTACCCTCAAAGTGAATCGACCCCGACGCCACTCGATGGAGACCCGACAATGTGCGTAAGGTGGTCGTTTTCCCGGCGCCATTGGCGCCGAGCAGGGTAACAATTTCACCCTTGTTGACTTCGAAGGTCACGCCATGGAGCGCAGTAATTTCACCGTACTGAACGACCGCGTTTTCTACCTGCAGCATTAGAGACCCCCCTGAGCGGTACCAGCATCCGATGAGCCAAGATACGCCTCGATCACGGCCGGATTCGACCGAATCTCGTCGGGTGCACCCTCGGCAATAACTGAGCCGAAGTTGAGGACGTACAAGCGCTCGGCGAGTGACATCACGAGCTTCATGTCGTGCTCAATGAGCAGAATCGACACACCCATCTCGTCTCGGACTCGACGAATGAGCGTCGTGAGCTCATTTTTCTCCGCCGGATTTGTGCCGGCCGCCGGTTCGTCGAGGAGGAGAACGGATGGACTGGTGGCCAATCCACGCGCAATTTCGAGGCGTCGCCGGGCACCGTAGTTGAGCGATGCCGAGAGCGTATTGGCCTGTTGTTCGAGGCCCACGAAGCGAAGCAACGACCACGCCCGCTCGTCAGTTTCGCGTTCATGACGACGAGTGGACGGTCCGCGGAGCATGGCACCAACGACCCCGAGGCCCTTGTGCGACTCCGCACCAATCTTCACGTTTTCAAAGGCCGTCATCGCCGAGAACATGCGAGACGCCTGGAAGGTGCGAGCGACGCCCGCGGCGTTCACGCGGTACGGCTTTTTGCCGATAATGGAGAGGGCGCCGTGTTCGCCGTTGAAGGTGATGCTCCCCTCTTGCGGTGCGTACACACCGGTGAGTGAATTGAAGAGGGAGGTCTTGCCGGCCCCATTAGGACCGATCACGGCGAGAATTTCTCCGCGGTTCTGGTGCATCGACACGTTATTGAGCGACACCACACCACCGAAACGGAGCGTTACGTTCTGCACCTCAAAGAGCGGCGAGGTCATACTGTCTCCCCATTCACGTCAGAAGTTCCATTGATTTGATCGAGCTCTTCGCCAGTGGCCACGTACTGAATTTCACGGCGCCGGCGCTTCGACGGCCAGATGCCAGCGGGACGGAAGATCATCATCGCGATCAGGAGTGCACCGAGGTAAATATAAAGGTCGGAATTTTGAAAACCCGCGGGAGGGGTGTGGATCAGATACATCGAGACCGTCTGAATTATGAGTGAACCAACGACCACACCAATGATTGAGCCCATGCCACCGAAAATAACCAGCACCAGGATGTTGATAGAGAACGACAGCGTGAACGTCGCTGGGTTGATGAAGAGAGACTGACCGCCGGTGATAACACCGGCAAAGCCAGCACTGGCCGCACCGATAGCGAAGGCGATGACTTTGTATTTCAGCGGATTGATGCCAACTGATTCAGCGGCAATCTCGTCCTCGCGAATCGCCACCCAGCTGCGACCGACACGGGAGTGCTCCAGGGCCGAAAAAATCACCAGGAAGACCACCACGAACCCGAGTGTCAAGTAGTAATACGGCACCGGGTCAAGCCCCCAGAGGTACTTGAGCGGACCGAGGTGAATCGAGAAGTGCGGAATCTGGTTCGACCCCGTTGAACCACCGGTAACGCCGTAGAGATTGTTCAAGAAGATGGTGACGATTTCGCCGAAGCCCAGCGTGACAATCGCCAAGTAGTCACCACGAAGTCGCAGGGTCGGTAGCCCCAACACCACGCCGGCAATCATCACGAACACAATGGCGATCGGAATGGCCCAGAACGGGTTGATGGCGTGGTGGAACGGGGCCGCCGCCGGTAGTGCTCCCGTCACCCACGCCGTGGTGTAGGCGCCAATGGCGTAAAACGCAACGAAACCGAGGTCAAGTAGACCAGCGAAACCAACCACCACGTTGAGACCAATGGCGAGCAGCACGTAAATGGCGATCTGTGACACCATCGCCGACTGCCAGAACGGGTCGGTCACGACGTGGGGTAACACGATGGCCACCAGGAGAACAATCGCGTAGAACACGCCACGGGTAGCCTTGCGCTGTGTCAAGGCGGCGTAGCGAGGCGCCACTGCCGTGCGAGCACCACTGAGGACGCTCTTCAGCGCCGTACGCCGATAGAGCGCCAGTCCCCCACCAATGATCACGAAGAGTGCGGCGAAGAACACACCGCGTGGTGCGGGGAACAATCCGAAGAACGACACCGATTCGCTAAAGGAACTCGTGAAACCGAGCGTCGGTGATGACTGGTTCCCCGGGGGGCCCGTCATGACGGTCACGATGGCGTAGAGCGCGACGAGGCTGCCCCAACGCTTCAGAGCGGGTGCGTTGAGATACTTCATTAGGCCGCCCTTCCCAGACTCTCACCGAGGATACCGGTGGGTCGCACCAGCAAAACGAGAACAAGAACGCCGAATGAGACGACGTCGATATACGCGCCGTTGACGAAGGCTACCGACAGACTCTCCACCACGCCCAGCAGCAGACCACCGATCAGCGCACCGCGCAAGTTACCAATACCACCGAGCACTGCCGCGGTGAAGGCCTTGAGTGCTGGTGTGAAGCCCATGGTGTACACCACGCCGAACTTCAGTCCAAAGAGATACCCTGCGGCGCCACCGAGGAACCCACCCAAGAGGAAGGTCACGGCTATGGTGCGGTCGATATTGACCCCCATGAGCGACGCCGTTTCGGCATCCTGGGCCACCGCACGAATACTGCGTCCCAACTTGCTCTTCGACACCAAGCGATCAAGGCCGAACAGCATCAAGAGACCCACGACCAACGTAATGACGTCGAGCATCTCGACGGGGGCGTTGGCGAATTGAAACAGCGCGTGGTTGACGAAGGGCGGGGACATGGCGAAATTGATACGGCCAAATTCCTTGGCGGCGAGATTGAACAGAAAGTAGCTCGCGCCAATGGCACTGATGAGGTAGGCCAATTTCGGTGCCTTCCGTCGACGCAGTGGTCGGTAGGCCGTGCGTTCGACGAGGGCCGCGATAGCGGCGCCAGCGAGGCCACCGACCAACACACCGAGCACCACGTAGAGAACTGACTGCCACGCACTTGGATTGCCCGAGCCGACCAGCCACTTGGTGAGGAAGAACGATGCGAAGCCCCCGGACATAAAGACTTCCGAGTGTGCGAAGTTGATGAGACGAAGTACGCCGTACACCATGGTGTAGCCAATGGCGACCATTGAGTAAATAAAGCCCGTTGCGAGGCCACCGACCAGTAACGGCCAAAATTCGTGCCCCAAAGTGGCGAAGTGCGAGGTGAAGTAGCTGAAGAACCCGCTCACGACCGCCCCTTTCATTAATCAAACGAGTAGTTATCCTACGACAAAAAAAGAGGCCGGGGGCGTACGCCCCCGGCCTCTTTTCAACTGCGAGTACTGCGATTTAGTTGTGACCCTTAGCGGTGATCACGCCGTCCACGACCTGGTAGAAGTTCACCTGGCCAGCGCCGGAACCGGCAAGGTTACCGTTGCTCTGGAACTTGAGCGTACCCGTGACACCCTTGTAGGTGGTCATGTGCAGCTGGTCCTTGATGGCGATGCGGTTCAACTCGAGGCTGTTGCTCCACTTGATCTTCGACATCGAAGCGATGATCATGTTGGCGGCGTCGTAGGCCTGGGTCGAGTACAGAGCAGTCGACGACTTGACGCCGTGCGAGATTGCCTTGAACTGGGTCTCAAGCTTGCCCGTGAAGGCGCTCGAGCCACCACCGGCGGCGCTCAGCCACACGCCGTTAGCGGCGGAAGCAGGCGTCGTACCAGTGATCAACGACGACGACTCAGAGCCGTCACCCGACATGATGATGCCCGAGTAGCTGGTCTGGCTCAAAGCGCCAAGCAGCAAACCGAGGTCACAGTAGTAACCACCGTAGAACACGGCCTTGGGGTTTGCAGCAGCGATCTGCGTCGCGGCCGAGGTGTACTCGGTCGACGAGGCGACGCCACCACAGTTGGATGTCTGCGGCAGTGAGTTGCTCGTCACCGTTGCGCCGTCAGCCTTCGCGGCAGTGTTCACAACCTGGGCCAAGCCCGCACCGTAGAAGGAACCGTCGTCGATGGTCAGCACGGAAGAAGCGCCGTGGGTCTTGACGAGGAACTTGGCGTCAGCAGCACCCTGAACGTCGTCACCGTAGACCACGCGCATGAAGTTGTTGTTCGAGATACCAGTGGCCAACGCAGCGGCAGTCGCCGATGGGCTCACGGTAGCAATGCCAGCGTTGGCGTAGAAGGGCTCAGCGGCACGGGTAGCACCCGAGAATGCTGGTCCAACCATGGCAACGAGCTTGTTGTTCGCAACAGCCGACTGGGCTTGAGCAGGCGACAACGTGCCTGAACCCTGGTCGTCGTACCATGCAGCCTGCAGCTTGAAGGGCAACTTGCCCGAAGCGTTCGCGTTCGCGATAGCGAGCTCGACGCCCCACTTCATGTTGATACCCAGCTGAGCGTTACCGCCCGACAGAGGACCTTCGTAACCAATGACATACGTCGGCTTGGTCGAAGCGTTAGCGCCTGCTGCGAAGCCGAATGCCGGCACCGCCATCAACACCAAGGCACTCGACGCGACCGCGGCCACCGTCTTGTTCAAACGAATCTTCATAGACCGTCTCCCTTTTGTGGTTTGTGCTGAAAGGCCACTAGTGAACCCCCCAGTCATGATCGTGTGATCTCCAGAAACGTTAGCAGGAGGTTACGACGCATCGAGCGACCGTTAGGCCGCTGCTTCCCCACTGAGCCAACGTCGCAGTAGCACCCGAAAGGCCTGGACATCTGATTCTCGAACGTGTTCGTCAGGGTGATGGGCCAGGAGTGGATCACCCGCGCCGCAGTTGGTGGCGGGCACGCCGAGTGCCTGCAAAGTCGCCACGTCGGTCCACCCGACTTTGGCGCGAGGGGGTGTGCCGCTGAGGGACAGCAGTCGAGCGAGGTGCTCGTTCTCCAGGGCCGGGACGGCCGCGGGGGCCCAGTCGAGGATGACAAAACCGTCACCTTCATCGAGCGTGTCGCCGAGGAAGGTCGCGAGCCACTCTGCGGCCGTCACGTCATCTCGGTCGGGCGCCACACGGTGATTCAGTGTTACGCGCACCCGGTCGGGTACCACGTTCGCCGCGATGCCACCGTCAACCAGCACGGCCTGAAGCTGCTCGGCATACGTCACCCCATCAATGGTGACTTCTCGAGGGACGTACGATGCCACGCGGCTGAGGAGGGGTGCCAACCGGTGGATGGCGTTTCGACCCGTAAACGGACGAGCCGTGTGCGCGCGTTGCCCCGTGAGCGTCACGCCAACCCGAAGTGTGCCCTGACAGCCCGCCTCAACGTCGCCGTTCGTTGGTTCCGCCACGATCGCCGCGTCGGCGCGCAGGAGTTCGGGTCGCTCTCGATTGATTTCGAGCAAACCTGACTCGTCGCGGGCAATCTCTTCGCGAGCGTAGAACACGTAGGTGGCGTCCACGTCGAGCGTCTCGTCGTGCAGTGCGCTGTCGATCATTGCCGCCAACGACGCCTTCATGTCACAGGCACCGAGGCCCCACAGGACGTCACCCTTCACCGACGACAGCGACGCATCGCCGGGAACCGTATCGAGATGACCGGCGACGAGCAGTCGGGTGCTGGCTCCGCGGGTCGTGCGCGCAATGACATTGTCACCAATGCGAGTGATCTCAAGTGCGGGGTTCTGCGACAAACGCTTCGCAACGTGTGTCGCGAGTGCACCCTCGTTTCGGCTGACCGAGTCAATGGCCACGAGGGCCTGCACATCCGCCAGGGTGATCACGTCGATACGCCACTTTCCCTAAGAATGTTGTTGAGCGCGACCTTGTCGTGTCGCTCACCCTCACCGAGTCGCCGGATAATCAAGACGCACGGCAGAAAGAACTCGCCCCCGGGATAGGCCCGTCGACGACTGGCCGACACTGCGACGCAGTAGTCGGGCACGTACCCGCGAGACACTTCTTCTCCCGTTTCGGCGTCAATAACCGGAATTGAGGGGTTCAAAATGGTGCCGGCGCCGAGCACGGATCCCTTTCCCACACGAGCCCCCTCGACCACCATGCAGCGCGAACCAATGAAGGCGCCATCTTCAATGATGACGGGGGTGGCGTTCGCTGGTTCCAGTACGCCACCAATGCCGACACCTCCAGCGAGGTGGACATTAGCGCCGATTTGAGCGCAACTTCCCACCGTGGCCCACGTATCGACCATCGTCCCTGGGCCCACCCACGCGCCAATGTTGACGTAACTGGGCATCATGATGACGCCGGGACTCAGAAAACTGCCGTAGCGAGCGCTCGCCCCCGGCACCACGCGAACCCCTCGACGGGCGTAGTCGTGCTTGAGGGCCAACTTGTCGTGAAACTCCATGGGACCGGCTTCGCTGGTTTCCATGCCGCGCAAACGAAAGAGCAACAAGATGGCCAACTTGACCCAGTCGTGCACGACAACGTCATTGTGTTCGTTGATTTCCGCAACGCGCAACAGGCCATCATCCAGGTAGGAAATGACGAGTTCAACATCGCGCCGAGCCTCAAGGTTGTCGGGGGTCATTGCGCCAATATCGCTATACCAGTGACGGATGCGTGCTTCAAGTTCGTTCATGACCCCCATGCTAACGAACCAGCCTTAGGTATTAGAGGTCGCTCCCGTAAGCGTGCAGACGCTGCGCCACGCGATCCAATGCAGCGTCGGGTTGCACGACCGCTAGTCGGATGAACGCTGAACCGGCGTCGCCGTAGAGTTCGCCGGGGCTCACGACAATCCCGCCAATCTCGGCGAGGCGCTGCGCCAGCGTCCAGCCGTCACTCCCGGTCCGAGTGCCCCAGAGATAAAAGCCACCCGCGGGAACCGGGGCCTCAATGCCGACGGCGGCGAGCGCGGCCGACATGGTGGTGAGGCGCGCCAGGTACCGCGACCGTTGCACGGCGACGTGATCGTCGTCGTCGAAAGCCGCGGCGACCGCGGTCTGCACCGGGTGCGGCACCATCAGACCGGCGTGCTGGCGAACGGCGCGAAGATAGGCGACGAGTTCCGCGTCGCCGGCGTAGAAACCGGCGCGGATGCCCGCCAAATTCGATCGTTTCGAGATTGAGTGGAGGGCGAGCACCCCTTCGGTGCCGTGCTGCAGAATCGATTGGGGGTTAGTGGACCACGTGAACTCGGCGTAGCACTCGTCGCTCGCCACCCACACGTCGTGCTCCCTCCCCCACGCCGCAACGGCCGCGAGATCATCGAGTTCGCCAGTGGGGTTTGAGGGTGAATTCGACCATAACAACAGGGCTCGACGAGCATCGTCGTCGCTAATCGCCGCGAGGTCTAAGCGCCCATCGCGCAGTGGCACGGCAACCGGACGAAGGCCCGCCAACGTGGCGCCCATGGCGTAGGTCGGGTAGCTAATCGCGGGAAACAGGACCGTGTCTCGTTCCGGACGGCGCAGGCGCAGGTAGTGTGCAGTCGAGGCCACGAACTCCTTGGTGCCAATGCAGGCGGCAATCTGTTCGGTGTCAATCGCGACACCGAAACGACGGTCGAGCCAGTGCGCCATCGCCTCGCGGTACGCCGGGGTGCCAATCGATGGCGGGTAGGACTTGGCGCCTTCCGCCCGTGCGAGCGCCTCCACGACGAAGGCGGGTGGCTCGTCGATCGGTGTGCCGATGGAGCACTCGACGGCCCCACCGTCATGCAACGAGGCAGCGTGACTGAGTGTACGCAGACGGTCGTAGGGGTACGGGGGTGGGACAAAGCTCATCGCTCATTCCTCCATTCAACAAATCGTGCCGCGCCCGCGGCATCGACGACCACGCGAAGCACGACGTGATCATCCTTCATGGTCGTTTCGACAACTTCACCTTCACGGTGGACCGCCGCTAGGACGTCACCGCGTTCGTGCGGCACGTAGAGGGTCACGACACGGTCGTTCGAGCGCAGGTGGTCAGCAATGGTCGCGATTACCGAATCGAGATGTTCGTGCGTCTTCGCTGACACCCACGTCGCGTCGGGATACCGACGTGACAGCGCGATGGCCCGAGATTCGGGAACGTCGGCCTTATTAAAGACCAGGAGTTCGGGTACGCGATCGGCGTCAATCTCGCGTAAAACATCGCGCACCGCCTCAATTTGCTCCTCGGCGTCGTCACTCGCCCCGTCAACAACGTGCACGAGGAGGTCGGCGAGTTGCACCGAACGCAGTGTGCTCATGAAGGCTTCAATCAATCCGTGCGGCAAGTTTGAGATAAAGCCAACCGTGTCCGTGATTAAGACCGTCTCGCCACCGGGCAGTGCCAACTGACGCGTTCGGGGATCGAGGGTGACAAAGAGGCGGTCTTCAGCCTCCACCCCGGCGTCGGTGAGGGCATTGAGCATGGATGATTTCCCCGCGTTGGTGTATCCCACCAGGGTGACCTCGCGGTGACGACCACGGGCTCGACCCTGTCGCTGGACGGAGCGAGTCTTGTCGATGGCCTTTAGGTCCTTGCGAAGTTGGTGGATACGCCCCTCGAGACGGCGACGGTCGGTTTCGAGCTGCGTTTCACCAGGGCCCCTGGTACCAATACCACCGGCCTGCTGCGACAGCGAGCCCGTCGCCCGACGTAAACGGGGAAGGCGGTACTGGAGCAACGCGAGCTCCACCTGTGCCTTGCCCTCCGGCGTACGGGCGTTTTGCGCGAAAATGTCCAAAATGACGGCCGTGCGGTCTATCGCCGTACGACCGAGAATCTTTTCCAGATTTCGCTGCTGCGCGGGGGAAAGGTTTTGCTCAAAGACGACAGTGTCTGAGTCCACGGCGAGGCATAACTCACGGAGCTCATCAACCTTGCCGGAACCGAGAAACGTGGCGGGATCCGGGCTGTCGCGGCGCTGAATTACGCGCGCGACTACGTCAGCGCCCGCGGTATCGACCAGGAGGGCCAGTTCATCGAGCTGGTGGTCGAGTTCGTCGGGCGTCATGCCCGGGAAGAGCACGCCAACGAGCACAATCTTTTCGCGAAAACTGCGATCAATAAGTGTTGTGGGTATGTAGGTCACTACTGCGACCACGACACGTCAGCCACGAAGACCACGGGGCCTTCCAGCGTCGCTTCGTCACCGTCGAAGGTAACGCGAAGTGCCCCACCGGGGTTGACGACCGTCACGTCTCGATTCGTTAGTCCGGCGGCGTGGCACACCGCCGCGGTCGCACACGAACCAGTACCACAGGCCAACGTCCAGCCCACCCCGCGCTCGATGACCCTCAACGACACCTCATCGCGGTCTACCACGGTGACGAACTCAACATTTGCGCCACCGAGTTGTTCGGCCCAGTCGTAGGCCAGCACTTCTCGCTGCGCGTCGCTCCACTCCGGCTGATCGAGTACCACGACGTGGGGGTTACCCACGGAGGCCACGCCCAGGGTTCCCGTCAACGGCGCCCGTAGCGTCACCGGTCCCATCGTGACGGCCCCACGACCTTCGTTGCCGCTCAGCTCCAGTGAAACGCGACGGATCCCCGCCCCCGTATGGACCTGCAACACGTCACGGGTATCGCCAGTTGACCGCTTCCACGCCGCCACGAGGACGCGAATGCCGTTGCCGGACATTTCAGCCACCGACCCGTCGGCGTTGAAGAGGGTCATGTCGAGATCATCACCAAGGGCCGTTACCACGAGGAGCCCATCGGCACCGATGCCCCGGTGTCGATCACAGACGGCACGTGCCAATTCCGGTGTCCACTGCACCTCGGGCTGCACACTCACGACGAAGTCGTTGCCCGCTCCGTGCCACTTCTGTAACTGCGTCATCGCCTTAGTCTCGCACGAAGCCGTCGGGGCTCTCGAGCACCCGCCGTATTTCTTCCATGGCCTGATCAGTGCTGGTCATCCACCGAACACGGGGGTCACGACCAAACCACGAGCGCTGTCGTCGCGCGAGCCGCTTACTCTGCGTAATGGCCGCCTCAACACACGAGTCCAGGGCAACCCCCTCCTCGAGGTGGGCCAGCAACTCGCGGTAGCCGACCGCTTGGCGTGCGGTGCGGCTCATGCCACCTTCGCGCAGCCTCGCGACCTCCTCCAGTAGTCCTTGCTCCATCCACTGACGAAATCGCGCGGTAATGCGTTCGTCCAGTGTGTCGAGCGCAACGTCGAGGCCAATCTGCACCACGCGTTCCCGACCGTAGGTACGCATGCCGGCGCCAAAGGAGGAGAATGGTCGCTTGGCCCCGAGGCAGACCTCCAGTGCCCGAAGGATGCGACGCTCATTGGTGGGCTCCATGGTGGCTGCCGCGGTGGGGTCGAGTGCCTGGAGCTCGGCGTAGAGAACTGCGAGGTCGTCGCGTCGAGTCTCAAGAGCCTCACGAACCTCCGGAAACTGCCCTGGAATGTCGAAATTGTCCAACACGGCTCGCCCGTAGAGGCCAGTACCCCCGACGTACAGCACCGCTCCCCCGAGGGCCCAAATCACGTCACTCGATTCTCGCGCGGCCGCCTGAAACTGTGACAGCGTGAACTCCTCGTTCGCCGAGACGAGGTCGAGCAAGTGGTACGGCACTTCGGCTTGCTCGGCGGGGCTGGGCTTGGCGGTGCCGATATCCATACCGCGATAGACCGTCATTGAGTCAACGCAGGCAATCTCGACGAAACCGGGGAGGTCCTTGGCGACCTGATGCGCCACGGCTGACTTGCCCGACGCCGTCGGACCAACGAGCGCGACCGCCATCCCGCCGTGATTTCTCACGACGCAACCACGGGGATACGACGCTTGTGCTTCGGCTCTCGCAGCACCGAGACGAGTTCACCGAGCAAGTGGTACGGCGCGCCGTGGGTGATATCGACCTCGACCAGTGCGCCGGGGCGCACGGGCGTTCCCGTCACCGGAAAGTGCACCAATTTACCCTGGCGAGTTCGGCCCGAGATGGCTTGATCATTACGGCGCGACGGCCCCTCGACGAGGACCTCTTCTCGACGACCCACGCGGGCCTCGTGCTTACGAAGTGCCGAGCGATCGAGCACGTCCTTGAGGCGAGCGAATCGTTCCTTGACGACCGCGTCGTCGATGAATTCATCGGTCATCAAGGCGGCACGGGTGCCCTCGCGAGGCGAAAAGATGAAGGTGTAGGCCGAGTCAAAGTCGGCCTCGGCGACCACGGCGAGCGTTTCGTCAAATTCGGCGTCCGTCTCACCGGGGAAACCGACAATGAGGTCGGTCGTGACGGCCAGATCGGGCACCAGCGCACGAGCACTCGCCAGGCGCTCCATGTAGCGCTCCGCCGTGTACCCACGACGCATGCCAGTCAGCACGCGGTCCGAGCCAGACTGGAGTGGCAGGTGCAGTTGGTTGCAGACCGCGGCCGTCTCGGCCATCGCGGCAATCGTTTCTTCTCGCAGGTCCTTGGGGTGCGGCGAGGTGAAGCGCAGACGTTCGATGCCGTCGATGTCGCCGAGGGCGCGAAGCAGGTCCGCGAAGAGGGGGCGACGCTTCGTAATGTCGCGCCCGTAGGAATTGACGTTTTGTCCGAGCACGGTGATCTCGGTCACCCCGGCGGCGGCCAGAAGTTCGGCCTCCCGGAGCAGGTCGTCGAAGGGCCGCGAAATCTCCTCACCGCGAACGGACGGGACAATGCAGTAGGCGCAGGTATTGTCGCACCCCGTCTGGATGGTCATCCAGGCGGCCCAGGGCAGTTCACGAACGGCGTAGAGCGCGGGCGCCATGTCGACCGCGGCGGCGTGATCGGGCGCGTCCCAGACGTCAACAATGGGACCCTCGACGGCGGCGCGTCGCAGCAACGCTGGCGCCTGGGCCAAGTTATACGTACCAAAGACCACGTCAACCCAGTCGGCACGTTCGAGAATGGAGCCGCGATCCTTTTGCGCCATGCACCCGCCCACTGCAATCTGCATGCCCGGGCGGCGCTCTTTTTCAGCCTTCAGGTGACCGAGGGCACTGTAGAGCTTGAGGTCCGCGTTCTCACGAATGGTGCAGGTATTGAAGACCACCACGTCGGCGTCGGCGTCGGACTCCGCCGGCACCAAACCGTTACTCATGAGCAGGCCCGCGAGACGTTCAGAATCGTGTTCGTTCATCTGGCACCCAAAGGTACGAATCGCGAAGGTTTTCGGTTGGCTCACCGCTCTAGCCTAATTCGTGACAGCTTTTGTCTCCGCCGTGGTGCTCGTCGCCCGTTGATCGAACGTGACGCCGATGCCGGCCACCACCACGCAGACCAGACCAATCAAGTCCCAGCCTCCCGCCCGTTGGCCGAGCACCAAAAAGCCCAGAACGAACGCCACGGCGGGGTCGATTGCCATCAAGACGGCGACGCTCGCGGCGGTCAGTCGGCGAAGGGCCTGGAGTTCGAGGGCGAAGCCAAAGACAATCGACATAGCGGCCACCAGCAGGAGTCGACCAGCGAGCCACGGGTGTGACGACATGACGGCGAGTGAACTCATTGAGAAGGGTGTCGTCGCGAGCGCCGCCACGGTCATCGATACCGCCAGACCACCGAACCCGGGCGCGGCCACGCCCACTCGCTTGTTCGCGAAGATGTACCCAGCCCAGCCCAGCCCGCTTCCGAGACCGTAGAGAACACCCAGGGTGGTCAAATGGCCACCGGGGTGGCCGAGGAAGACGACGCCCACGGCCGCTAGTCCGGCGAAGGCCAAGTGACGGCGTGACCGCTGCCCGACTACCGCCACGGTCAATGGTCCGAGGAACTCAATAGTCACGGCCGCACCAAGCGGAATACGTGCGATTGACTGAAAGAAGCACTGGTTCATGAAGGCCACCGCGAGACCGAGGGCCACGGCACTACACCACTGCTCCTTGCGCCAGCGATGCAGCGGAGGGCGAGTCAGGGCCAGCAAGATGAGGGCGCCGAACAAGAAACGCCACGCGCTCACCGCCGCCGGCGTAAACGTCCGAAACGCTGGCTCGACGATAGCTGCGGACCACTGAATACTCACCGCACCCGCCACAATGAGAACGGCACCAGTGACGGCACCGCGCGAGTGAGTGTTACTCATTCACGACCACGAGCCCGCGCCGGTCGGCATCGAGAATCTTGACGACACCGGCCACGCCCTCGGTGCGCAAAAATGTCGTTGCGGCGTCCGCGACGACCTCGGCCGTTTCGTCGCTCACCAGGGCCAGCATCGTTGAGCCGGCACCCGACCAGCACGAACCGGCGGCGCCGGCGGCGCGCAAGAGCGCAAGGAGGGGGCGCGCGAAGGGTAGTAAGTCCATGCGATAGGGCTGGTGGAGGTAGTCGTCCATCGCGGAGGCGACGAAGTCTTCCTGCTTGGCGAGACCCGCTATCAGCAGCCCGACCGCCCCGACATTGGCTACGGCGTCGTGGTAGGGAACGCTGGTGGGCAAGACGCGACGCGCATCGGCCGTCGCCAGTTCTTGATCGGGAATGACTGCCACGAAGCGCCAACGGGGATCGAGTGCGAGATCGCGAACAATCGCCCCATCGTGACCATTCGACGTCGCGATAACGAGACCACCACGCAACGACGCAGCGGCATTTTCGGCGTGTCCGTCAACGACGATGGCCTCGCTGAGTGGGTCGGCACTGCCGGCCGCGGCCGCGGCCGCCAAAGCGAGCGACGCCGACGACCCCAAGCCACGCGACAAGGGGATATCCGAGTGCACGTGCATTGAAAAACGGTCATGCCCGAGGACCCGTCGAGCCACCACCGCGCCGAGGTGCTCGGGCGTGTCAAACAGACCCGCGCCGAAGCCCGAAGTCGTCAACGAGAACGAGGTGGCGGGAGAAACACTGACCTCGATATAGAGGGTCAGCGCTACCCCGAGAGCATCAAAACCGGGACCGAGATTGGCCGACGAGGCCGGAACACGAACGCGCATAGGTTCTAGCGTAGGTCCTGCCACAAGGTGGCGGGGCCAATCCCCCGTCGCACGACCACCGACCTCGTGAAGAAGGTGTCACCACTTTGGATCGTAAGTTGACCCACCTGGGCGTTCGCGCGCACACGCTTGACGAAGGGCGAAAGCGTCACTCGGTAGCCGTACGGTGCGGGGTCCGAGCCGAGCGCGACCCACGACGGCTGCAACGTGAGTCCCCGACGAACGACGAGCTGGGTCGTCGCCCCGGCCCACGAGACGTGCCCAACCACAGCACCCCGGTGAACAATCGCGGTGATGCGATCGGGCGTCACGGACTGCGACAGCGACAGCGCCGCCGCGCCGGCGGGACCAAGAAGATCACCGCCACGCTGACCGAGTACGACGGCAATCACGAGCGTCGGTTGTCCTTCGTAGCTCATCATGGTGGCCATGACGTCGCAGCCACCCGCTGCTTGGGTGCGCCCGGACTTCACACCAATAACGCCGTAGCGTCCCACGAAGGGCGTGAAGGAGCTCACTCGCCCGGCCACCGGAAGCACAACGCTGGCGTTGTTGACGTCAGTCGCGAAGATGGGGTTCGCCATCAGTAACGCCGCGAGCCGCCCCTGGTCGCTCGCGGTCGAGACATTGCTCGCTCGGTACCCCGACACGTCGCTGTAGTGCGTACCGGACATGCCGAGGGCCTGCGCCATGGCGTTCATTTGGGCGATAAAGGCCTGTTGCGTTCCCCACGTCAAGTCGGCCAGCATGGCGGCGTAGTTGGAGGCCGAGTGCACGAGGAGACCGAGCAAAAGATCCGCCTCGCACAGATGCTCCCCGACGGCGACTGCCACTGATGACTGGCCCGACGCCTTCATCGCTTGATACGCACTGAGGTCAGCGGCGTTGACGACGAGGCAGGGTCCCGTTTGGCCAAGCGCCAGGGGCAGCTTGGCGAGGACGACGTACGCGGTCATCATCTTGGTGAGGGACGCAATCGGGAGGGGCGCCGACGACGTCGATTGGTTGACGCCGAGTTGGGGAATTACGAGTGCACTCTCCCCCACCGCCGGCCACGCGGGTGACGCCACCGTGGCGTGGAGCGGTAACGAACCAACGTCGACCATAACGGCGGCCGCGGGGTGCAGGAGTGGCAGTTGCATCGCAACGATGCCCCCCGCCGCGAGTACCGTGCCGGCCATCACACCCACGAGGCGCAGCCCCACCCCACGGCCAGCGGCGCGGAGTCGACCCCGAAACGTGGTGGGGCGTGTCACGCTAGAACGCGGACGGGTCGTACTCGTCGAGAGTGACGAGTACTTTGCGTGACTTCGAGCCGTCGCCGGGAGCCACGACGTGTTCTTGCTCCAATTGGTCCATCAGTCGTCCGGCGCGGGCGAAGCCCACGCGCAGTTTGCGTTGCAACATCGACGTCGAACCCGACTGGGTGCGAATCACCAAGTCACGGGCCTGACGCAGGAGTTCGTCATCGTCATCCTCGGTGGCGTTCGACGAGCCCCCCTCGAGACGAACAGGAACGTCGAGGGCGATGACGGTCTCGCGGCGCCCGCCCTGGGCCTTCCAATTCTCGACCACCTTGCGCACCTCTTCTTCGGAGACCCACGGTGACTGGAGACGTCGAGCGATGTTGCTCGACGCAGTGACGAGGAGCATGTCACCCTTACCAATCAAGCGTTCAGCACCGGCTTGGTCGAGGATTACCCGAGAGTCCGCAAGTGACGACACCGCAAAGGCCATACGTGAAGGGACGTTGGCCTTGATGACGCCGGTAATCACGTCGACCGAGGGCCGCTGCGTCGCCAAGACGAGGTGAATGCCGACCGCGCGGGCCATCTGGGCAATACGCACGACCGACTCTTCCACGTCACGAGCGGCGACCATCATCAGGTCGTTCAACTCGTCGACCACGATGACGATATAGGGGAAGGACTCCGGCTCCGGTGTTGGCGGCACGTCGGAAGGAAGCCCCGTCGCACGCTCCACGGCGTCGGCAACCTCTTCTCGAATACTCGGAATGGGCTTTAGTTCGCCACGGGCAATCATCTGCTGGTAGCTGGTGATGTCTCGGGCGCCGCTCTCAGCGAGAATGTCGTAGCGACGCTCCATCTCCTTGACGGCCCAGTGCAACGTGCCCGCGGCCTTCTTCGGGTCGACTACGACCGGGGCGAGCAGGTGCGGCAGGTCGTTGTACTGGCCCATTTCCACGCGCTTCGGGTCAATCAACAACAGACGCAGCACGTCGGGCGTGGCTCGCATAACGAGTGACGTGATGAGTGAGTTGATGCACGAGGACTTTCCGGCGCCGGTCGCACCCGAAATCAAGACGTGCGGCATCTCTCCGAGGTTGACCACGATGGTCTTGCCCGAAATATCTCGACCGATCGGCACGTCGAGCGGATGAGTCGCCTTGAGGGCCTCCTCGGTGGCGAGCAGGTCACCGAGCACCACCAAAGTCCGTTGGCGATTCGGCACCTCGACACCAATGGCCGAGCGACCAGGAATTGGGGCCAAGATACGCACGTCCGGCGTGGCCATGGCGTAGGCAATGTCGCGATTGAGCGACGTTACCCGCGACACCTTAACCCCGGGTCCAAGTTCGAGTTCGTAGCGCGTCACCGTCGGACCAACCGTGAAGCCCACCAACGTGGTGTCCACACCGTGGGCGGTCAGTGCCTCCACAAGTTCGGCGCCCGCGGCCTCAATGGCGTCACGGTCCTGGCGCTGCTCCTTGACTCTGGTCAACAACGACATGGGCGGCAGCGTCCACGCACCGGTACTGACCACGGCCTGGGCAGGTGCGGCAACTTTGGGGGTCTTTTCCTCGACCGGTTCGTACGACGCTTCGTAGGGATCCCCCTCCGGAGGTGACGAGTCGGCGGTGACCTCATCGACGCTCTCCTTCACGGGAGCGGGACGACGCTGACGCCGAGGCTTCGCCTCGGGTTCGGGGGCCACGGGCGTGGGTGTCGTCGTTGGACGCGACGTCCACCACTGTGCGACACGTCGAGCAACGACCTTGAGGAAGGCGGTCACGGCCGCCACAATCACGCGAAGTCCCGTCGACGTCGCGAACATGACGCCCACGATGCCCACCGCTATGAGGAGCACGCTCGCACCCACCGAGCCGAGCCAGTGCCGCAGCGATCCACCCACTGCAATGCCCAGCCAACCACCAGCCCGACCAAGGGCGTGACTGGACGCGCCGTAGGCGGGGTGATCGCTCGCACTGTCGCTCAGTCCGCTGACGGCCGTCACCAAGAGACCAATGCCCCACGTGAATCGAGCTCGTTCGAATCCGACTCGACCCAGCACCAAGGCGCCCGCCAGAACGACCAGAGACCCGGTGAGGGCAAATCTCCCCAGACCGACAGCACTGGCGAGGGCGGCGGCAATGACGTGACCCACGGGGCCCAGGGCCCCCGCTTCGGCGAGCAAGCCAAAGACACCGAGTACGAAGAAGGCCACAATCCAAATGTCACGTTCGTGACGGGCCCACAGCGTTTCTTGCTTCGCCGCCTGTTTGGCGCGAGCACGCTTCGGTGCGGGTTTTGAAGAACGTGCAGTGGCCACCCCTCAACGATACCGAACTGGTGTTCGCTTTGGGCGACTTCTGTGTAATCTACGTTCTGTGTCTCGCCCTCTCGACCCCACCTCGCAGCAACTCGCCCAACGGCTCAATGTCCAAGCCGCCGTAGTCGAAGTGCGAAAGTCCACCTCGTTGAGCCCATACCTCCACGAAGTCGTCCTGGGCGGCAACGCCGCCCTCGGGGGCGAACCGGGCAATGACGTGATGGTGCTCGTGCACGACAACGAAGGGCGGCCCACCCGTCGCCGCTACAGCGTGCGCCACCGCGACGACGAAGAAAACACGATCACCTTGTGGGTGGCCACGAACCACGACGGCCCGGGTGCCCAGTGGGCCCGCACCTGCCAGCCTGGCGATGAGGTCGACGTCGTTGGCCCCCGCGGCAAAATCACGCTCGACGCGGTGGCCGATTGGCATCTCTTTATTGGTGACACCACCGGACTCGCGTCCTTCTACCGGATGGCCCAGGCAATCGAGGTGCCGGGCAAGGCCATCTTCATTGTCGAAGTAGACACCATGGATGATGCCCGAACCGCGACGTTCGATGAAGGACTCGGCGTGACCGGTATTTTCGTGGAACGACAGGGCCGCGACTACCACGATCCCACGGGCTTATTGACCGGCCTGAGTGCCTTTGACTTTCCCGAGCACCTCGGTCAGGCGTACCTCTTTGCCGAGTTCTCGGTGGTCAAGACAATCGCCGTCGCCCTACGCGATCGAGGCCTGAGTGACGAACAAATTCGCACGAAGTCCTTCTACCGCACTGGTCGGGCCAACGCCGGCAACGGCGAGCCCGAGAAGGACTAGAGGACCAGAACGGCGACCATCAGAACGGGCTGGCGACGGAACTTCTGACCAAGTAGTCGTCCCGCTGCTCGC
>CAIKBU010000001.1 GCA_903825765.1 uncultured Actinomycetes bacterium | reverse complement strand
CTTCGCGCTGAGGTGGAGCGCCTCCAAGAAGAACTCCGTCGAGTGCGACGTGATCATCACGAGACACCCCCGCACTACCGCTAACGAGCGTGTGAAGAGTTTGTTTCGCAGTGGTTGCGCTGTTCTGAAGTTTTGTAACCTCTAGTCTGTGACTACGACGCCGGCGGTTCCCCCCGTGAATGATGACCGCACTGAAATGAATGCCGACTTCACCGCCCTGCAGGCGTTACTCGACGACACGCTTCGTCGACAAACCTCCGACGAGTTTGTGGCGCTTATCGAGGAAGTTCGCACCGCGACCGATGTCGCCACTGCCGGGGCCCTCGTGCAGCGACTCGACACGCACACTGCGTCACAGTTGGTGCGCGCGTTCTCAATGTACTTTCACCTGGCCAACGTGACCGAGCAGACGCACCAAGCCCGTCGCAGTCGGGCTCGACGGGCCAACGATGACGGTCCGCTGGCTCGCGTCGCGGCCCTCACCCGACAAGGGCTCGACGACGGCACGGTCACGGCCGCCGAAGTGGCCGCCACGCTCGCCTCGATCGACGTACGCCCCGTCTTCACGGCCCACCCCACCGAAGCCGCTCGCCGGAGCGTTCTCCTTAAATTGCGCGGACTCTCCACACTCCTCGACGAGTCGTACGGGACGGTGTCGGGCCTCCAGGCACCTATGCGCAATCGTCGGGCCGCCGAACTCCTCGACACGCTCTGGCAGACTGACGAACTGCGGCTCGACCGCCCCGAAGTGCTCGACGAAGCTCGCAACGCTCTCTCGTACGTCGACAACTTGATGCGCGCCATCGTGCCGGACGTGCTCGAGCAGTTCGCCAGTGTCGTGGGGCAACTCGGCGTCGAACACGCACCGAATGACCGTCCGTTGACGTTCGGCTCGTGGATTGGTGGTGACCGCGATGGGAACCCCTTCGTCACCCCCGAAGTCACCACCGCCGTTGTGGACCTCGCTCTCTCGGTGTCGGTACGGGCGCTGCGCGCGATGCTCGGTCGACTGGTTGACGAAATCTCCGTCTCGATGCAACACGTGGGTATTTCCAACGCGCTCCGTGAGTCGCTGGACCACGACCTCGAGCGCCTCACCCTCGATCCACGTACCCTTCGCGTCAACGCCGAAGAGCCGTACCGCCTCAAGTTGACGTGCATCCGAGTCAAACTCGAAGCCACCCAACGTCGTATGGAACAGCGCACCCGTCACCGTGACGGCTACGACTACTCCTCGTCGGAGGAGCTCCTTGCCGACCTCATGGTCATTCACGACTCACTGGTGGCCAACGGCTCCTCACTCCTCGCCCGGGGCACCCTGGAACGAAGCATCGCTACCGTGGCCGCGTTTGGACTTACGCTCACCACCCTGGATGTCCGCGAACACGCGGGCAAACACCACGACGCCCTCGCGGTGCTCTTCGACCGCCTCGGCGAGCTCGACACCCCGTACGAGAAACTGACCCCCGCCCAGCGCGTTGAATGCCTCGCGCACGAACTGCTCTCGCGTCGGCCGCTCTTCTCGGGACCTGCCCCGCTCAGCGACTTCCCACTACGCACGCTGAACACGTTCGTGGCCATTCGAGAAGTGCTGAGCCACTTCGGCGCCAACGCCATCGAGACGTACATCATTTCCATGACCAAGGGTGTCGACGACGTTCTGGCCGCCGTGGTGCTGGCTCGCGAAGCGGGCCTTGTTGACCTCGCGAGCGGCGTGGCTCGTATTGGCTTCGCACCACTGTTCGAAACACTCGAAGAGCTCGAGCACGCCGGTGACCTGTTCGACGCCCTCCTCTCGATACCGGCGTACCGGTCACTGGTGCACCTGCGCGGCAACGTACAAGAAATCATGCTCGGCTATTCGGACTCGAACAAAGACGCCGGCATCGCAGCATCACAGTGGGCCATCCACCGGGCCGAACGGCAACTGCGTGATGCCGCCGCTCGTCACGACGTCACGCTGCGCCTCTTCCACGGTCGAGGTGGCAGTGTGGGGCGCGGTGGCGGCTCCGCCCACGACGCCATTCTCGCCCAGCCCTACGGTGTCTTGCGCGGCTCCATCAAACTGACCGAACAGGGCGAGGTCATCTCTGACAAGTACCTCCTCCCCAGTTTGGCCCGCGATCACCTCGAACACCTGCTCGCCGCCGTGTGGGAAGCGTCGCTCTTTCACGCTAAGCCCTGGGTCGACCCCGACCAACTCGAGCGGTGGAACGAGACCATGGACACGGTGGCGGGTGCGTCACTCGTGGCCTACCGCGGCCTCGTCACGGACCCGAAGCTGCCCGCCTACTTCACCCAATCGACCCCCGTCACCGAGCTCGCCAGTTTGCACATGGGTTCACGCCCCGCCAAACGAGTAACCGGAGACGATTCCCTCGACACCCTGCGAGCAATTCCGTGGGTATTTGGCTGGACCCAATCTCGCCAGATCGTGCCGGGCTGGTACGGGGTGGGAACGGGACTGCGGGCCGCCCGTGAATCGGGCCACGGCGACGACCTCCGTCAGATGGTGCAGGAGTGGACATTCTTTTCCACCTTCCTCAACAACGTTGAAACGGCCCTCGTCAAAACTGACCTGACTATTGCCGGCGAGTACGTTCGCCAACTCGTCGATCCCTCATTGCACTACCTCTTCGCAGCGATTGAGGCGGAGTATGAGCGCACGAAAGAGGAAGTCTTGTGGGTCACGCGCCAGTCGAGTTTGCTCGGCAATCAGCCGGCCGCTGCCGCCATTCAAGACACCCGAGACGACCACCTGCGCCCCCTGCAACTCCTCCAAATCGGGCTGCTCGAGGCCGCTCGAAACGAGCGTCGCGAGGGCAGTGTGAGCAAGGACACGGAACGGGCGCTCCTTCTGACCATCAATGCCGTCGCCACCGGTCTTCGCACCACGGGATGAACGGCCTCACTCTCTACGGTGTGGCGGCCGTGACGTTCATGATGGTCATGTACGCCCTCGAAGCCCGGGACAAGCGCTACGTCGCCGGCTTCGCCATTGGCTGCCTCGCCTCAAGCCTCTACGGCTTTATGGCGGGCGTTTGGCCGTTCGGACTCGTCGAGGGATTTTGGAGCCTCGTGGCGCTGCGGCGATACCGATCGCTCTAGCAACTTCCCCCGTCCGCCCCATTCGACTACCGTTAAAAGCGACGACCAAGGAGTCCGTGATGTCATTTAGTGAGTCCATTCAAATCTGTTTCACGAAGTACGCCGACTTCAAGGGCACGGCGAGCCGCAGTGAATTTTGGTGGTTCCGCCTCTTCACCGTGGTCGCCTACGAACTCTTCCGCTTATTCGTGCCCGGTCTCGCCTTCGTGCTCTACCTCGCCGTTTTTCTGCCGTCACTGGCCGTCTCGGTCCGTCGTAACCACGACGTGGGGCGTTCTGGATGGTGGATACTCGTCCCCTTCTACGACATCTACCTGTGGTGCCTGCCCACCAAGGTAGGAGACAATCCGTACGCCGCAGCCGGCGCCACCACGACGGTCTGGGGCGGCACGCCCCAGGGTGAGCAGTTTTGTGTCGCGTGCGGAAAACTCCTGCAGGGCGGCCTTAATTTCTGCCCGGCCTGCGGAACCGCGGTAGTGAAGCGCTAGTCGCGAAGCTCGCGGACAAAGCGGGCCCACCAGCGCATCCGGGCAAAGGCCTGCAGCCGTTGTAGCCGCTCGTAGCGTTCTTGAACGGCGACCAGTCGAGTACGGACGTCCGCCAGATCACCCAGGGCGTCGGCGTGCTCGAGCTCGAGTGCTTCGAGTGCGGCGTGCAGCGCGTCGCGTTGGTCGCTCGCGGTATCGCGCTCGCCCACGACGAAGGCGTGCTCCATCAGGACCGAGGTGCGGTCCTGATTCGCGCGGACGAGCGCCTCGCGGACCACGTCGATTGCTTGCTGACACAGCGCTTCGGCTTCGCGCTCGTGAACGAGTGAGGAGCGGCGTTCGTCGAGCAGCGTGGTCATCCACCACGGCGCTGACTCGAGTTTTCCGGGGGCGAAGGATGATGACGCCCCCGCGAGCGCGACCATCTGCTTGTACAGTCGCCGAGGGGCACGACGCACTTTCGCCGTCTCGGTGACCAGCGGCACGCGGTGGGGATCAGAGCGTACCGCACTGGACTCGACGGCGTCGGCCACCGAGGATGAGGGATCAAGAAATCCCCACGCACCGAGCGTGTCAGCCACGTCGGCTCCGACGCTCAACGGATCTTCGGCAAATTCCTGGTAGTCCACGACGATGACGGGCGCCTCCGTCAGTTCACGCAACGTCGTCACCGAGTTCTGGTGCCAGACCGCTAGGGCGATGGGCACGGAGAGTCCGTCACGGACCACGGCGGCCTGGGCCACGTCCTCGGGGTCCCGCACCATCACCACCACCGCGACCGACCCCGGAAGCGCCCGACGCCACAGAGTGGTGACGAGCGCACCGGCGTCGACTCCGATGACGTAGTGACGGTCCCGAAACGCCTCGCTCAGCAGTACCGATACCCGTTCAACGAAGGGAGCGAGTGTCGTTGGGCTGTTCGCAGTCAGCGTCGGCGGACAGTCGGCTCGTCCACCGAGGGCCTGGAGCGCCTCGGTGGCAATGTCGCTCAAGACGGATTGCTGGGTCGGGGTGCACGACGCCATGCCGAGGGCACCGAGGAATGCGGTCATCACCTCAACCCCCGCGTGAGGAGGACCAACTACGAGGACGGGCACGGCACTCTTTCCTACTCGAACATCGCTACGAATACTAGTCGCAAGCCCTGTCCCCGTACGGAACGGTTAGCGCTTCGGCCAGCTCTTTCGAACGCTCCACAGCAGCGACAACACAACGAGGAGTGGCAAGATCACTTCGGCGGCGTAGCCCGCGTGATGCCCCCGACTAAGGAGAGCGGTCGCGGCCAGAATGACCAACGTCGACACAAAGAGTTCCGGCGTGTCACCCACGAGGAAATCCCACCAGAATCGGCCGAACGCTTTAATGAGTTTGAGCACCTGGGTCATGACGCCACCTTCGTTCGTGCCGCTTGCCGGGTCAGGAGGACAACGCCATAGGTGGCGACGCCGTACAGCACGACCAGAAGCGCTAAGAATCCGTCACTCCCGGGCCAGTGGATGCCAAGCCCCTCGCCCGCCCAGAAGGTGCCGTAGGAAATAAGCATGACGCCAACGGTGGTCTTCATCGCATTTTCGGGCACCGACGACAACTGTTTGGCGACTACGGCGCCCACGACGGCGACCAGCACAACGGTGCCACCCGCTACGGCACTCGCGAGACCCAGCCGGTGCGCGGACGTTCCCAGCGTCAGTACCGTGACCACCACTTCGAGTCCTTCCAAAAAGACGCCCTTGAAGGCCATCATGAAGGCGATCTGGTCACGCGACGTGGCCTGAGGCGCGGCGTGCAGTTCGGCCACCATTTCGGCGTAAATAGCGTCCTCGTCATGTTTGGCCTTGAGACCGCTGGCGCGGAGGACTGCCTTGCGCAACCACTGCAAACCAAAGATCAACAACACACCACCCACGATGAGGCGCAGCCACGATAGGGGCACGTGGATGAGGGCCGGGCCGAAGACCCCCACAAGGGCCCCGAGGACAACCAAGGCAACGATGACCCCTTCAAGGGCCCAGCGCCAGCCACGGGTGTGACCAACGGCCACCACAATGGTGAGTGCCTCAACCATCTCGACTGCGCAGGCCAAAAAGACCGCGCCGACGAGGACAACAATCCCCGATGAGACAGTGGCACCAATCATGGCAGTGATCCTTCAGTAGTGGGCATCAAAAACATGGCGTGTACATCAAAGCGAAGCGAGACGATTGACCCTCGGTCGTATCGCTCGGTGGCGAACACCTTGGACAATTCTACCGTGTCGTGCAGCGCCACCACGTGCTCGTAGCCCCGGCCAGTGAAGGCGGTGTCACGCACGGTTCCCCGAATGCCATTCTCGCTTAACTCGTGTTCAATACTCACGGCAGCTGGCCGAACGAGTAGGGTCGCTCGGCAATTCGGCGTGAGTCCTACGCCCATGATGGCCGACAGTACGGGGGCCCCGGCCAGGGCCACCACGACTCGTGCGCTCTCGACGTTGCTCACTGACCACGACGCCACGGGTAACTCCCCGGCGACGCCGGTGAATCGGGCGACAAAGGCGTCGGCCGGGCGCTGGTAGATCGTCTCCGGTGAGCCAAACTGCACGAGGCGCCCGTGTCGCAACACACCGACGTTGTCGGCCAGGGCGAACGCCTCAGACTGGTCGTGTGTGATGTACACGGCGGTCGCCCCCGACTCGCGCGTCAGCGTTGCGATGGCGATGCGCAGCTGTTCGCGGCGGTCCGCATCCAGATTTGACAGTGGCTCATCAAAGAGTACGAGGCCCACCTCGGCCGAGAGGGCTCGTGCCAGCGCAACCCGTTGCTGCTCGCCACCGGAGAGTTCATTGGGGTATCGCTCGCCGAGATGGGCAATGCCGACTTGCTCGAGCAGCATCGCTACCCGCGATTGACGTGCGGACTTCGACAGTGACGCCCCCGCCAGCGGGTAGGCCACGTTCTGTTGCACCGTGAGGTGCGGCCAGAGGGCGTAGTCCTGAAACACCATTGAGAGGTTGCGCTTCTCGGGACCAGCCACTCCGCGGTCGCTCGCGACGACGACGTCATTAATTGCGATGGTGCCGGCGCTGGGACGTTCGATACCGGCGAGACAGCGCAGCAGTGTCGTTTTACCCGAACCCGAAGGTCCCAGTAAGACCGTGAACGACCCTGGGGCGAGATCGAGCGAGACGCTCTCGAGGGCGGTCTTGCCCGCGAACACTTTGGACACCTGGTCAATGCGAATTGATGACGCACTCACGAGGGCACCACCGACTCGCCAATGCGGCGCCATCCTCGTGGTGTCACGAGGCGGAACAGGGTAAGGACAATCACGATGACTCCTAACATTTCGACCAGCGTCAGGACCGTCGCCGCTGAGCCGATGGTGGCGAAAATAGTACCGAGGTACGTCTCGATGGTCACCGATACGGGTTCGTGACCAGGTTGATAGAGAATCTGTGCGATGGCGAGCTCAGAAATGGTCTTGGTGAAGGTAAGTAACCATGCCCAGACAATGGCGCGTGACAGAAGTGGCAGTGACGTTGTGCGCCAGGCCCGCCAGCGCGACGCTCCGTGGACGCGGGCGGCTTCTGATAATGACGACTGAATCTGAGCCACCGGTCCAGTGAGCAGTCGAGCCTGACCCGGCGTCGCCGAGGCAATAAGACCCATGATTAGTAGTGGCAGAGTTTCGTAGAGGTCAACAACGTGTTGGGTAATGAAGCGCTGGTCGTAGAAAAATATGTACCCGATACCCAGGACGATGCCCGGAATCGCCACCGATCCGAGTAGGAACGAGTCCATAATGCGTTGCGCCGCGCCACTGGTCCGGGACGCTAAGCGCTTGGCCAACACCAGTGCGATTACGACCGTACCGGAGGCCACGAGCAGGCCCAGTTCGTTCGAGGTCAGGAGCGGTCCGCCCAATGCCGTGAAAGCGGGTGGCGCGTTAAAAATTTGCCGATAGGAATCGAGCGTCCAGTGCACGCCGGTCGGGGTCAAGAAACTCGCCGTATTGGTGAACGAACTCGTCACCGCCCCCGTCAGCGGCAGTCCCAGCACGAGGAACATGAAGACGGCGACGCCCGCGGTAACGCCCGCTCTCGCCCAGGGCGTGAATTGATGCCGACGGACGCCCCTCGTACGACCACTGAGCACTGCGTAGGAGCGACCACGCATCACGCGTGATTGCAGATACACCGGCGGCACTGTCGAAAGGATCAACACGGCGGCGATAACCGCAGCCACCGGAAAGTTAGCGGGGAACGAGTAGATGGCATTGAACAGCACGTACGTCGCGATTGGAAAGTGAGCACCCGATCCCAGCGTAAAGGCCACGCCGAAGTCACTCATTGACTCGGCAAAGCTAATGGCGAATGCCGAGAGCAGCGCCGGTGCGATGATCGGAAGCACCGTTCGCAGCGCGCGCGCTCGTGATGCTCCGTGAACCCGGGCGGCGTCTTCGAACTCTGAGCCGAGTCCGCGCATCCCGACTGAGATTATGAAGTACGAAAACGGGAGGGCCGCAGTGGTGAGGACAAAAATGATGCCGTCGGGACCAAAAAAATGGTGATACAGAAACAGCGAATGCCATCCGAGAGCCGTGGCGAGTTCTCCGGGCTGGAGAACATCAATCCACCCCAACGTGGTCATCCACGTGGGCACCAGCATCAGTACCCACATCGCCGCCGACCAGAAGCGACGACCCCAAAGGTTGGTGCGGTGCACTAACCACGCCATGGTGGTCGCCACCGCCACCGCCAAGACGGCGGACGAGCTAGAGACAAGCAGTGAATCAACCATCCCCTTACGGGTGTACCCCGTAAAGGTGGACCGAATAGTTGACCAGGTCCACCACTGCGGCCCAAGTCCGAAGAGCTTCGGCGACACGCCAACCGCAAGGAAACAGCCCACCGGCACAATGATGAGCAGAAGCAGGACTAGCCACACCGTGACGGACCCCAAGCGGGTGCGCCAGTGGTCTGGTCGACTCAGCCGTGATTGTGTCATGGGAACCTTCAGAATACGTCGCTGCCCCGACCACGGAATCGTGGCCGGGGCAGCGACTGCGCGAAACGGGTAAATCAGTTAACGATGTTCTGAGTGAACCACGTGTTGATCGTGTTTTCCAGCGGACCCCAGACGTAGGGGTTGATGGCATAGGCCCTGGTCACTGAGTAGTTCGGCAGGTACGACTCGGGTGAAACACCCTTGATCACTGGCCAGAACAGCCCGTCACCGTAGGGGTCACCGTGCTGCATTGCCAACTGACCCTTGGTCGTCAACACGTAGGCCACGAACTTCTTGGCGTCGGCCTGCAACGCTGGTGACAACTTCGCGTCGATGCCAAGGTTCGAGGGCAGCGCGACCGAGTAGTCAAGGTACTTCACTGCACCGGTAGGCCAGTAGGACTTCGGCTTGGCGTTAATGTCACCGTAGCAAGCTGACGACTGAATGGTCGCGGCATCGAGGGTAGCGGGGTTGGACTCCATGGCGCCAAGGGTTGGTCCATTCGTCGGGTGCACCTGGAGACCGTTCTTCTTGAGCTTCAGGTAGAAGTTCTCACCGTCATTGACGGCCGCCAAGATCTGTGCGTTGGTTGGCTTCATTGAAGCGGTGATGCCAGCCAAGTGAGCCATCACACCAGCAATCAAGGGGAACGTCGGGCCCGACTGCGATGGGTCGTTCATACCCAAGATGCCTGCGGGCAGTGACGTAAGTCCACTCACTTTCGATGGCAGAGTAACGCCCGTAGCGGCGACCTTGTCGTAGCAGAGCGCGCCAGAAACCGTCAGACCGGTCGGAGCAAAGCTGCCGTCGGCGGGGACATTGCTCATGCCGGCTGCGTTGTACGACGCGGCCTTTGGGACAATGTTCGTCGCTAACGCGTGCAACTTGTCAAGCGCGGCAAACTCGGTTGCTCCGTCGGCCCAGAAGATACCCCACTTCGGACTTCCCGCAGCCATCTCGGCCTGGATTTTGGTGAAGAGTGGGCCGGTTGAGTCATCGTACGGGACAACCTTGAAGCCAGGGTTGGTCGCGTTGAACGCGGCGGCGACTTTATCGCCGTAGCCCTGCGCGTTGTACAACAAGATAGTGGGCACCGAGGCGTGTGACGCCATCGCGGTACCGATGTTGACGATGGATAGTGATGCAACAGCAACTGCGGCCGTGAGCGACGCTGTGCGGCGCCACGAAGGTGAAGTGTGTAGTTTCATGGTTTCATCTAACCCACACCTAATTAATCGCAGGCCTACGGTAGGTGGCGGAAGAATGAATTTTTGGCGTTAACCGTTCGGTGGCAGATAAGGGGCGGGGTCGCTCATCCCGCGAGTATCGCGCGGTCGGCGGTATCTCGCCAAGCGTCTCACTCCTCAGAACTCTTATTCCCGACTAATAGACGATTGCCACTCCCAACTACTCAGCGAGAGTCCGGGAACTGGGCAATTGTCTCGAGAATGGCCGCGACTCGTAGTGAGTCCGCGCTCGACACGACCCAGCCACCGGCCCCGTTGATGACGTCGCTCACCTGTTCAACCATCTCGACGAAAGCATTGGCAGTGGGGAACTCTTCGGTTCTGTCGTTGATCACCAACGAACTTGGTTCGTTCCAGGTGGTGAAGGACTCACCAACCGCCGTCCGAATGTGACCCTGCGATCCGTGAATGATGAACTGCTGCTGACTCGCAAGAGTGAACGAACTGACCGCATGTGCGGTGATCGTCTGGTTGATGCGAACGCTGACGTCGGTGGTCAAGTCAACGCCCGTGGGCCCGACGGTGCGTTCGAGTTTCGCAATGGCGAGGTCAGGGGCACCGTCGGTGAGAGCGACCCAGGCGTGCGCTTGGTAGCAACCCACGTCGAGCAGCGCGCCACCACCCATTAATGGGTTGAGACGGTAGTTCTCCGTCATTTCCGAGGTGAACGTAAAGGCCGTTTCGATGTGCTCAATCGCACCAATCTCCCCACTCGTCACCGCGTCCACCAAGCGGACAAAGCGGGGGTGCCACCGTCCCCATACCGCTTCAACCAGACGTCGGTCGTTCTTTTCCGCCACGTCAAACATGGCGGCTACTTCACTCGCGTTCAGCCCAAGAGGCTTCTCACAGAGCACGTGCTTGCCGGCCTCGAGCGATTTCGTCACCCACTCGCGGTGCTGATTGTTCGCCAAACTGATGTAGACGGCGTCCACGGTTTCGTCGGCCAGGAGATCGTCATACGTGGCGTGCACTCGTTTGGGTTCCAGTGAGGCCGAACGTTGTTCGTCACGGCTAGCGACGGCGTACAGGGCGGCGCCCCTTGACGCGTGCACGGCGGGAGCCATACCTCGACTGGCCACAAAGCCGGCGCCCAGGAAGCCCCAGTTGATCACGCCTGCGACCGTCGGAGCACGGTCGTCACGGGCCAGGCATTCTGCGTCGCCGACTCTTCGGCCGCTTGCATGATTGCCACCACATCGCGCGACTGCAGTGCGGTGACTTCCATCGGCACGCCATTGTTGAGGTACTCGACAATGGAGCGGTGGAACGCGTAGGGCGGGAGCGGTTGGAGCTGCGCCCGCCGCGACGAGCCATCAACGTGATGGACGGTGAGAATCGCCGGGAGGTCGGCGACCGCCGGTTCCGCCGCGGGGTCCCAGTCACCGATGATGGCGCCTTCGGTGCCCAGAACGTAGAACTTGGGCTTTCGAGCGGCCGCCAGGTCCGAGTAGACAAACGTTGCTTGCTTTCCCGAAGTGAAGGTCACGGTGACGTGGGCGTGATCCGCATTCGTGACGTGGGTCCACACTCGTTTGTGATTCTGCCCACTCACGTGCGCCACCTCATCGGGAAGGATGTTCATCATCTGATCGATCAGGTGACTCCCCCAGTCGAAAATTGCGCCTCCCGAGACTTCGGCGTTCGAGTGCCAGTAGTCGCACGGCCGCGAGTACCCGCCAACGAAACTGTCGTAGTGGTAGACATCGCCAATTTCGCCCGAACGAATGATCTCGCGCATCGTGACAAAGTCATCATCAAATCGACGGTTTTGGTACACCACGAGCAAGAGGTCGGCAGCTGAAGCTAGCGCCAGTAATTCGTCACACTGGGCAGCGGTAAGGGCCATGGGCTTTTCGAGGACGACGTGAATGCCTCGCAGCAGTGCCTCCTTCGCCCATTGGTAGTGGCTATTAGGCGGTGTTGAAATAACAACTATGTCTAAGAGCCCCGAATCGAGCATGTCGGTCGCATCACTAAAGGCCGCGGCACGGGGGGCCAGTACTCGGGCCGCTTCGACTCGTTGCGGATTGGTGTCGCACACCGCCACGAGTTCGAGTCCGTCAGTCTGTTGCACTGCGTGGTTGTGTTCATGTCCAATTGCACCGTAGGCAAGGAGTCCGACGCGGTGGGGGCGCTGTTCCATAACAACCGAGTGTACGGGTTGACACATCCATTCGCACTGGGTGCAGTGGAGACTTTCAGTGTGTGATTTTCGCCAGCGACAAGAGCAACTTGGTACTTGGTCACGTGGGTGGTCGGTTGCATCGCGGGCCACTCCCTCTCGTAGTCCTCGTGAGCCCGACCTGAGGAGACATGCGGAGCGCCCTTGCAATGGCGCATGTACCACCACCACAAACTTTGAGCACTACTTCGCTCACGTCTTTGCCAACCGCGTGCCTACCCGACGGGCCTCATAATGGCTCGAAGTCTGGGGGGTGTAGGGCTGGTCTACCCGTGCAGATGAACAGGCCATTGTTGAGTCAAGTTGGACTCACAGCGATGAGTTAGCACCCTAAACGCAACGAGACCCCAGGAAATTCCTGGGGTCTCGTTGCGTTCAGTATTACTACTTGGTGGCGGGGGCAGGATTTGAACCTACGACCTTCGGGTTATGAGCCCGACGAGCTACCAGACTGCTCCACCCCGCGTTGGGACTTCCATCCTACACCAAGTACTGGGCTCGTGCCACTTCGCTACTTTGTGCCGAGCGCTTTCTGCGCCTGGATGAGTGCGGCGTTCATGGCATTGACGTCGGCTTGGTACGAACCGAGGTTGCCAGCCGAAAGCGCAGCCTGCGCCGCGGCGTAATCACGACTCGCCAACGTCAGGTAGTAGTTGGCGCTCTGCCCCGGCTTGGTAGTGCCACCACCACCGCCGCCGGTCGAGACTTCGCTACCGAAGACTTGACTGAGAGCGCCCGCCAGTGTGGAAGCGATCACGACCTTCTGGTTGAACACCGCGATCACGTAGCGCAACTGGGGAAGCGAGTTCGACTCGGCGGTCACGTAGAGCGGCCGAATATAGAGAACACTCTGATCCAGTGGCACGAGCAGGTCATTGCCCAGCAGCACCTGGGATCCGTGTTGGTCGAGTGGCGTGATAATCGACGAGACCGCGGCATTGGCCTGAATTTCCGAGTCAGCCTGCGCAGGGCCGGTGACACTCTGCCCTCGTGGCATTTCGTAAACGTGGAGTTGGCCGTAGTCGCTGGGGTCGGACGTGGCCACCATGAATGCGGTTAGCGTTTGAATGGTGCCCGCATTGCCGGCCGGAACGAAGGCCAACGTTTCAAGCAACTGCTGGTGCGAGGCCTGAGGCAATGACCCCACCCCCACCACCGGGTGCATTGGCGCGTACCCGATGGCAATCGGGTTCCCCTGTGCGTCGGTCGAGACCGAGACGTTCAGGGCCTGGCTCGGGGTGCCGGCACCGGTCGTTGGCGAGACTTCCCAACGGTCCGACGCGTTGTAGAAGGCACTGGCCGACGTGATGTGGTAGCGGCCGAGCACCGCGGCCTGCACCGAGAGGAGTTCGGTCGGGTAACGCAGGTGGGCGACGATGGTGGCGGGCATCTGGCTCATTGGGTGGATGACGCCGGGGAACGCGGCCTCGTACGCGCGCAGAATCGGGTCCGTGGGGTCAATCGCGTAGAACGTGATCTGACCAGTGAAGGCGTTGACGACTGCCTTGACCGAGTTGCGCAGGTAGTTGTAACTCGACGGCAACCCACCCGCACTCACGTTGAGGTTGCTCACGTTTTGACTGTACGGGTACTGGTCGGACGTCGTAAAACCATCGAGTACGAAGTCGACCCCACCGTTCACGAGCACGGGATAGGGAGTAGAGCCAAAGGAGAGAAACGGCGCGGCCTTCTGAGCCATGGCCGTCACGTCACGCTCGAAGAGAACGCGACTCTGTGGGGTGATCTGGTTCGAAATCAAGAAATTGAAGTCACCGAGTCGCAGGGCCAAGGCGAAACGACTGAGCAGACCCCCGACGGCAACGCCCCCCTTACCGGCGTAGTTCGTCTCCACTGGTGTGCCCGCGGAGGGACCACTATTGACTTGGTAGTCAAGTTCCTTCTGCTTCGAATTAGCCACGACCCAACCACTCAGGCCCGAACCGAAGTAGATATCGGGCTGGGTGAGTGCCGGCATGCCCGATGACGACACTGGTGGCACGTTCGCGACGTTGAAGACCGGGTTTCCGGTGGCCGAATCAACCTGGTTCGCCGCCAGCACGGCGACGCCAACGCCGTGCGTGTACTGCAGGTGCGTATTGACCCACGAGACCGAGGGCAAGTTCTCCGTGGAGAGTTCGCGGGCGCCAATAAGGACGGGCAACACCTTGCCACGGAGCAGGTACCGGTCCACGGTGAGCGAGTTGAACGTGTAGTACGAGCGAATGGACTGACGACGCGTCACCGTGGCCAGGGCAATCTGATTCGCCGGATCCCAGAGTCGGATATTCGACAAGGTGGGGGCGTCGGCTTTCAAGACGGTTGCCGGCACCGTTGTCTGGTCGGCGAAGCTGTGGTACTCCACGGTTTTCACACCGAAACCGTCAAGCGTGGCGGCGATGTTGCGCTTGATATAGGGAGCTTCCAGACTGGCCTGGGCGGGTGAAACTTTAAGTTGCTGCAAAATTGCGGGGTAGGCCACCCCGATGACGAGGGCCACGAACATCCACAGGCCGACCGCCACGGCCGGCAGGGACCAGCCCCGTTGGCGGACATTCACGAGCAAAATCACCGCCGCGGCGAGTGACAGGAACAGCAAAATCGACTGTCCGGGAATACGGGCGTGCACGTCGGTGTAGCCCGCACCCTGGACGATACCGTTGCTCGAATTCGCCAAGTGCCAACGAGCAAGCAGGTAGCCCACGGCCTTCATAAGCGCGATACCGGCACCAATGACGCTCAGGTGGGCCTTAACCCGAGGAGACACGCGAGACGTGGCGTGCGCCGCACGAATACCACCATTGAAAAAGTGGAACATCACTGAGACGAGCAAGGTGACAAAGAGCGAGACCAGTAGCCAGGTGACGACGAAGGAGTAAAACGGCAACTTGAACACGTAGAAACCGACGTCGAGGTGGAAGAGCGGGTCCTTGGTGCCAAAGGACGTGGCGTGGCGAAAGAGCGCAAAGGTTTGCCACTGCGTCGACGCGTTGAGGCCCGCGATAAGTCCCATGACCAGTGCGACCAGGGCGTAGAGTCGGCCGGCGCGAGGACGAACCGCGGCCTGGAATCGACGCACCACTTCATCCTCGGGATTGAACGCCAGATCGCGCGCACCAAAACGATCGGTGAGCATGAGATTTCCCCACATCAAGAGGAAGAAGAACAGTCCAAAGGCGAGTCCTAGCTCGATACGAGTGACGAGCACCGTGGTAAAGACTGAACCGAAGCCGGCCTGGGAAAACCACATCTGGTCGGTCCAGAACATGGCGAGTGACCGTAGTGACGTAAAGATAACCAGTAGGACAACAGCGGCCCCGATCGCCAGGGCCCGAGGCGAAAATCGTCCGAGTCGTCGAGGAAGGGCCGAGGGAGTAGAGCTCATACGCAGAGCCTACGCCTCTCGATGGGGTCCTAGTGCGGCAGGACGGTGCAGGCGCATCCCGCGTGCAGCGGCGGGTAGAGCGAGCCACTGGGGAAGGCTTGACCGTAGGCCCGCGGCGGCGCCGTGGCGTCGAGGGCGCAGGCATCACAGGGCGCGTCATTGGGGGCCACGATGAACTGCACGTGTCGACCCACGGCGCTCTGCGTCACCCCGACGTGAAACGCGCGTCGCGCGACGTCGGTGCAGAGACGCTCGACCCGAGCGCCACGCCATTCTTTGTACGCCGCGTTGGCTCGTTCGCTCGCGTCGCCATTGCCATCAGCCAGGATCCGCTTCCGCAACGCCACCACAATGGTGACGGCGAGATCGGCCGCACATTCGTCGACGACCGCCGGGTCGACGACACCGGGTGTCACGCCCGTCTCGGCGGATGCGAAGGCCGTGCCGGCCGTGGCGACGTCGGACAATGTCTCGCGCGCCGCTTCGGCGTAACGGGCTCGCTGGGTGAGTTCGTCTTCGAGGTCGCCCACCGCGGTGTCGCGCAGTCGCTCGAGCACCATGTTCTGGTCGTCTTGCAGGGCCCGCTTGACCTTGCGCGTCAGCACACTCAACACTTCTTCAATCGCCGCGTCGCGGCGCACGAACAACTCGCCATTTGGCGCGTCGATCTTGGGAGCCGCCGCCTTCTTCGGCGTGGCGGCCGTTGCCCCACGCTCTTCGAGCGTCGCCTTGCGCAAACGCGCAAAGATGTCGTTCACGACGTCAGTACCAGTATCAACATCGGCGTCAACGTCGGTGGCGCTGGGCGCCGGAGCAGCGGTCTTCGGAGCGGTCTTTGACGTGGTGTCAGCGACAGCGGGAGCGCTTTCGACAATGGGCGTCGGTGCGGTGACATCCTCGGCCGGCAAGATTCGCACGGAGGACGACTTCGGCAACGGGGTGAGCACCGGCTCGGGCACGTCACGCAATGGCGCCGCGGCGGCGATTTCCGCCTCACTAGGCTCCGGCACCGAGGGACGGAGGCGAAGTGCTTCAATGGCCGCCTGCCGTGCGAGTTCATCGGAGGAGGCCAGCGTCGAGAGGAGGTCGTCAACGTCGTCGCGAACACCCTGCACTGACGTAATCAGGGTGTCACGGGCGACCCGCAGTTGCTCAATTTGTATGGTGAGGGCCTTGCGCTTGATGGCCAAGTCGTTCAAAATCGCGCGACGGGCTTCGGTCGCTTGATCGACAATCGCCCGTCCCTGCTCACGGCTGCGCTCAACGAGGGACTCGCCGTTGACTTTGGCCGTCTCAATGAGACGTTCGGCCCCGTTGCGCGCGTCGGCATCGAGTTGATGCGCGGCGTGCTCG